>JACZKW010000117.1:0-32248 GCA_014859835.1 Thermoplasmata archaeon | reverse complement strand
GGCTGAACTATCCAAGCTACTTGGCAACATAGGTAAGGAGAACGAGGACCTCCAGAAGAGGACCCAGGAACTCGACTCGATACAGGCAGCCCTCACCGAGAGAGAAGAGGGTGTTCAGGAGTCCGAGACGCGCATCGAATCTATGCTCAGAGATCTGGACAAGAGAGAGAAGGATGTTCAGAAGAGAGAGACGAAGCTCGGCGAATCACTGGCGGGTCAGGAGGAGACCGTCCAGAGCATGTCGGACCGTGAATCGGCGATAGTTGATAAAGAACGCACTCTGGCGACAAGAGAGGGCGAGACCGAAGAGCTCAGGGCGAAACTCGAGACCGAATCCGCCGAACTCGCCAAACAGAGGATGGAGCTGCAATCGCTCAAGGCCGAGATAGACAAGAAGACGAGCGATTTCGATGAGCGCGAGAAGCTCATCGAGGAACGCGAGCAGAGGGTCGGGGAGGACAGAGCCGAGATGGATAGGACGGCGGAGGAGCAGAAGGCCTCTCGACAGGAACTCGATTCCAGACTCCAGGCGCTCGGGGACCGAGAGAGCAACCTTGGACAAGAGGTAGACCATGCCAAGACCCAAGTTGAAGATGAGATGAAACGGCTCGATGCCGAGCGCACGCACGTCTCCGGGAGGATGGCGGAGATGGAAGAGAAGGAACGGATGATCCAGGAGAGGGTCGACACCTTCGAGGAGCGCGAGGAGCAGCTCAGGACCAATGAGCAGGCATTCGAGGAGAAGATGCGGGAGATGGACGAGCGCAGGGAGAATATGGCGGAGGAGATGGAGAAGATAGCGCTCGAGAAGTCCAAGACTGAGAAGATGAGAGAGACCATCGAACGCAGGAAACAGGTCATCGGAGACCAGGTCGACAGCATCTCAGAGATCACGAAGAAGCTTGAGGAGATCAGGAGCCGGGGGAAGAGAAGGGCGGATGCCCATGGCGAACCTGGAAATAAGAAGACAGGATCGGAATGAGATCGACTCTTCATCGCATTGCCAAAGGCCAGCAGTAGATGATCATCTAGGCGAGACTGGGCCAACCGCGCTCAAGAGTCTGCGCAACTTTTTCAAAGGGTCTCCTGAAGAAAGGCTTCGACCGGACGGAATTCCGCAGATGCTTGGCCACGTATGGTCTGACACTCTCCAGGGATTCCAGGCCACTCTCGTCCTCGTATCCTTCGAGCATTGTGAAGCATAGGTCGAACTTGATAGGTGTGAAGAACGGCTCGCTACCGAGTATGGAGGCAGCCATCTGTCCCAAGTCGTCCAGCGGTTCCCCAGGAGACGCATCTTCGAGATCGAAACCGTATATACGATCATCTTGCATGATGAAATTCTGAAGGGTGGCATCCGCCATCACCAGTGGGCGGCCGAAGCTCTCGAGGCGCTCATGGAATGCCGCGAACCATCTGCCCAACCCTCCGGCAGCATCATGGCTGAACATGTGATTTATCAGCAGATCACATGATTCGCCAGCGATGAACTCGGTGACGAGATAATGCTTGTCCATGTAGAGCGGGTAGGGCACATCGATCCCAGCTTTCTTCGCCAACAGCATCGTCTCGAACTCCACTGGTGAACGGCCAGAGAAAGAACGCTTTATTACTACGGGTCGCACGTCGGTCTCGACGAACCAGACTCGGTTTCTATTGCTCGGAACAATCCTGGACCTCGTGATAACTACTCTCTGATTCAATGCTTTCTTGAGGACATCTATGCCCAGAGAGTCTATGGAAGTATGGTCCGAAGGCATCGTTCACACTACCCATTTCCAATGATAAGAATTCTTTCCTCGAGATTTCACAACATGGAGAGTAAGGAGTTTCTGGAAGCGGGTGATCCACCTTTCCTCCAGGAGACCGAGTCCTCTCTCAGGACATCCATCAGTTCCTTGGTTATCCGGAGCGCCTCGTCGACATCGTTGGCCTTCAGGCTATTCATGGCAGCCTTCATCCGCAGGACATAGTCCGAGACCTCGACCCCTGCAGCCTTCGCATCCATGAGATACTCCCTGGCTCTGGCCAGTTCGGACCTCACCAGCGAGGGTATGCTCGGGGTCATGACCTCTTCCGTTTGTCTCGCAAGGGCAGAGACCAGCGTCCAATTGCCTTCCCTGCAGGCCTCCCATGCATTGCCTATCAGCCTCCGTGCCCTCGTGGTGTCCGTGCCCAGAGAGCTGATGTCTGAGATCAGGTGCTCGATCTCCTCGAGAAGCCGAGCCGAACCAGCAAATCCGTTCAGAGCTTCCTGGTAGAGTAGTTCTCGTGCCCGGGCCCGCGTCTTCATCATGCCGAACAGGTCGAACTTCTCCGGCCGGACGAACTCCTCACGGATCATCGGAGGGGCGTCTGATGGCTTCTCATCCGCTTCCGCGGTCTCTTCTGAAGACGATAGCGGGCCGTCTGCGAATATGGCACCGCAGAACGGACAGTATGGATCAGAATCCTTCACCATCATGTCGCACTCGGTGCATTGATATTGCACGCACTCGTCTTCCGAGACCGATGCAGGTACCAGCAGCTCAGGTGAGAGGGTCGCTTGCTTCTGATTCAAGCTCGGGCTGGAGGTCTTCCTCGGATCGAACTCATCGGAAACATCCCGCAACTTCAGGCCCTGGTTCCGAACGATCCTCTGACGCTTTCGCCTTTGCGTGTTGAGCGAAGCGCTATTCTCGAAGGCCCCGGCTGCAGTCCGTGCCCCGGGTCCCTCTCTCCTATCGTTTCGGTGCATCTCGTGTTCACTCCGCTAGCAATTTCCTGCACCTATTAATGTGTCAATTTCGAGTATTTGAATTGGCGCATCTGGCTATCAGCTACTGCAAGCTATGATATGCAGGCGAAGTGCCGGGGGAAGTGACTACTTACCCACCATTCGGAGGAACTCGTCTTCGCTGAGAATCGTCTTCCGGAGCTTCTTCGCCTTCTCCAACTTGGAGCCTGGGTTCTCGCCCATGACGACATAATCCGTGATCTTGGACACTGTGGAGGAGACTCTGCCACCTAGGGCTTCGACGAGTTCTCCCGCGTCCTCACGGGATATCGCCTTCAATTCTCCCGTGAACAGGAAGACCTTTCCGGACAGCGGGCCTTCGACCTTTCCTGCCCGTTCCATCTTCAACCCAGCTTCCGCCAACCGCTCGACCAGGTGTCCGTTCTCAGGGTTATCCAAGAAATCCCTCAGAGCACCGGCGACGACCGCACCCACCCCTTCAGCCTTGGACAATCCATCGATGTCCGATGAGAGCAGGCACTCCATGCACCCGAAAGCATCCGTGAGAGCTACGGCAGTAGTACGGCCGACATGTCGGATTCCTAGGGCATATAGTACTCGTTCGAAATCCCTATCAGTCGAATCCCTTATTGCAGAGATGATATTCCTGGCAGATTTGTCCGCAATCCCATCAAGGGAGAGGAGGGCTTGCTCTGTCAGATTGTAGAGGTCCGATACATCCTTGACCAGCCCAGCATCGACAAGTTGGTCAATCAGCGCAGGTCCAGCCCCTTCGATGTCCATGGCCCCTCTCGAGCAGAAATGAGCAAGCCTCTCCTTGACCTGGGCAGGGCAAGAGGCGTTCACACACCGTCTGACCGATTCGCCATCCTCACGGACGGCATCGGAACCGCAGATGGGGCAGACTTTCTGTACGACGATCTCTCGCTCCTCTCCGGTTCTTCTCTCGACCAGTGGACGCACCACTTGGGGAATCACCTCTCCTGCACGCTCAACGAGGACGAAATCGCCGATCATCAACCCCTTCCGCTTCATCTCATCCTCATTGTGGAGGGTGGCACGAGAGACGGTCACGCCGCCAATCTCGATGGGGTCCAAGTATGCGACAGGGGTCAGAGCACCCGTCCGTCCCACCTGGAAAGCCACGTCCAAGAGCCGGGTGGCCCTTTGCTTTGGAGGGTACTTGTACGCTATGGCCCATCGAGGATTCTTGGCCGTGTGACCGAGCCGTTCTTGCTGTGAAAGCGAATTGACCTTCACGACGATGCCATCGATATCGTAACCCAGGCTCTCACGCTTGCTCTCCCAGGCATTTATGTGGTCAAGGACATCGTCGATAGAAGAGAATTTGCTCGTATGAGGACTCACCCTCAGGCCTGCGTTCCTCATCGATTCGAGACACGCGTCCTGAGTCGATGGAATGACTTCCGTGCTGTAGCTGAAAGTGTAGAGCAAGACGTCCAGGGGTCGGGAGGCTGCAATCCTCGGATCCAGCTGTCTGAGGGACCCGGCTGCGGCGTTCCTCGTGTTCGCGAAAGGAGGCTCACCAGCCTTTTCCCTTGTAAGGTTCAACTCGTTCAGACCCGCGATGGGCATGAAGACCTCCCCACGGACCTCGACCGTGCTCAGACCAGATTCACGATTCAATCTCAGTGGTATGCTCCTGATGGTCTTGATGTTGGACGTCACATCCTCCCCGATGAGACCATCGCCCCTAGTCGCACCCCTTACCAACACGCCATCCTCGTACAACAACGCTATCCCAAGGCCATCTATCTTGAGCTCAGCCACATATTCCACGGATTCAGACCCCAGCCACTTTCTGACCCTGGAATCGAATTCACGCAGCTCATCGGGGGAATAGCAGTTATCCAGGCTCAACATCGCAGCCCTGTGTTCAACCTGAGGGAATCTGTCGAGAGGCTTTCCAGACACTCGTTGAGTCGGTGATTCAGGGAGGACGAGACCTGGAAATTTCACCTCGAGAGACTTGAGTTCGGCGAACAGCTGATCGTATTCAAAATCAGTAATCTCGGGGTTATCCTCCAGATAGTATCTGTCATCATGATACGAGATGCTGTCCACCAGCTCTCTCATACGAGATCGCGCACGCTCCAGGTCATCGACCATTATCTCCGACTCCTTAAGATCTTGAGGACTTCAGGTGCGGAGTATGTGTTGAGCACGTCCTTCGCCTCCAGCCATCCTCTCCTTGCAGTGATGACACCGAGTCTAATAAAATCCATGTGCTCGATGCTATGAGAATCCGTTCCGATAGACACAACAACGCCATGCCCCTTCGCGGCTCTGCAATCTTCAGCCTTCAGGTCCAGCCTGTCAGGAAACGAATTTATCTCGACGCAGACACCGTTCATGGCGGCTGCGTCCAGAACGGCTGGGAGGTCGATCCCATAAGGGGCTCTCTGACCGAGCAACCTGCCGGTTGGATGACCAAGTATGTCGATCATCCCAGACGCTATGGCATTGACCACTCTCGCAGTCATCTCACGCTTGTCCATCTGGAATCTAGAATGTACCGAGCCGATCACAACATCCAGATCCATGAGGACATCGTCTGGGAAGTCCAGGGAACCATCGACCTTGATATCGACCTCGCTTCCAGCAAGCACGCGTATACGACCATCGGCACGTTCATCGGCTTCGCGGACCTTTCGGACCTGATCATTCAACCTCTCCGGAGTCAGTCCGTTGGCTATTCTCAGGCTCTGGCTGTGATCGGTTATCGCGACGAACTCGTATCCCTTGGCGATCGCAGATGCGACCATCTCGTCTATGGTGTTCGCGCCATCACTCCAATCAGTGTGTACATGAAAGTCGCCCAGGACCTGGTCTTCGTTGATAAGTTCAGGCAGCGCCCCGTTCAATGCAGCTTCGATCTCCCCGGAACCCTCCCTGAGTTCGGGCGGGATAAGAGGGAATCCCAACGCCCTGTAGACGTCCTCTTCGGTGGCGCTGGCAACCTCTCGACCGCTGTCTCGTTCGAAGAGGCCGTACTCGTTCAGTTTGAGCCCTTTCTCGACGCCTATCCTGCGAAGGGCCACATTGTGCTCTTTGGACCCTGTGAAATACTGCTGGGCGGCACCGTAGCTGCTTGGCTCGACCGCTCTGATGTCGACCTGCATGCCACCCTTCAGCCGAACGCTTGATTTCGTGCTTCCACTAGCGATGACGGCGTCGACCAAGGGATAGGAAATGAACGCATCCATGATCGCCGCGGGATCGTCGGATCCGACGAGGATATCGATATCACCGACGGTATCCTTTCCGCGCCTGAGGCTCCCAGCGACACTCATCATCATATCGTTCGATCCACGGAGATGCTCCATATAGGCTTCCGCCATAGGGAGCGCCTCCCCGAGAAGGGTCCTTCCGATACTGGCCTCGACCAGCGAGATTCCCTGACGGATGCGTTCCTCAGTCTTTTCCCCTAGACCTTTCATAGCTGCCAATCTGTGTTCATCGATGGCCTTTTTCAATTGCTCGAGGCTCGATATTCCGAGTTTCCGGTGAAGCAGCATGGCGGTTTTTGGGCCGACATTTGGGATCCGTATCAGTTCCAGAAGGCCAGAGGGCACCTCTGCCCTCAGCGTCTTGAGATACTCGAGTTCGCCAGTTTCAAGGAGCTCCTGAATCGTCCTGGCCATGGCCTTGCCTATTCCTGGAAGCTCCTCCAGCTCGCCATCCTTCATGACATCGAGAAGGGGGTCCTCCATCTGCCCTATGTTCTGGGCAGCTCTCCTATAAGCCTGGGGCCTGAACGAGACACCTTGGATCTCCAGCAGGTCCGCTATCTCATGGAAGACTGCGGCGACTTCTGAATTATCCATGTACCCACTCCAGTGCTGAATCCAAATCCATGACCGTCGGAATATACGTTTCCATCAGGTTCCAGGATAAAGACTCATGCGTTGGGGTTTTATGCCACTTCGACAATGTCGCAACCGAGGGGGAGTTTAGTTGAAGATACAGAAGCCGCCGAAACTGAAGAAGGATTCGACCGTGGCAGTCATATCGCCTTCTAGCAACCCGGACCACTTCGGAATACACATAGGCGTGGACCTGCTAAAGAAGATGGGACTGAAGGTCAAGCTTGGAGACACCACGAGGAAATTGCTCAGCGTTAGAACGCTGGCAGCGGACGATAAGGCCAGAGCGGATGATTTCAACTGGGCATTCGAGGACGATTCCATCGATGGAGTGCTCTGCGCGACCGGTGGCTACGGTTCGATGAGAATACTGGACATGATCGATTTCGACATGATCAAGGACCATCCAAAGGTTTTCATGGGATTCAGCGACATCACTGCATACCATGCCGCACTGAACCAATTGTGCGGAATGGTCACATTCCATGGCCCTCTAGTCGATATATGGCCCGCCAAAGGAGAAGAGTTCATCAAGACCCAGTCAGAGGATCTGAAGACGGCTATCAGGGTAATGATGGGGCAGGAGGAGCTCCAGGTTATCAAGAACCCGCCAAAGGGCATGATGATGATGACCATCGGAGAGGGCAAGGCCACTGGAAGACTGTGCGGTGGGAATCTGACGCTGGTGTGCGGCATCCTCGGGAGCAAGTACGAGCTCGATACCAAGGATAAGATCCTGCTCCTGGAAGAGGTCGGTGAGACCTATTATCACATAGAGTACCACCTGACACAGCTTAGATTATGCAAGAAGATCGAGGACGCCAGGGCGATAATAGTGGGCGAGATCTCAGAAATGAGGAAGCCGGACGAACCATACCCCAGCGTTGAGGAGATAGTCAGGGAGCGGATCGGAGGGGTGAACAGGCCAGCCATATGGGGCCTCTGCTCAGGCCATGGCATGTACAACGCACCCCTGCCGTTGAATGCCAAGATAGCCGTTGACGCGACCGAAAGGGAGATTCGCGTCCTAGAATCCGTCGTGGATTGAACGAAACCCCAACTTATGTTTTCATTTTTCATTCATACTGGCGTGACTTATGCATTCATTTCTTATACCACAATCGATATACTCGTACCATTGATGATATGAATAACACTATTTCAAGGGAATTCATAAGGATACTGGCCAAGAAAGGCAGAATAGAGATAATTCGAACCTTGAGGGCCCATCACGACTACAGGTTCAGTATCAACGAACTCTCAAGGACTTCCGGAATCCCGACCATGACCGTTTGGAGAGCGGTCGATGAGCTGAAGGGGCTTGGATTGGTAAAGACAAGAAAAGTGGGAAATTCCACCTCGGTTAGGCTCACAGACGATAGAGAGAAACTCCGACCCTTGAAGATCCTTCCAGACGCGGATCCCCACAAGGATGCTGCGAGAGCATATTCGATGATGATGAGCAAATACGACTGGTTGGAAGAATGCAGACTGTTTGGAACAGTCGGAAGAGGAGAACATGGGCCCGGTGAAGAAGTCGATGTCGCCGTGATCTTCGATGATGCCAAAATCACAGAACAGCAGGCGAAAGAAGCGTCTTCGAGCCTATCGGATGAGGTTTGGAAGAAGCTCAACATCATAGTGGTCCCGCTCTACGTGGCTAAGAAGGACATGTCCAGAAAGGGTGGTCTCGCCGTCGAGCTCAGGGACAAGGAGACCATCTGGAAAAGGCGACAATGAACCCATCATAGGCCAGCCTTAGAAAGAGATTCAAAATATACCGACAAACGCCATCTTACAATAGGAGAGGAAGGGAATTGAGATTCGCGCTCCCGAGGACAACTCGAGGATGGTTTCTCGTCGCAGCGGTGCTCGTGTTCGCAGCGTCCATGCCACTGCTCTGGGCAAATGATGAGCAGGCAGAATTCATGGCCAATGTGGTCACCCCCGCGATCTCGGTCCTAGCTGCAATTCTATCGTTCAGCCTCTACTGGACAAACCGGAAGACCCCGTTCAGACGAATCGGCGTATTCTTCGTAATCGCCTTTGCGTTCCTTGCGGCGGGATGGATCGCTTGGCCGATATATCATCAATTAATGGATGACGTGCCACCTGTAACTCTCGCCGACGCGTTCTGGTTGGCTGGGTATGTAATCATTGCATCGGTCCTCGCAACGACGGTCCTAAAGACCTGGACACGAATCCCTAATTCAGTTCTGGCGGCAGAGTTGGCTTTCTGGATCCCAATGAGTGTCATGCTCGAATTCACTGTATACACCACTGCGAAATCAACGGATATCACTGCCATAGAGAAGGTGGTGTACAGCATGTACCCCATACTCGATTCGATCATGCTGACGCTGCTCATTGTCCTGGTTTGGCTCTACAAGCGAGGGCGGCTCGAGGACTATTGGCTGTCAATATCGGTATCGATGCTGTTCTTGACGGTGGGGGACCTCCTGTACGCATTCACGACCGCATCCGGAGAATATTCGATTGGGTCTTTGCCCGACATCCTTTACCTCTGCGCCTACACGGTCGTAGCCATGGGATTCGCCATGATCATTCGATCGAGACAGCGGTTCTCGTCGATCACACCAGAACCAGAGAGAATGTTGGATGATGCGAGACCAATAACTCTTGAGGCCAAGAAGACATATATCGTCTGGGGCAGCGACGGGAAGAGAGCATATGAGATCATGATGGAAGCGCTCGATACTGGGCTCGAGGGACTGATCATCGCCAGGAAGCATCCCAACACGATTCGAGAGCAATATGGGCTAAAGAAGACGGCGACACTCTGGCTATCGACTACCGCGAGCCAGAACGTCATAAACCCTGCGAACTTCGGAATATTGACGGATACCATCATCAGGTTCATAGAGCGCGGTTCGAATACCATCGTGCTCCTCGATGGTTTCGAGAGCCTCGTGACATACAACGATTTCCGAAAGGCGCTATTGGTGATCGATCATCTTAAGGATGTCATCATATACAGAAAATCCAGACTCATACTCGTGCTCGACAGGATAACTCTAACCGATAAGGAGGCTGCCCTGGTCGAGAAGGGGACTACCGTGCTCACATGACGAGCATCATGGACGGATGCGGGAGAAGTAATCATACACCGCCCGGGCGATCCGGGCCTCGACGTCCAATGTCTTCTCGAAATGACCCTCTTCCACCTTATTGAAGAACGTGCAGAGGATCACGTGCGATTTCGCGGATATGAATATGATACCGGCGTTTGTAAGTGAAGCTGCGGTCCATCCAGATTTCAGTGCGACTGGGGTATCCGGGGACAGCAGATAGGACATCGATGTCGGATCCTTCTGACGCATCAGGAGCTTGAGCATTGCCTGACAGGCCTGCGGCGAGACGACCTCGTTCTTCAAGATCTTCTCGAGTATTATGCCGATCTCCCGGGGCGTGCTAAGATTGTCAAAGACCTCGTCGTAGACCCTCTGGGTCTTGAATTTCTTCTCTGCTCTGACACCATATATGCCCGCGTATCGGTTCCTGAAGTCCTCGATGGATAGGCCGGCGGATTCGCGCTCGGTCTCGTTCAGAGTCTTCATCCTTTCGACATCGGACATGCCCGACCATGCCCTCGCAGCCTCGGGTATGGTTCGGTCCTTGAGCGGGCCATAGCCCATGGACATGAGAAAGCTCTCCCTGTAGGGGATGTAGATGGACGTCTTGGCTAGGCCGAGTTCGCGCATAAGCATGTTGACCCTCTGGATGCCGATCCGTTTCCATAGCATCTCGGAAGCAGTATTATCCGTAGCGATGATCATCAGCGAAAGAAGGTCTCCCACCGTCGGTTTCAGGCCTGGAGACAAGTATTGCATGACGCCTTCGCCGATGCAATAATGCCGGGGCTCCAGCTCGATCCGTTCCTCAAGAGATATCGATCCTTCCTCAATCTGCCTGAAGGTCTCTACCATCACACCCAACTTGAAAACGCTGGCCAGAGGGAATGTCTTGTCCGCATCAACGGTTATTTCCCGACCGGATTCGACGTGCTTTATGAAAAGTCCAAGATGACCCTTGACATCCTTTGCCATCTTGAGCAGCTCGGACTTTAACCGAGTGAGGTCCGAACTCTCCGCCATCGCCGGGGTCTTTGTGGCCTTCTTCTTCGCAGTCAAATCCAACACCATCAAGGGCAATCAGGACTCTTGGAAGAGCTTCAATTGGCTCAGTTCCCAATGTCCCATGCTGGTGGAAAATCAAGGTGAACCTATTTTAGGACTTCGCTGGGACCCCTCAATCGACACGTTTGAACTAGGCGCCACATGGTGAATCGCGTAGCACATAGCAGTCCAGTCAACATTAATGAAGGGGGGGAACGGAGATCGAAAGTGGACCGAGACCCGTTTCTTTGGGGGAATGGTTGGGGGAGGAGAGTGGCAGAATCCGGGTCATTATGAAAACCGTGATTCGGTCCACTTCCAATCTCTTGAATCCTTATCAGCTATGTCCTTTCATATACCCTTTCCCCCAGGAATCATGAGTGATAACATCGATTGGAAACATCTGGCCATAGAGTTTTATGTCCAGCGACCGATTGGGGGTTCTCATGAATAGAGGAGGATCCCATCGTTCCAGCCCTAGGGACACCAGATCACCCAGAGCGGTGATATTCGATCTCGACGATACGCTCGTGCAGTCGGCGGTTGATTTCGGCAAGTTCCGTAGGTTGGTCATAGAGAAGATAGTCGATTTTGGGGAGGATCTTGACAATTACGACACCTCCGAGCTCATAATTGCAATCATAGGCAGATTCGAAGAGAATCAGAGGACTTCTGGGGTTCCGGAGAGTGTGATCAGCAGCAGACTTGCGGAACTGGATGTCATAATGGACCAGGTGGAGATGGAGAGAGCAAACCAGACGATTGCCATCAAAGGAGCGGTCGAGCTGCTCAAGATGCTCAAGATGAGGGGTGTCAGGATAGGCATCCTGACAAGGGGTTGCAGACAATATGCAGAAAATGTCCTTGAGAGGACAGGCCTCATCGAGATGGTCGATGAATTGGAATGCAGAAACTCGGAGACGAGGCCGAAACCGAGCCCAGATGCATACCTGAGGCTGGTTCGCGCACTTGGTATCGAAAAGGATGAGACGGTATTCGTAGGAGATCATGTCATAGATGCCCAATGCGCTAAGAACGCAGGCGTGCCGTTCATCTCCGTTATGACGGGGGATGTGCCAGAGGATATATTGAGAGAGGCGGGAAGCATAGCGGTCTTTGAGGATGTTGAGCACCTGATCCACTGGTTCGATGGATTTCTAAAGATTGAATCAAAATAGTGCGAATAAATCATACCTATGCAGGATTTGTCGTTAAAAAGTGGGCTATCTGTGACCGACATTGAGGAGCCTGATTTCCCCCGTGGCAGCGTTGATCATAGGTTCCTCTGTGAGCTCTGCATCGACCCTGGGCACAAGCACTTCGAGATTCCGTTCAAGGAGTGCGAGTTCCCTCTCAGTCACCGTCCTAGGATCCATAGGCACGACAAGGATGCTCTCGTTCGTGACGACGAGATCTCTGAGCTGATGCATGAACTGGAGCATGCGATCATAGGTGTTGAGCGAGATCATGTACTCCAGACCATCGATCATGACCACGGATTTGGGTTGGTTCTCGATGAAAGATCGGACCTGACTCATCAGGATGCCTATCGCAGTCGGGTTCACCCGTCCATCCCCGACGAGGTTGGTAAGCCAGATGAGTTTGCAGCTGTCCAATTCCTTCTCAGTGAGCAACTTCTTGGGGAATTCGCGGGTCATTATCATACCATTGCAGCCCGACGACAGGGCATGCTCGAAAAGCTCATAGCTCAGCTTAGGCCGGCGCTCTTCCACGAGGTAGACGTTGCCGAACAGTACATCGTTCGATAAACTGGTGCCTGAGCTAAGCATGGACACCATACGAGCATCCCATCCGTCGTAAGTATGCCTTGACACCTTATATAATACTGTTGATTTGGCTTCGCCAGTTCGAAAAGATGCGGTCCCGGAAGCTGCATAAGTCACATCGCGTCGCAGAACACTCGCAGCCTGTCCTGAGACACCTCACCGTGAGGGCAACGCTCACATTCGATTATCGAAGCCGAAGCCTTCATGTCGAAGTAGCAAGGGACCATGAAGAACTTGGTGATCCCTGCACATAGTACCCTAGACCCGTTGTCGACGACACTCCCATGAGAACATCTGCTGCAATCAGGCGCACTGACCATGCGTGATTCCCCCAGATCGCACCGAGTCATGAAGATCTTATGCATCTTCGCGCTCATGATGAATACCACGTGCGAATGGACTATCGGCCAGATATCATTTGCTATTGATGGCGTCGGTGTTGCAGATCCATCCGTTTAATGAAGCACCGCCCAAATCCTAGGTCAATATCATGGCAGTTAATCAGCGCACAACTTTTTTATGAGACTGAACTCCTGTAGGTTAGGAAGAGCCCATTCCGACTGAGATCGGAGAGTTCCCTTGGGGGCATAGATGCAGACCAGCCAAGAGATTGATAAAAATATCCTCGCGGAAAGCATTCTCGATGGCATTTTCGTCAGCAGCAAGTCTGGAGAGATCCTCTACTCGAACCCCGCGTTCGCGACCATCACAGGCCACCCCAAGAGCAAGATTAGGTCCATGAACCTTGGCAAGAGCATCGTCGATAGAGAGCTGGAATGGAAGGCCCTTGTATCATTGCTGGAGCAGGGAAGCCCCATACATGATTATGAGGTCAAATTCCGGAAAGCCGATGGCACGGTCATCATAATCGCCCTCACAGCGTCGATGATCCACGACGATAACGGTGTCCAGATAGGGATTGCAGGGATTGCGAGGGACATAAGCACCCGGAAGGGCGTCGAACGCGACCTTCGCGACAAGGCGTTCAGATCGGACATACTGAACAGGATTGCGAAGTTGGCAGGGGCCAACAACGACGTGAAGGCGGTCCTGGGCGGCATCGCAGATGAATTCAGGAAGCTCGTGGATTTCGACAGGGTCGCTCTTGGTGTCATGGAAGACAAGGACAGGCATGTGGAAGTCATAGTGCCGGATCCTAACAATCCAAAGAAGGCGAAGTCTCTGGGCAAGGTTCCATATGAAGGCAGTCTCGTGGAGAAGCTCAAGTTCGGCGGCAACGCGATCATAGTCGAGAAGGACGTCGGCAGAAAGCTGTTCTCAGAGTTCAGCATAATGGAGACTGACAAAGTCAGTTCGATGATGGCGGTGCCCTTGACCTCGCGAGGCAAGACATTAGGCACCTTATGCATGATGCATGCAAGGCAGGGGGAGTACGATTGGGAGAGAGCCGAGGCGCTGCAGATGGTCGCAGACCTTCTGGGGGGCATGATCGACAGCACGATCCTGTTCAACTCGACCGAGAAGCAGATGCGGCTCCAGGAGACCCTCATCAGATCAGGCGTCGAATTGCAGAAGGCAATCGGGACTGCGCAGATCTACGCGGCGATTGCATCATTCATCAAGGAGATTGTACCGTACAATGACCTCTCGTTCTACATTATCGACTGGCAGAGGAGGATAGTCTTACCGGTCTACGTGGTCGGCGAATATGAGGAAGAGATATTGGCATCACCTGGCGGGCTCGATGAAGGTATTGTCGGATATATCGCGAAATCAGGGAAAGCAGAGTTCGTGGACGATGTCGATTCCGACCCCAGGACTGCAGCCATACCCGGGATGCCGCTCGAACACGATGCCATGATGGCCATACCGTTGATTGGATCCAGTGGTGTGATCGGAGTCCTGGAACTGTATCGCGATAGTGGAAAGGTGTTCACCCAGAGTGATCTCGAGGCGGGTCTCTTGTTCGCGCAGCAGGCATCCGTGGCACTGTCCAACGCCCAGTTGGTAGCCAAACTCCAGGAGGCGAATAAGGAGATCGAATTGCTCAACGACCTCATGTTCCATGATATCAACAACTACAATTTCGCGACCATGAACTACATCGAGATGGCAGCAAAGAGCCAGGACCTGCCTAAAGAGCTGCACATCTACCTCGATAAGTCCCTTCATCTGATAAGGAAGAACGCAAAACTCATCGACAACGTCAAGAAGCTCACGAAGATCGGGATAATGAATCCAAATGATTTCGTTCCAGTCAACCTTAGCGATGTCATCCGCAAGATCGTTTCTGGCATATCCAGCTCGAATCCTGACAAGACCGTCAGCGTCAAACTAAACATCCCGGAACATGCGTTCATCAAGGCCAACGCCCTAGTCGAAGAACTCATCTTCAACATTCTGAGCAACGCAATCAAGTACGACAGCCACGACGAGATCGAGATAGACATCGACATGACTAGGATCCTGGACGGTGATGCACCGTGCTGGAAGATTTGCATCTCGGACAGCGGCCCCGGCATCCCCGATGAGAAGAAGGGCATGCTGTTCCAGAGATTCGTGCGGCTCAAGACTGACTCCAAGGTCGCAGGAACCGGACTCGGTCTCTCCATATGCAGGGCACTCACTGACAAGTTCCAGGGAAGGATCTGGGTGGAGGACAAGGTCATGGGGAAGAGTGAGCTGGGAACCCGATTCTGCCTATTGTTTCCAGCTGAGAGGCATCAGCCCAAGTGAATGGTTCAGCCTTATCCCGGACGGGCCAATGAACACCACATCATGGCAGGACCTATGAGCGTTCTCACTAGACGCGCATCGAAAAATGAAGAAGAATGAAGAGGTTTACCGGGTTTCTACGTCCGTTCACTTCGAGTAGCGGCGTATGCCGACTCCCAGCGCTGTTACCGCCAACGCGGCAGCCACCGCAACCACCGTGAGCGACGCTACCTCCGCAGAAGACGACATTTCAGTAGCAGAGGCCTGCTCACCAGACACAATCTCTGTCGGCGTCACCAACGCCAGAGCCTTCGGAGGCGATGCGGTCACGTTGAACTCGATCCATGGAGCTCCGTGATAGCGCGATCCATCCAGCCTGTGCACGCTGTCGAAGTCCTTTGGACCGGATATCGTCAGCGTCTTGGCATCGTCATCGTACATTGGCATCAGGTCTATTGGCGAAGACGGGTTTGTCTCGAAGTATCCGAGTTCAAGGGTCCCGTCCTCACGTATGTCCATGAATCCCTGGTTGTCTCCATCGACAATCAGAGCTTCGTAGTCGCCGTATGGGTTCGTGGTCTGTTTGCCCTGATATCCGATCTTCTCGCCCATCGGGAGCTGGAATATCAGCGCATCATGTTCTCCAAGGTCGAGCCATCCAGGAGTCGTATCGTACTTGACCTCCTGTCCGAGCAAAGCGTCTCCGCAGTTCCAGCTCGTGTACTTCAGGTTCACATAAGGCGTATACTCGGACGGATGCCCCGGCTGCGTCGTATAATCGATCCTGATCGGCTCCCAGACCCATGCAGGGGCATCGACGGACCCGTTCGCCTTGACCGCATGCATACTGTACTGGCAGACAGCGTCCGAAGTCATGTTCGAATCATCCGTGCCATACTCCACCTGCATGTGGAAGTCCTCCCAGTACGGTTGATGGGTGCAGATGTTCGCATCGTCGAGCCAGCGGCACATGAGGATCTCGAATCCCCAGCTGACATGCCCTATGGATAGGACGACGTTGCCATCGCCGTCAACTGTCATGTCCATCATCGTCGCAAGATCGACGTAAGGCCATTCGAACCCACACCAGATATCGAACACATTGTTCCCTTGGTCATCGATCCATACCTGCCACGCACTCTTATAGCTCGCTCCGTTGGTGGCCCACCAAGTTGCGGGATCGGAAGTCTGAGGCATGTTGAGCCATACCTCGGCAGCAGGCCTGTTCATTACAATCGAATAGTTCGTGCCAAGGTAGTACCCGTCATTGCCACTTTCGATGAGGTCGTCACCTTCCCAGCCCGCAGAGTCGCCCCAGGTCGGTATCCAGTAGTCATCCCACCATTCGTAGGACAGGTACTGGAAGTATAGATCCATCGACACCGATGGCGTCCCAGTCACGGTCGTCGGTCCACGAACCGGCATGAACTCAGGGTCGGTCACAGTAAGCTCTGGCAGGTACTCCCCCTCCATAGCCCATCTGTAAGGAGCGAATATCATGCCCTGGTAGAGTTTCTCCGATCCAGTCCCAACCGTGTATCCGGGCATGTAAAGCAAAGTGTTGTTGCCTTCGTCACTCGTTATGACATAGCTATCAGGGTAACTCACCTCACGGCCCCAGTCTTCGTTCGTCCACCATTCACCCCAGGGCTCCTCGAACATGTCATACATCGTGTACGTCATGGAGCGATACCGCGGTATGACGACGGTTATAGGTGCGCTGTCTGTCAACGAGCCATCGCTCGTATCCGTCGCGTCGATGGTCTGGGCACCCGCAGTCATCAGAACGAATTCATCGGTGAATGTGCGCGTTCCCGCGTCCCCTATGACGAACGTATAGTCCGATGGCAGCTCCACAGAGCCGTCAAGGTCGCTGCTTTCGAATTCGACCGTGCCAGTGTACTCCGCATCCAGCTCATCGTATTGATGGTATACGCTCACCGTCAATGTAAACGAAGACCCGACATCGACTTCCATGGGCGCCCCTTCGATCTTCAGCGTGCTCGGGAGGAGGTCCTCAATCACGATGCCGCTCTGAGTGCCCGTCGCACCCGTATCCACCGTGTCCGTGACCGTCACGCTGAAAGTTCCTGGGTCATCGAACGATACGGCATTCGAGAACAGGTGGTCGCCATCGTCAGTGGCAGGCACGAATGTGTAGTCTGTCGGCAGGCTCTCTCCGCTCGCAGCGTCCGTAGAGAACTCTATCGTACCAGCATAGTCATTGAAGACATTATCGTACTGGTCGAATGCCGTGACCAAGACATCAGATACATTGCCCTCCCACATAGAGGTTATTCCTGTCACGGTGAAGTAGGCGATGTACGGCCCGACATCCGTAACGAATATGTCGGTCTGATACCCAGTCAAAGACGGGTCACCAGTATCCGTGGCAGTCACCTCGTACCATCCGAGCTCGGTGAAGTTCATCAGGTCCTCAAATGTGTGGCTACCGAGATCCGTCGCCGGTTCGAACGTGTAGTTCTCAGGGAAATTCACGCCGGTGTCGTTCGCAGTGAAGTTTATAGTGCCGTCGTATCCAGGGAATATGCGGTCGTATTGATCGTACACATCCACCGTCACGGACTCGTTGATCCATTGCGTCACCGTGTTGGATATGCCATAGACATCGAGATACGTCGCGACAGCTTCGGCCAACACTTCCACGGTAACCGAGCCAGTGATGGTTCCGTCAACCGTATCGGTCGCGGTCAACGTCTGCATCCCAGGAGTCCCGAATATAACTGATGTCGGGAACGATGCCTCACCAGCGTCCAGGATGTCGAACTCATAGTTCGTCAGAGACGGAGACAACGGGTCGGTGCAAGTGAAGGTCACGATGCCGACGTATGTTGTGTATGGGTTGTCCCATTGGTCCAACACCGTCACCGTCAGATCTGATAACGATTCGTTGGCATACGATGGGTCCACGACACCTGTGAGCACGAAGTGCGGTACCGGAATCTCCTCGACAACGATATCCAATTGCGATCCGGATATCGATGGCGTATCGACATCATACGCAGTCAGGTCGTGCACACCTGGAGTCATGAAGGTCACAGCATCGCTCGCGAAGGTCTTCATGCCTCCGTCAATCAGCATGAACTCGTACTGGGTCGGCGAGAACACCGCAGCGCTGTCATTGGACGAGAATTCGATCGTTCCAGTATATGTCGGATACAATGCACCGTATTGATCCAGCACGATCACATCGAATCCAGATGACTCACCTTCCATCATAGGAGTGGTCACATTCTCCACACGTAGCTCGTACGGGTAAGGCGCCTCGGTCACGGTGATCCCGAACTGAAGGCCAGATATGTCCATATCATCGGTGTAGTTGACCACCAGCTCCTGCTCTCCCGGCGTGTTGAAGATGACCTCACCCGCAGGGAATGTGTAGGTACCGGAATCGCCGATATCGAATGTGAAGTCATCCGGCAATACCGCGAGCGGATCAGAGGACGAGAAGGTTATCGTGCCAACGAAGCTCGGGAACGGTTCGTCGAACTGGTCCAACGCAGTCACGGTGAAGCTTGAGGATTCTCCCTCCACGATCGGGTCGGCATAGCCGGACACGTCGAACGATGTTAGCTCAACCGGACCTGTCAATCGGAATTCGATAGTCGGCATACCATATGGCAAAAGCAGCATGCGATCCCATTCAGTTTCCAGCCATGTCGATCGGTCCTGATCACGTGACCAGGTCCACATGTCAATCGGACCTCTGAACTCTATCGTCCGGTCAGTCGTATCGACATCGATCTGGCCCGGGAAATCGACCCCCATCGGTTCCATATAATCGACGGTCATGGCATAATCATTGAGCTCGTACTCGCCCGGCTTTACGTGCTTCAGGAACATCTGGTCGCCTGCAGGCCATGTGAACCGCAGGGTCTCACCCTCAGTCAGGTTGAGCGCACCAGGGACGTAGTCGTAAAACATCTCCTGACCGTATAGCGGGCTCCCTGGCGCGGCACACAAGTATGTTTCCGCTTCATAGATTTCGAACAGTGATGGGTGACCCATAGCTGTGATGTAGTCGGCGAGCAAGCCCTCCCACATCCAACAGGGCAATCCATCGTCCGTCGTCTCATACGCATATATGGCATATTCGATGGCGGTCGATATATCGATGTCCATCATCTCCGGCCCGATCTCCGCATGCATCGAGAAATCCTCGAACCAGTACTCGGTGTCGTCCATCCATGCATCATGGAGCCATCGAGACATCAGAGCCTCGAATCCCCATGATACAATCAGCTGGTTCACGACCACCGTGTCTCCCACGCGCTCTGCCGTGATGTTGTCCTTGAACGACTGGAACATGTACTCATACATGCAGTAGATGTCGAGCCGGTCGTTTGCCTCGGAGTTTATGTAGTCCCCCCATTCTTCACTGATTCGTGACTGGTTCTCTGCCCACCAGGTATCAAAATTACTCCATTGGTCAGCAGGCATGCCGAGGACAGACATCGCGGCTGCCATATCTAGAGTCGCGACTCCCTCGAATATCGTGATCCACCCGTCGTTATTATCGTGAGCAGACGATGAGAGCAGGTCCAACTCCGCATCCGTACCGTAAGTGAAGTACCAATCGAGAACGACGTTCCCACCGGTCGTGGTTCCGAGGTTCGGAACGAACAATGGGTTCTCATTCATGCTGACATCCGTCATGTTCCTTCCGGTTATGTCGAGGCGCATGTTCGAATAGGTCCATATATTGCCGTCCTGGGATTCATCGACCCAGTCATAGACATACGGATAACTGTCATCCCAGGGAATCTCATCGCTCCTCTTGTCATACCACTCACCGAAGGGCACGTTGAACATGTCGTACCAGTAATAGTCGACACTCCTTTCCGGAATATCCGAGGTTATGGTTATCATCGAAGAACCTGTGGCGCTGAGTGTTCCATCAATGGTCGTTGCGTTCAGCCATGCCACGCCCTCGGCAAGTCCAGTGAATGTGACGCTCCTACCAGTTGTTGCATTCAATGTGTAGTCGCCACTAGCCATTCCTTCGGCCTCCCACGAAAAGTCCAAGTCGCTCATCGCATCCCCGACGGAATCAAAAGCTGTGGCTGTGAAAATAGAACTAGCATCAACGGTGAGAGTCTTTGATACTGGCACCACGGATACACTGGTGAGATACGGCGGATTGATTGTTATGACTTTGGATACAGTAGCGTTGAGTTCATCCACCTCAACCAGACAAGAGATTGTCCCCGTCCCTCCGGCATCACTCACGGTCAGGTTGCAGTATCGGTTCCCAGACAAGTCGAAGGAGCCGATTGTGATCGGATCCCTCTTCCACGTGTAATCAACACTCGTGTTGCCGTCAAGCGACACCGTTTCATCGGTATCGACATTTCGCAGCGCCGATGATACGTAGAGCATGACTGTGGATCCCGCTTCAACAACGACGGGCGTCGTCGGATATACGGTCACAACGAGTTCCATCTCGGCAGGCTCTTCAATATCATCACCACCATCATCGTTCACCAACAGAACATAAGCAACAGTACTTAGCAGAAGAATCGCCACGATGATGGCGACTATCATCAGCCAAAGCTTCCTACCGCCCTTGCCTTTGGATGGCGTGATTGGTTCTGGTGAAGCATTCTCGCTAGCAGACTCACTAGTTGATAGCCCTTCAGACATTTGCTGGTTCCCCCACGAACAACTCAACTATCGGAGCGAATCTTGTACCGTTTACCAGCTATAAATAATCTGTTGAAACATTGTTCGAATCATAGAATCCAATACGAAAATGTTTCCGAGGATTGGCCCGAAAGCCAGCGCTCGACGTATGTTTCAACCGCTAATATTGAAATGCACTTCAAAGAAATCGTTTAGAGGATCGAATGCGTGTCATCTGCTTCGACCACGGTGGATTAGGAGTGCTACAACTTCAGTCCATCGATTGTCAGCACGACATAATCAATCGACAATGATGCCTCGGCGACATAGGCAGACGTTCATGTCCGATGTGACTGATTCCAGCGAATTGCGGATAAGAGTCTGCATTTTCAAACAAATTATGATAATGAGTTTCAGTACTCGAATCGCTTCGCATTTTTGCAATGATTGGTCGGAATGTTCATATACGAAAATTCTCATTAATGACACAGCATGAAGCGGGGATTCGACTGTCGTGTGGGACAGTGGAGGAAAGAGTTGTTTCCACACGCGCGTTGATCCTCGGAACGTTTCAGTAGTGGTTCGCGAGTCGATGGGGATATCGTGAAAGACTTGCAAGTCGAAACTAAGGGGGAAAGTAAGTGGGTGACTCAGTCGGAAGAATCTTGTCCGTGGGTGTTGTTGTACTGATTGTAGGGATCCTATCCATGCCTCTGGCAGGCATTTTTGGGATGATCGGAACCGCTGAGGCAGCGGATGAGGAGGTAATTCTCAATGTTGGATTCATGCAGATGGTTGACAGCCTCAATCCCAATGTGGGCCTGAGCGATGCGGCCTATGTCTACTATGGGTTTGTCTATGATGCCATGCATACCGTGCAGGATGATTTCGTTACGGAAGGAAATCTCGCCACGGACTGGAGGATGGTGCCCGAGGACGATCCAGAACTCCTTGCTTCTGGCGAACCGTACGGATCGGTCTGGGAGTACGACATAACCCAGAACGCAGAATGGCACGACGGACAGCCTCTTACAGTCGATGATGTTGTGTTCACAATAAATCTGAATGTATTCGATTACGATGAGTTCTGGGCATACCAGCCATATGCATACTTCATGCAATACGCCGAAGCTATCGACGAGGATACCATAAGGATACACTATTATGACAGGGCGACGGAAGAACCGGCACCATGTGCGTACGCATATCTCATATGCATCCCGATCCTTCCGAAGCACAAACTCATAGGCATGGATGCGACCGATATAGCGTTCAATTGGCAGGGGGTCTTCGAAGGGGAGATTCCGATCGTGGGAACTGGACCATTCACCGGGACCGAGTATATCTATGACGAATGGAACGAGGGAGATCATATAACACTCGTGAAGAACCCGAATTACCACTGGGGTCCTGACAAGGACAAATATGTGAATTTCGACAAGCTGGTCATGTACTTCTATGATGACGATGTGGCGATGGCGACCGACCTTAGGACGGGGAAGTTGGACATAGCTCAGTTCCCGCCACAGACATACCTCGCGATAAAGGAAGATGTCGAGAATGAGTTGCTCCAGAACGTCGAGACTTTCGATGGGATCAAGTGCACGCAATATTGGACTGAGATCGGAATAAACATGAATGAGGCGGGTAACAACCTGGCCAGACTCGATCCGGCGGTCCGACAAGCGTTGGCGACCGCGACGAACAAGACATACATTGTTAACAACTACTACGCGGGACTCGCCGATGAAGGCACGACCCTCATCTCACCAGTGAACGTGAAGTGGCACTACGAACCGACGGAGGATGAGTTCTACGCATTCGATAGGGATGCAGCGGAACAGATACTCGAGGACGCCGGATACAGATATGACGGTGGTGAGTACAGGACTGTGACCACCGACAGCATGGCGTACGAAGAAGGATGGTGCCTGGAAGACAGAGAACTCATCTTCGACATGTTGATACGTAGGGAATATCCAGAGGAGAAAGAGATCGCCCAATACCTGCAGCAGGTGTATAAGGAGGTCGGTATCGGCCTGAACATCGATATCGTCGATGAGGTGACTCTTTCGACGGAAGTCTATGGTTATGGTTATGACACGATGATCTGGTATTGGAGCGCCGACTCTGACCCCAATTACATGCTGTTCTGCCAGGCAGGGAGGGCCATCAATGGATGGAATGACAACTTCTACGATAATGCATCGTACAACGAAGCATATGCGATGTCCGTGGTGACCATGGACGAGGAAGACAGGAAGGTCTACACCGATGAGTGCCAGCGGGTCAACTACCTCGATGCCGCATACATCATCTTGGCCTACCCGTATCAGACATACGCTTGGAGGACCGATAAGTTCACGAACTGGGGAGATTGGGAGGAGCTCCCATGCCTGAGCTTCGACCACTTCTGGACAGGGCCTCAGCTCATGTTCGAAATCGAACCAGTGACCATAGATGACGGAGAAGAGCCACCACCAGAAGATACTGGGACCGATGACGCATGGATCATGTATGCAGGCATCGGCGCTGGGGTAGCGATCGTGGCGATACTCCTTGCAGTCATGATGCTCCGCGGCAAGAAGGGAGGAAAGAAAGAGCAGCGGGAAGACAGCAAGAGTCCGCTTGGAGAGTAGCGTTCAAACAGTCCGCGCGATCGCCCGCGCGGACATCTCTTTCCATTTAAAGACCGATCGGCAAGGGACTGGAGACGAGCCACATCTGAAGGGAGAGGATAACAGGTAGCAGGGGGCCTAGGCAGGAATTGTGTCGTGCCTAGTTGGTGGTAATCAATGGACATGAGAACATACATAATGAGAAAGCTCGTCTATCTCGGGATCACATTAATTGCGATCATTACTTTCAACTTCTTCCTATTCCGAATCCTCCCGGGAGACCCCGCGAGGGCCTTCATAGGAAGGGGGATATCAGAAGAGGTTGCGTTCGAGATCAGGGATAAGTTCCATCTGAACGATCCTTGGTACATGCAATTCTACTACTATGTCACAGACACACTGAGATTGGACTTCGGAGTGACGGGCAGTCTTAACGCAGGAACCTCGATCGGTTATCTCTTGGAGCCAAGGATCGTGAACACTCTAGTGCTGGTAGGAATAGGCACTATTCTTGCGATATACTTGGGAGTGATCCTAGGAAGGTTCGCGGCCTGGAGGAGGGGGCGACTTGGAGATACCGTCGGTATGGCGTTCGCCCTCACATTCTACTCGATGCCGACTTTCCTGTTCGCGCTCGTGCTTCTACTCGTATTCGGAGGAATGTTTGAATGGTTCCCGACCAGGGGGGCGTACGGAGATCTTCCATGGACGGACACGCCACCGGATTATCGTTTCATGAATCTGTTCGAGAAATTGGTAAGCAGAGGATACCATCTCGTATTGCCTCTGATGGCTTTCACTTTAGAGATAATGGCTGAGTTCGCGCTGATAATGAGAAACTCACTAACAGACGTCCTCACAGAGGACTACATAACCACCGCGCGAGCGAAGGGGTTGTCTAACAAGTATATATTGAAGAATCACGCGATGAAGAACGCTATGCTGCCTGTGGTGACCGTCATGGCCATAAG
This sequence comes from Thermoplasmata archaeon, assembly GCA_014859835.1. Taxonomy (GTDB): domain Archaea; phylum Thermoplasmatota; class Thermoplasmata; order UBA10834; family UBA10834; genus UBA9653. The sequence continues at coordinate 7,793 of JACZKW010000117.1, read as the reverse complement.
CATCGGCTGGGTGCTAGGTGGTACGATCATGGTCGAGATGGTGTTCTCCTACGAAGGGCTTGGCAAACTCACATGGGATGCCGTCGGTGCCCGAGACCTGCCATTGCTCCAGGCGCTATTCCTGATCATGGCAGTGGCGGTTCTCATCGCGAACTTGATTGCGGACATCATATACACTATGCTTGACCCGAGAGTCAAGATCTGAGGATGATGAAATGGCAGATATCGGTTCAGGCACATTGTTTGTTATCTTCGTGGTCGCTTTGACCGCGATGTTCGTGACGATTCGACTCCTCAGGAAGATCTCAAGAGAGGGATCTCTGGTAACGGAAACTGACAAAGAGAAGCTCGTGATGCAGGTCAAGAATCTAAAGAAGATTTGGAAGGTGTTCCGGGCGAACAGGTTGGGCTTCGCAGGGTTCGTCGTCCTCATAATATTCGTGATCGTTGCGGTGTTCGCGCCATGGTTATCGACCGTTCCCGACCCGGATCAATACGTGAACTTCGAAGAGAATAGGTTCGACGATGACGGCGTAGCTATACTACTGAATCCGCTGCCACCAAGTCTGTCACCTTCGCAATACACAAACCTAATACATCCGTTCGGCACCGATTACAAGGGAGAGGATGTCTACAGCGATGTTCTCTATGGAACCAGGGCATCACTCATGGTTGGATTCATCGCGACACTCATATCGATAGGATTGGGGGCCGCCATAGGTCTGGCCGCAGGATACTTTGGAAGGATCACTGACGAGGTACTGATGAGGCTGACGGACTTCTTCCTCGTGCTCCCGTGGTTCCCGCTCATGATCGTATTGATGACGGTCCTCGACCAGAAGTTCATCTACGTAATCGTGGTCATTGGGATCACCAGCTGGCCATCGACCGCCAGGATTGTGAGGTCGCAGGTGCTCACGCTCAAGGAGAGACAATTCATCGAAAGGGCCAAGGCGATAGGCGCAGGCGACGCACATATCATCAAGAAGCATATCCTACCCAACACGATGCCGCTCATATTCGCCAACACGGTCCTGCTCATATCGATCGCGATATTCTCCGAGGCGTTCCTGGACTTCTTCGGACTTGGCGATCCCAGCGTCATCAGCTGGGGGTCGATGCTCGAGTCGGCATACAGCAATGGCGCGGTGGCACAGGGAGCCTGGTGGTGGATCATCCCACCTGGGGCGGCGATCGTCATCCTGATACTGTCGTTCTCGCTCGTGGGCTATGCCCTCGATGATGTGCTCAACCCGAAGCTGAGAAGACGTTGATGTGTGATCGAGAGCCAACCATCAGAAGACTCCGCGTTGGGGCAATCATCTAGCCGCGGCTAGTTTTTCTGAAACGATAGAATTGGAAGGGGTTTGAAACGCATCCGCGTGGTTCACTTCTTCTCGGCTGCAGCGGCCTGGGCCTGCTGCATCTTCCTGAAGAATGTGAGGTAGCCCATCGCGAACTTGTCCTCGCCCCAGAACAGCTTTGACGACTTGGTTGCAAGCTGCATGTTAGGATCGAGGGGGTTGCCGATGAAGCTGGTCATGCCCTGCCCAGCGCACATGAGCATGAAAGCCGCGTTGAGCTTGGGCCTGTCCGGCAATCCGAATGATACATTGCTGAGCCCGAGTGTCGTGTTCACGCCCAGTTCCTCGGTCACGATGCGTATGGTATCGAGTGTGGCCTTGGCACCCTGGTCGTTGGTTCCGCACGCAAGGGCGACGCAATCGATTATCAGGTTCTTCCGGTCGAGACCGGCTCGCTCTGCGCGGTCGATGATCTTCCTGGCGATCTCCACACGCTTCTCGGAGGTCTGGGGGATCCCCGCGTCGTCGATGCAGAGTCCGACCAGTGCAGCATCGTACTGGGCTGCGAGTGGTATGACCACGTCCATTCTCTTCTCTTCCCCAGTGGTGGAGTTGATTCCAACTCGACCCTTCACCGTCTTCAGAGCGACTTCGAGGACTGCTGGATCGGATGTGTCGATCCAGAGAGGAACATCAACTGCTTCCTGGACGATCCTGATGGCTTCGAGCATAGCGTGCTTCTCATCTATTCCAGGGACACCCACGTTGATGTCCAGAATATCCGCGCCCGCCTCGATCTGCCTCTTGGCTTCCATCTCAAGAACTCCAAACTCACCGGCTTTCAGTTTGGCGATCAAGTCCTTACGGTTGGTCGGGTTTATCCGCTCGCCCACCAGAACCGGAGTCTTCGTGGCTCCAATCTTCACGGTCTTTGCCGTACCCTTCAGCTCAATAACTGGCACAACTGCACAAGGCAAATTTCTCTCCTCCTATGAAAGGGGTGAACGCCTTTTCCGAGAAATAGTTTTGGGTAATTCATGCGCACAACGTCAGAAACATCTGGATGGCTCATCGATGGCGCGGCCATCGTCCGCAAATACTGTCCGCTCTCGACCTCCAAACTCATGCGGACGAGTCGGAATCGTGCCATTATATTGACATACGTATACCGTTTCGCAGGAAAACGCCTCGAAATAGCAGAAACCTTAATTATGGTATCGAGTATGCCGGTTCAATCGGAGAAGGGGATTCGTCTTGGAGATGAATCGCTCTTAAACCGAATAGGAAAATCCGATCAGAACTGAAGTTCTGGAAGGAAACCAATTGGGGGTAAAACCAATGGAAGATGCAGTGACACGGCTTAAGAACGCAGTGATAAACTACGAGATGGAGACGATTGCCGATCTGGCGAAGAAGTCGCTCGCGGAAGGCGTCGACCCGCTCGTCGCCATTGAGAAAGGCTTGGCGGAAGGAATAAAGGTCGTTGGCGAGAGGTTCGGCAAGGGAGAGATCTACCTACCAGAACTCGTCATGGGCGCAGAGGCCATGAAGGCTGCGTTGGCCGTGCTTGAACCCGCAGTTCCGTCGGGGAAGCACAGGGCCAGTGCGGGCTTGGTTGTCATCGGCACAGTTCAGGACGACATACACGAGATCGGCAAGAACCTCGTGGCAACTATGCTGTCCGCGAACGGATTCGAGGTCGTCGACCTTGGAGTGAATGTGGCATCCACTGAATTCACCAAGAAGGTGGAGGAGCTGAAGCCCAAGATCGTGGCGATGTCTGCCCTGATGACCACGACGATGCCCAGAATGGCCGAGGTTATCGGACCAATCAAGCAGAAGAACATCCCAATCAAGGCACTGATTGGCGGTGCACCAGTCACCGATGTCTACGCCAGGGAAATCGGAGCCGAGGGATACAGCGGCGACGCTTCCAGCGCGGTAGATGTTGCCAAGAAGCTTGTCGGGTGAGGTCCATGGCCTACGGAATAAAGAGGGGCATCCGATTCCAGATCCTCAGCGATGAGGACTTGGATAGGATTCATTGGAGCACACTACACATACTCGAGAAGATAGGTGTGCAGGTCGACAGTCCAGCGTGCAGGAAGCTATTGAAGGACAATGGCTGTGTGGTCGATGAGAGTACTCGTATCGCTAAGATACCGTCTCATCTGATCGAGGAAGCGCTGGTGAAGAAGAAGACGTCCATAACTCTCGCGGGAAGGAACCCAAAGTACGATGCGAAACTGGACATGAACCATAGCCACATAACGGCGAATGGTAACGGTGCAGTGACAGTCGACTTCGAGACCGGAGAGAGAAGGGGCTCGACAAAGCAGGATGTCGCGAACTCGTCAAGGATCATCGACGCTCTTGAGAACGTGCATATCCACTGGCCAATGGTCAGCTCGACTGACCAGGACCCGGCTGCCGTCCACCTTCACGACCTCGACGCGTCTCTCAACAACACCGAGAAGCACGTCATGTACGAGACCGGTGTGACACTGTCAGATGCGAAGCACCTGACCGAGATGGGCTACGTCGCAGCCGGTGGCGAGAAGGAGTACAGGAACAGGCCGATCACGTCGTGCCTGCAGTGTACATACGCTCCTCTCCAGCATGATGCAGGAGTCATGGACGCGAGCCTGCACTTCGCCGAGGCGGGAGTGCCGCTCGTCTTCTTCGGAATGCCACAACCAGGTGCGACAGGCCCGGCAACGCTCGTCGGTTCGCTCGCAGTGGGCAACGCTGAGGTTCTCAGTGCTCTGACCATGATCCAGCTGGCGACACCCGGAGCAGCCGTGATATACGGTATGGGTAACGCACCGCTCGACATGAGGACGACGATCAGAGCCGGCGGAAGCCCGGAACACGCCATCTCATCCGCGATGGCGACCGAGCTAGCGCACTACTATGGAATGCCATCCTGCGTCGGTGTATCGGCAACCGCGAAGGTGCCCGGTGACCAGTCAGTCCTGGAGTACTACACTGGTTGCGTCGGTCCGCTGCTCGCTGGTGCAGACCTGATGTGCGGTGTCGGGCTATTGGAGGATTCCAGCTGCCTGCATTACGAGGAGATCGTCATGGACAACGAGGTCGTTGGCGCGATCAAGAGGCTCATACGCGGCGAGTGGGCAGATGACGACACGATCCCGCTCGATGTGATCGAGAAGGTCGGTGTGGGTAAGAACTACCTTGCACAGAGACACACGGTAGATCACCTCAAGTCTGATCACTTCATGCCGACGCTCATCGACAGGCGCTCGTACGATGCATGGTCCACCTCTGGATCGAAGTCTCTCAGAGACGCGGCTAGGGACAGGGTCAAGGCGATCCTCAAGGACCACAAGGTCCCACCACTCGATGCTGAGAAGCAGAAGAAGATCGATTCGATCATCGAGAGCACCAAGAAGGGCTTGTGGGGCGGCGAGTCCAAGACCTACTAAACCTATTCAGGGTCGGCGCGGTTTTCCGCCCGGCCTCGATAATCACTTTTTGATTATCGCAATTCCAACGAATAACACACGATTGTGACAGATTGAGTCTTGAGGGATGACAAATGGCGAATTGCATAACCGTATCGTGCAAGAGGAACGTCCTGAGCGAAGACGACATGCGGATGATCCACTACGCAGCCTTGGAGATCCTCGAAGTGACGGGTGTGGCTGTCAGAAGCGAAAAAGCGCAGAAGATGCTGCAGGATGCCGGTTGCGATGTTGACAAGAAAAGTGCAGTCGTGAAATTCCCTCAGGGACTCGTGGAGGAACTCTCCCGGAAGAACAACAGGGCAGTCACGTTCTATGGTAGGACACGGAAACACGATGCTAGGCTCGACGGTGAGCACACCTACGTCGCCAGCGATGGAAACGGTACCATTGCGATGGATTTCGAGACACGACAGAGGAGGGAGTCCCGGAAATCCGATGTCGCCAAGAGTGCCTTCGTCTCCGATGCCCTTTCAGGGCATGGCATAAACTGGCCCAGCGTCACTTCTCAGGACGTCCCCCAAGGGACGAGGCACATTCACGATCTTCAGGCATCCCTCGAGAATACAGAGAAACACATCACGATCGCAACGGATACGACCTCATGGGAGGTCGAGGATGTCATAGAACTCGCCTCCGCAGCTGTCGGAGGACGAGACGAGCTTAGGAAGAGACCGATCATATCTTCGATCCATACCAGCTCATCGCCGCTTCAGATCGAGGGTGAAGGGCTGGAGGCAGGGTTCGTCGCGGCAAACGCAGGGATACCAATCTGCTTCTATGTGATGCCTGGACCAGGGGGGACAGGCCCGGCTACCCTTGCAGGATCTGTAGCCGTTGGGGTCGCCGAGGCACTGGCAGGCAACACGATCTTCCAGCTGAACCAGGTTGGCACATCATTCGTATTCGCCGCTGGGATGGCCAATTTGGACATGAGAGCGTCGACGAGGGCGGGGGGAAGCCCAGAACATGGCTTGACGTCCGCCGCATACGCGCAGATGGCGCACTACTATGGATTTCCAGCACTCGTAGGCGGTTTCGTCACAACATCCAAAGAACCGGATCAACAGGCGTCTGCAGAGAAGCTCGCGAGCGCCATACCACCGATACTCGCAGGAGCGGACATGATCGCCGGCATAGGGTTGCTCGAAGACTGCAGGACAGTCTGGCTGGAACAGTTGGTCATCGACTCGGAGATGTCTCAGATGATCAGCCGAATGGCCAGGGGAATCGATGTCAACGAGGACTCTCTGGCACTGGATGTCATTCACAAGGTGGGAGTCGGCAAGGACTACCTGGGGCAGAGGCACACGGTGGAGAAGTTCAGGACGGAACATTTCATGCCGACCCTGGCAGACAGGACATCATGGGACTCGTGGGCGCAGAGGGGTTCGAAGACACTGCTCGACCGCGCCGCGCAGGAAGTCAGGCGCATATTCAAAGAGCACCGTGTTGAACCCGTTCCAAAAGAGCTCGGTGAGACCGTCGACAAGCTACTCAAGAAGAGAAGCAAGTAGACCGCAAACTCATTCCTTTACCGTGGTGAAGCACGCACAGGTAAGCGTGCGCGCCACGCCTCTCACTTCTCTCAACCTATCAATGACCAGCTGGCCGATATCCTCCATGCTCGAACCACGCACTTTGAGGAGCATGTCGTATTCGCCAGATATCATGTGTACCTCGTATATGCCTCGGATGGTGGCGATCTCTTCGGCCGTATCCCTCTGGGAGAGCCCTTTCTCGGCCTCGAATTGAACGAGTATGAAAGCGGAGACGCCCAGGCTCAGTGCGGAATAGTCTGGGAGCGCTGTGTACCTGCGAATGACCCCCTTCTGCTCCATCTTGACAATTCTATCATGGACCGTCGCCCTCGGGATCTCCAACTCACGGGCTATTGCCTTGGTGGTCTTCCTCGAGTCTTTCATCAACTCCTCGAGTATCGTCGAGTCCTTCTCATCAAGCATAAATCGTCAATATGACGGTTTTCTTATATGAATATTGCCCTTTTTCGGATTGTTTCCGTGATAATAAGAGTAAATGTCAAATAGTATATTGACTTGTCGTCTATTCGTCGATGATGAACATGCAGGAAACCGTATTGCACCTGAAAGAGAACAAGATGGGATACATACTCAGAATCCAAAGTGCCGCTCTGAAAGCGATTCACGATTACATGTACGAGAACCGCGTGGTCCAAGCGATGCCGGTCATGCTGTCCCCGGAGACCGACCCCCTCAACCATCCTCATTTCGATGCATCGGTGGAATACTACGGACAGAGACTGCACCTCACGAAGAGCATGATAATGCACAAGCAGCTCGCGCTTCTGAACGATGGCTTCGACAAGATCTACATAATGTCTCCAAACGTGAGGCTTGAGCAGGGCGAACTCGGGGCCTCAGGAAGACACCTTTTCGAGTTCACCCAGGTGGATATCGAACTCAAGGACAAGACCAAGAAGGAGTTCAAGGAACTCGTCGATGGAATGATCGTGAAGGTTTTCGAGTTCGTCAAGAAGGAGTGCTCGGATGATCTGACAGCGCTAGGCAGAAAGCTGGAGGTCCCGAAGCTCCCTCTGAAGATCTTCGAATCCGAGGAGCTGAAAGCAAAATACGGAGATGATTTTGAGAAGGTCATGTCCGAGACTGAGAGAGACCCGTTCTGGGTCCTGAACTTCCGACGCGAGTTCTACGACAGGGAAGACAAGGAGCGGAAGGGATACTACCACAACTACGATATGTTCTGGCCGGAAGGATATGGCGAAGCCCTTTCCGGAGGCGAGAGGGAGTGGGAGTACCAGGAGATCATCCGCAAGATGATGGAGCGCAGGACCAACATCGACGCCTATAAGAGATACCTCGAGGCGGCCACGCAAGGACTGATACCTCAGACCGTCGGAGGCGGTCTCGGAATCGAAAGAATGGTCAGATTCCTTACGGGGCAGAGTCACGTTAGGGATATCTCACTCTTCCCGAGGGTGCCCGGCGAGAAGATAGCGTTCTAG
>JACZKW010000015.1:0-43043 GCA_014859835.1 Thermoplasmata archaeon | reverse complement strand
GCGTCCATAGAAACAGTGTCGGTGATGTTGGGTCACACATCGACGGTAACCACCGAGAGACACTATTGCCGCAAGAATGCAGACTCCGCTAGGCTCGAAGCGCTGAGAGCCTTGCAGGGTCATGCTCCGGGAGACGCTCTGAATGATGTCCCGAGCGAGAATTCCTCCAGATTGACACCCGTGAAACATCTTCCTGGCTACGCGTGACAACTTATAAATGCGGATAAGCTAATCCCCGCGGTAAGGTTCGGGAGGCCAGTTATGTCAGTTGTTCAACCCGATCTCAAATACACAAAGAACCACGAATGGGTGAAGATTGAGGGCAACCTCGCGCGCATAGGTATCACTGATCACGCACAGGCCGAGCTAACGGAGATAGTATTCGTTGAGCTCCCGAGCACTGGCAAAGATGTCAGCAAGGGGGATGTGTTGGGAAACGTCGAATCAGTGAAGACGGTCTCAGAGGTTTTCTCACCCGTCAGCGGCACGGTCAATGAGAAGAACGACAAGCTCGTCGATTCTCCTGAGCTGTTGAACAAGGACCCGTACGGCGAGGGATGGATCGCGGCCGTGGAGCTCAGGAACCAGGACGACCTCAGCGATCTCATGTCCGCCGATGATTACAGGAAGCTACTTGGCGAGTAGACCTGCGTTCGCCGCTTGGCATCTGTGCTCATACGGTCTCTCCTACCCTGATCTTGGGGGTTGACGCATGAAGAATCCAGTATCGCCTGGGACGGCACAAGATGCCTTCTCCGGTTTTCCAGTCGTGCTATGCAGCATGAGCGGACCTAAGGACAATATAATCACATTGGCAATGTGCCACATCTTCTCATTCGAACCACCTCTTGTGGCAATCGGCATCGGACCCAAGCGACACAGCTATGGTCTGCTCAGGGCCTCAGACGATTTTGCCATCAATATACCTACAAAGGGGCTTCTGAAGGCGGTCGAGATATGTGGTTCCAAATCCGGACGAAAAGTGGATAAGTTCGATGCGGCTGGTCTCACCCGTGAGAAGGCGGAGAAGATATTGTCGCCTCTGATCGCAGAATGCCCAGTCAACATCGAGTGCGTCAAGGTGAATGAAGTGGATGTTGGAGACCATGCTCTTTTCATCGGTGAAGTGGTCGCTGCGAGGAAGGATACCCAATACGATTCGAAGGACGCTCTCCTTTATTGGGGGGAATATAGGGTGATAGGGGACCTCGTGCGGTGAGTTTGGTCATGGATGTTGGTGCGGCAATAAGGGTCCGTCACAATATCCGAGAGTTCAAACACAAGGCTTTGCCTCGCGAACTGATGGATGGATAAACGGTAATCTTCATCCTCACGGCTAACCTGGTCGACAGATATTACTACCCCAGTTTCTATGTCGATTCGGTGGTTCTCGATTGATCAATGGGTCAGCTGGTTCGGAAGGCGGATTTCATTTGGACCGTTTAGTGACTAATGGCCCGACCGTTCGGCAACATGATCGGCAATGCAGCTCCTGCGGTAGATCCGTGGCTTCTGACATTTTTTTCTGTCCCTATTGTGGGTATAGTCTCAATATTCTTGATGCCCCCATGATAGAGCCTGAACCATGGACATTTACTTCTCACGGATTTCTATATCTGGTATCTCTCATCATTCCTGTAATCGGCATCGTATTCGGGGGATTGTATCTTGGACGGAGCGATACTGATAGCAACATTGTCGGCAGGAATTGCATGATCTTCGGTATCTTGGGTGTGCTGGCGTATTCAATCGTCGCAGTGTTGTGGTTTGTTTCAAGCATCCCTGATGAAATCCACTTCTTGATTTGAGTCGAGGGATCAAGGTTGGTCTTAGTCGTGCTGCCAGAGCTCATTTATGATTCTGAGAATGAACCGCCAATGTATAAATGGTCGTAGCCTATTATCTGCCAGAGCCGCTCAGAGTGTGCCTCGGAGGACACCCGTTGTTCATCTTCAACACTTGCCCCAGAGATTGTTATGACACGTGCGCAATCGTAACGAAAGTCAGGAATGGAAAGTTACACTCGACAGAACCCAATAAGAAGCATCCGTTCACCGGCGATCTATTGTGCCCCAAAGGACGGAATATCTCACAATATGTCTACTCGAGACAGCGGATCCTGTATCCTCTCAGAAGAACCGGCGAGAAAGGTGCGGGTAAGTTCGAGGAGATCACTTGGAACGACGCTCTCAAAGAGATAGCTGAGAATATTCGGGAGATATCTCTCCGGCATGGCCCGGAATCGATTCTCCAATTCGATTACGCTGGAACGATGGGCCTGGTTCAGAGATATTTTCCGACCAGATTCTTCAATGTCATCGGGGCATCGAGGGTGTCGCATACCATCTGCTCTCGTGCTGGAGAAAAGGCTCTTGAGATCGTCTACGGTTCCACACTTGGAATGCTTCCTGATGAGATCGAGAAATGCAGACTCATTGTGCTATGGGGGATGAACCCTGCATGGAGTAGCGCTCATACATTCGAGATGCTCAAGCGCGCCAAGAAGTGCGGCACGAAGATATACATCGTCGATCCCGTGAAATCGGCCACGACTGAACTTGGGACACATCTGCAGATCAAACCGACCACTGATGCGGCACTCGCGCTTGGTATCATAAACCATCTGATCGAGAACAGGTTATGCAACGAAGTCTTCCTGGATCAGAACACCACTGGTTTCGACAGGTTAGTGGGCGCGGCCAGCAAGTATGATATGACCAAGATCTGCAAGACTACCGGCCTTAAGACTCGAGAGATTGAGGATTTCATCGGAGATTTCGTATCCCTCCGACCAAACTGCATAATGATTGGATACGGGATGCAGCGCCATAGGAATGGCGGTGAAATGGTCCGTGCGATCAGCATACTGCCCGCCTTGATAGGTGAGAACCGCGGATTCTATTACTCGACGGACCTCGGCGATTTCGACATGGATTATCTGGAGGGCGCCTCACTCCGTACTCGGATGCGCGTGATGCATAACATGGTGGACATCGGCCGTACCCTCCAGTCGAACAAGGTAAAGATGATGTTCGTATACAATTCCAATCCGCTGGCAACGCTGCCCAACCAGAGACTGCTGCGAGACGGCTTCATGAAGAAGGACATATTCACCGTCGTTCATGATCTGTTTATGACCGACACGGCGGACCATGCAGATATCGTGCTCCCTGCAACCAGCTTCTTCGAACATTTCGATATCCACACGTCGTATCTCCACAATTACCTCTCGATAAACGAGAAAGCGATCGAACCGATAGGCGAAGCCAGGTCCAACAGTGATGTTTTCAGGTCGCTCGCAAAGATCATGAATCTGCAAACCAAGGAACTCTTCGAGGAAGACGAGAAGGTCGCACGCATGCTGTTATCGAAGAGCAAGTCCGTCGAAGGCAAGTTCGAGGACCTGACGAAGAAAGGTTTCTTGAGGATGAAGGTCCCGAACAGGTCGGTTTACAACACGCCTACTCGGAAGATCGAGCTATTTTCCGCTGCCGCAGAAGCTGAGGGGTTGGGCGGATTGCCCGTTCATGCAGAGGTGCGAAGAACGCAGCCATTCATCCTGCTTTCACCAGTGCACAAATTCCTCGTAAGGTCCCAGTATCATCTCCGATGGCCAGACATCAGACCTGTGGTATACATCAGCGAGAAGGATGCCCATGAGGAGAACATCGAGAGCGGGTCTATGATCACGCTCAAGAACGAATTCGACGAATGGTCCGTCACCTGCGAGACCTCTGACAGTGTCCTTCCCGGAGTCCTGGTGACATATTCCGTGCTGTGGCCTAAATTGTGTGGCGGCAAGAACGTCAACTTCGTCACAACGGATTTCGTGCAGAAGTACGGGCAGAACGCCGCCTTCAACTCGACCTTCGTCAAGATAATCTAGTCGGCATCATTCTGGACCGGGGTGAAGAACTCTTTGTGTATTGCCATCACTGTCTTCTTCAGGTCCTTGTTGTCTACCGTGAAGTGATACGCCACCGTCGATGCTCCCGCCGAGATGAGGTCGACATTCACCTTCTTGGATGCGACAGCTTTGAATACCCTGGCCGCGACACCTTCGGTGTAGCCCAAACCTTCCCCGACCGTGCACACGAGGGCCACTCCCGGTTTTATCTCGAAGCTCTCGCCGACCCCGCCTATGATGCTCTTGATCGCGCGTTTGGCTAGATGTATCTGGTTCTCGTCTATGAGGACGGCGACGCAGGTCTGGGAAGTGGTCGCAGAGAATATATTCACACCTTCACTCGCGAGGCAATTGGTGATATCTGATAGGAATCCTGATTTGTAACCTGCACCCGTATCGTACACCTTCAACGTGGCTACTTTCGGGACATATGAGACGCTCTTGATTACATCCTTCTTCGTCTGCTTCCCATTGCCGATCGTGGTACCTGGGGCTTCTGGCGAGTAGAGATTCTTGATTATTATCTCTATCCCCTTCAAGCGCGCTGGCTGAACCGCCCGGGCGTGCAGTACCTGCGCTCCGAAGTATGCGAGTTCCGCGGCCTCCTCATATGATAGTGACTCTATTGTGAACGATTCCTTGACGAGTTTCGGGTCGGCGCTCATGAACCCGTCAACTTCCTTCCAAATCTCAATGGGTTTCGCATTTGTGGCGTATGCTATCACAGCAGCCGAATAATCCGTTCCGCTCCTGCCGACGGTTGTGACATGACCATTCTGTGTCGTTCCGAAAAACCCGGTCACCACTGGGGTGATTCCCTGTCTTATCGCGCTGTCCAGGCTGGCACCCATGTTCTTCTCGCATAGGTCCAGGAGCGCCACAGCGTTCCCATGATGATCATTGGTGATGAACCCGATGGCGTCGCTCTCCATCGCGATCGCGTTCAGTCCCTCGTCCGTGAGCCTCGCGGCGACCACTATCGCCGAAAGCCTCTCGCCGAAGCTGAGTATGAGGTCGTTGGTTCGTGGAGTGAGCTCTTCGGTATATGTCACACCGTACAACAGCCTCTCGAGCTTGGTCATCTTCTCCTCGATGAGATCGAGCGCCTCCTTCCTGACCTGTCCCTCCGTCTTCGGCAGCATGTCTATGTGCCTCATCCTCAGAGCCAGCAATAGGTCATCGATCTCCTTCTCCTGCCTAGACTTGGAGATGAACTCCTTGAGCGTGTTCGTCACTCCGCATGCGGCCGAAACCACAACTATCTTCGAGTCTTTCTCCGCCTGCACCACTTTGGATACTCTATCCAAGGCGTCCTCGGATCCGAGGCACGTCCCTCCGAATTTCATGACCTTCAAGGTCTCACCTCATGACTGCTGCAACAACCTATGTACGATGGAGATGCCATCCTGCTGTGGACCGTCATCTTCTCGGGATTATGCCCCACCTCGATGATCTTCGGGAATCTTCCGTGCATCGCGATGGAGCCTCTGAATTTGACGAATCCTCCGATGAATCCGGCCATCCCTTTGAACTGGTCGAACACTCCATGGAGTGTATCCTCGTCTGTGGCGCGGTTGCCCAATGCGGTCGCCAAAGCATCTGCGAGTATGGCAGAATCCGCCATCGCGACAGCTGCATCGGCATTCCCGAAGCTGATGGAATGGCCAAGGGTTCCACTCGATGCACAGACGCCAAGTATCTTGGATGTGGGTTCGAGTTCCATAGCTACGGCCGATTCAGATCCTGGTTCCCAGAAGATCTCCATGGTCGCTGGCTTCTCGAGTATGAACGCGACATCCCCTCCGTTATCGACCCAGCCATGTGAGCAACCTCTGCTCTCCATCGCCTCCATTGCCACCTGGGCGATCGTCCCAGCCACCGTTGACATGGGCCCGGTTCCGGCACGGGCAGAAGCATCGCACATCCGTGAGATGACCGAGCCATCCTCCTCTTTCGGAGTGTATGGCTCGAATGTCGTCATGAAGAAACGATCCCTCCGTATCATGCGTTCGAGGTCCTTCCTCGCACTCTTGATCGCATCCACGGCAGCTTCCACATATTGCCCATCGGCTGCGATCGTGGCCGCAGTCTCTCCTATCTCTACTTTTGCGTGAATGAATGCGCCCATCAGATCAGTATCTCCATGGCTCTCGGTGGACAGGCGTCGATGCAGACGCCACACGCTACGCACTTCTCTTCGTTGAAGCTGACCTTTCCGGACTTTTGGTCGATCGAAAGCGCCTTCGTAGGGCAGATCGAGATGCACATGCCACAGTGCGTGCATGCGTCATCGTCTCTTCTAACACCCTCCTTTATGGGTCGGACACTCACGCTGTTGTCCTTGAGGTAGTCTATGCCCTTTCTGATGTCATCCGCCTTTCCCGACAGCTCAAGGACCATCTTCCCGCCCACCTCGTCTATCTCCGCTCTGAGTATGTTGACGAGCAGATGGTGCTCGGCAATCAGGTTGTGTGTGATCGGCTGGTTGGATGCCTCGGGGCTGAATGTGAGGACGACTTTGGTCTTCATTGCAGCGCCTCCCGCTCCGTCCGGACATCAAGGTTCCTCAGGACCCTGTCCATCGGGAATCTCTGGATCGGTTCCTGAATCGTGAACTCCCCCTTCATTATCCAGCTCTTGAGGATTTCTGATATCTGCTTCGCCTTGTAGAGGCTAGAGAGCGAGGATGTCGGGACCTGCTTTCCTTTGATAGTGATCTCTCCTGATCGGAGGTCAGCATATGATACATCCCTGAGGACAGGCCTGTTCCTTGACTGATGGCCATAGTCGAACACCGGCGCCTGTATGTCGTCGTTCGTCACCGCGCAGTATCTTGCCATCTCCTCATCCAGGATCGGTATCGGAATCCCGATTCCAATGCCAAGGGTAGAGCCGTATCTGCTCAGTGTTAGTCCCCTAAGGAAGTCTGGTGTCATCTGTTTCAGATCTCCAAGGACCGCAAGGCTCCCGGCGGGTCTCTTAGGCACTCCGTTCGGTGTCCTGGGCGCTCCTGGATTGAACTGTGTGCCTTCCCATATCACGTGTCCCTGCCCTCCACCAAGGAAGATCCTCGTACCTATCCCGATCGTTCTGTAGTATGGGTCGTTCATCAGAGGGGATATCTCTCCGGCGCTGCTGAATGTCGCGTTGCCGAACTCTGGCAAGAGTTTCCCCATGTAGGTGTACATGGTCTTCGGTGACGAATTCGTGGCAACGGCATAGTTCTGATAGCAGTTGCGGACATTCATCAGGACCGCCTGATTGATCGTCCTGAGGCTGATGTAAGTGTCAATCTCCTTCCTGGGATAACAGTCCGTTCCGTAGCTGGTCGCCCTCAGCCTCAATGCCTTGCCCCGCACGAGGTCCTCGATGACGTGTCCCCCGCCATGAATCATGTTGTTCGTCTCGTCCAAGGCGGTGGCCCCTATGTATGCATCGACCGCTGCGAGTCCTGCCTGGGCGGGGATCCCGTCTATCCAAATCTTCTGCATCTTGATCGGTGGATCCGAATGCCCGAAGTTCAGGTATGCCCCAGATGAGCACATTGCTCCGAACGTGCCCGTCGTGACTATATCAACTTCTTTGGCGGCCTTCTTGATCCCGTTCGCTCGAACGAACTCCTTGAACTCCTGAGCAGTCATGACGACGACGTCGCCGTCTGCAATCTTCCGGGCTATCTCTGCATGGCTCTTGCTCGGGGAGTCCTGTTTCTTGCCAGCCTTTTTGCCATCGCTCAGATTAAACCCTCCCTGAATGCTAGCTCGGCGTTCAGGACCGATCCGCCGGCACCACCTCTCACCGTGTTGTGCACTAGGAGAAGGAATCTCAATCTGTCATTGTTGACCCTGATGCGGCCGATGCTGATTGCCATCCCCTTGGCCCTCTCTGGCATCCCTGCATCGCAATCGAGGATAGGCTGAGGACGGTCGGGCTCCTCCCTGACGATTATCGGCTGGATGGGCGCGCTCGGGAGCTCCAGCTCCTGCGGCCTCCCCCTGAAGCTGGAGAATGCCTTCGCTATCTTATCCGCGGTCGGCATGCTCCTGTCCTTGATGAAGACCGCCTCCAGGTGTCCATCCCTTGTGCCTACCCTTGCACAGCTGGCTTCGATGCTGATTGGCGAGTCTCCGAACCTGCCGTTGCTGTATCCGCCAAGGACCTTCTTTCCTTCCGAGGACATCTTCTCCTCCTCATTCTTGATGTACGGTAGGACGTTGCTCAAGATGTCTATCGACGGGACTCCTGGATAGCCTGCTCCTGATAGCGCCTGGTAAGTTGTCACATACACTTCCGTGAACCTGAATGCATCAACTATGGGCTTCAGACCGAGAGCGAGACCGGTGACGGAGCAATTAGCATTCGTCACGATGTACCCTCCTTTCTTTCTTCGCAATCTCTGCGCCTCGATAGATGCCAGGTGGTCCGGGTTGATCTCAGGGACCAGTATGGGTGTGTCAATATCCATCCTATGAGACGATGCGTTCGAGAATACCGCCATGCCCTCATCGGCGCACGCATCTTCCAACGGGCCTGCGACCTCTGATGGGAGACCACTGAATACCATCTCTACGCCTTCCTTGGCCAGACCCTTGGGGTCCGTCGTCTGTATCTTACTCTTTCCCAGATCTTCATCCATGTCGATGTCGAAGAGCTTCCACACGTTGGCGAGGGTCTTCCCTTCAGATCTATCGGAAGCGCAGTAAGCGGTCACCTCGAAATAGGGGTGCATGTGGAGCATGTGAGCGAATCTCTGTCCGATCATTCCGCTTGAACCCAGTATTGCTACCCTCTTCTTCTCCATGTGTTTCAGCCCTCCGTGTATTCCTTCACTGAATGCATTAGCTGGATGAATTCATCGTGCTCTTTCTCGATTGCCGCATCCTTGATCTTGCCGAGGCTGCTCTCCATGATGTCGAGCATCTCCTTCGTCCTGGGGTTGAGCGCCTGTATGTCATGATACACGCGTCGACTTTCTCCAGATATATCCTTTGCCAGCGCGGCCAGTCTCGCGAAGGACGGCCCTTGCACGCTCTGCAGCTGCGCAAAAGACATTCCAGAGGATGCGAGCGTGGTACCGAACAGCAGGCCAGTGACATGAGATAGGCCGAGTATGTATGCCATCATCTGATCGTGCTCCTCAAGATAAAGCCGTGTGATCCTCGCTCCCGCGAATCCGAACATCTCCTTTGCCTCGTCGGTCGCCCGTTTCGATCCGCAGTCACATATTACCACGTTCATCCCTTTCGCGGAAGGTGCACTTGGTCCGAACATCGGGTGGACGCTCGTGACCTTCAATCCGTCGGCTGCTCCGAGTCTCAATATGCCCGCTATATGTGATTTTATGCTGCAGATGTCGAATATGAGTCCAGAAGGACGCGCCGATACTACTCTCTGCAGGTCGTCCGGGCACAGGCCAAGCGGACTCGCCACGATTATGATGTCGCTGCTATTGATCGCCTGGTCAAGTAGTCTCACATTCGAGTATCCTTTTAGTCGGCCTCGGGGGTCCCAGACCTTCACTTCCGCGCCTCTGTTCGATAGGAACCTGCACATCCACTCCCCCATCTTGCCGGATCCTCCGACCACGACGGCTTTCTTGCCCTCCAGCCCTTCCCGTCTGACTCCCTTCTGCACATTGACGGAATCGGCTATCAGGAGTCGTGAGATCTCCTTTGTGATGTCCTTGTTCGCATTGAGGGACTTTGCCAGCGCGGTCATCTTTCCAACGACCTTCTTCTCCCTGGGTATATCTCTGATCTTCAACCCGCCCCTCTTCTTGACGAGTCCGATCTCGTGTGAGACATCCTCCCTCCTGACGATGAGCGTCATGATCTCCGAGTCTATCCTCTCGATCTCTTCTCTTAGGGCTCCGAGTTCATCCTTGCTCAGATGAATCCCCCCTGAAGCATCAGATCCAGTATAACGGCCGCTGCGGAATTCTCCACAACCGGGACCGCTCTCGGCACTATGCACGGATCGTGTCTTCCCTTCACTTCCAGTTCCACGGTCGTCTTCTTCTGGATATCCACACTCATCTGGGGTCCTGCGATCGATGATGTCGGTTTGAACGCCACTCTGAATTCTATGGGCATTCCGTTCGACAGTCCGCCTAGTACCCCCCCCGCATTATTCGTCTTGGTCACGATCTTGCCATTTCTGACGATGAATGGGTCGTTGTGCTCGCTCCCGGTCATGGACGCAGCCCTGAACCCCGATCCGAACTCGACACCCTTGACCCCTGGTATGGAAAACATCATCGCTGACATCATGCTCTCTATTGAATTGAAGAATGGTTCGCCGACCCCTACAGGAACGCCACGCACAACGCATTTGACGATTCCGCCGACGCTGTCCTTGTTCTCATGGGCGCGGACGATTTCTTCAATCATCTCCTTCGCGACATTCCTGTCCGCACACCCGACCGCGTTCGCCCTCGCGACCTTCTCTGCAATGCTGGAAGGTATTTCTTTATCCAACTTCACGCCGCCTATCTGGACCGTCTGGGCGACTATTCCTACCCCCTTCTTTCCGACTACCTGTCTCGCTATTGCGCCCGCGATCACAAGGCCTGCCGTCATCCTGCCTGAGAATTGTCCTCCACCTCTGTGGTCGTGATGTCCTTGGTATTTCACCATGGATGGATAATCAGCGTGCCCTGGTCGTGGGACGCGCCTGAATGAATCATATGCCGATGAATCCTTGTCGGTGTTTCTGACAAGGCCGACTATCGTGGCCCCTGTGGCCTTCCCATCTATAATGCCAGATATGAGCTCAAGCCTGTCTCGCTCCTTCCTGGGTGTGGTGTGCACACCCTTCCCAGGGGATCGCCGGTCCAGCTCCACCTGGATCACGGCTTCCGAGATCCTAGAGCCCGGGGGGCATCCCTCAATCTTGGCCCCGACGCAAGGGCCATGGCTGGATCCGAAGATGCCTACTCTGTATCTACTTCCGAACTCGTTCATCTCCTCACCTCGAGCCGACATCCGAGTTGATGCATGTCTCTCAGGAATCCGGGATAGGATACCTTGTACGATTCGTCGTCATCGATCGTCGTCCCTGATGTCGATACCAGAGCTGCAAGTACTGCGGCCATAAGAATCCTGTGGTCTCCATGAGTCTGGATGCTGGCACCACGGAGTTTATCTCCTCCAAGTATCTCGCAACCATCCTCAGTGGGCTTGACCCTTGCGCCCATGTCTCTCAGGAAGTCGGTCGTAGTCAAGATCCTGTCGCTTTCCTTCTGTTTCAGGTTCCGTCCGCCCTTGAGTACGGTCTTCCCATCGGCGACCGCCCCGATCACGGCCAGTACGGGGAACAGGTCGGGGGTGTCTCCCACGTCTATCTCCAACCCCTCGAGCTTTCCTCCCTGGACACGTGCGAAATCGTCGGATACGGTCACATCGGCGCCGAAACCCTTCAAGTGGTCCAGGATGGCCTTATCTCCCTGGGGGGATTCCGCATCCAGATTCTTGACGGTAACGTCTCCGTCCGTGATTGCACCCGCCGCGAACAGGAATGCAGCAGAGGAATAATCGCCTGGAACGGTATAGCTGTCACGGACAAATCTCTGATTTCCGGGAACATGATATGCGTTCTCGGATGTATCCACGCGCGCCCCGAACTCTCTGAGCATCTCAAGCGTGATATCTACGTATGGCTTTGAGACGAGTCCTCCCGTGATTTCGATATCGGTATCTGTCTGCTTCTGCGTGCATGCTATGATCAATGATGATATGAATTGGGAACTGACCGCTCCAGATATGGTGGTCATATCGTTTGTGATTGGTCCTGTCACCGTCAGAGGTGGGTTCCCAGGCACCCCCTTATACTCACATCTAGCGCCTAGCTGTGTGAGCGCATCGATGAGAGGCGCCATGGGCCTCTTGATGAGGCTCGCATCCCCAGTGATGGTGGTCTTGGTGGGCAGCAACGAGGCGAGGCCCGTCACCAGCCGCATGGTCGTCCCCGAGTTCTTGGCATCTATGATGCCTGCCGCTGGTGCCAGTTTGTCGCAGATGATGTCTATATCTGTCTGAGTCCCTGTGATGGAGGCCCCCAGCAGTTGCAGGGCATCGAGAGTCGCTCGCGTATCCTCCGAGATGAGGGGGTGCCTAAGAGTGAATGCGGAATGGGTGAGCGCGCCGAGGACCATCGATCTGTGTGTGTACGATTTTGATGGTGGTGCCAGAATCGTGCCTCTCGCGGTGGATGATCTGATCATGATCGCCGCGGAACCACCTCCCTGGCTGGTGTGTCGTTGAGTTCGGCTGAGATGATCGTTCCATCGAACGATTCCAGGATATCCATGATTCGCCCTATATCCTCATGACGTACGAGCACTGCGGTGGCTGGTCCCGTTCCCGAGATACCGGCGGCGATGGCGCCAGATCTCCTGGCCGCTTCCGCAACTTCCTCAGATACATCGAGGATCTTCGAGCAGGCCTTTGAATTCAGCTCCATCGCCCTGGGGTAGTCTCCCTTTAGTGCGCTTTCGATGGCTTCCTTCACCTGGGATATGACAGGGCTGAAATCCATGTTCTTTACATCCTCTTTTCGGATTCTCCTCTCTGGGACATGTAGGAGCACGGTCACGGGATCCTGAACGTGCCATCTCTTCAATATCCGCCTTGCCTTATTGTCAGTTATGACTGCGCCCCCATGGAAACATGCGGATGCGTCGTCGAACGCGCCAGTGACCGTCACACCAGCCTTGATGGATTCGTCGATGGCCAGCCCGATTATCTCTTCATCGCTCATATGGATGTTCAAGGCCCTTGATGCTGCGAGAACGACTGCGTTAGATGCTGCGCTGCTGCTTTTCAGCCCTCTTGAGACCGGTATGTCCGATCGGATGGTTACGATGCCGCTTAGATCACGCATGCCTGCTCTTTTGCCGACACCTTCGATGCATCCTCTGACGAGATCGGTCCCCTCTTCGGTCCCTTCGAGTCTGACCGATCCATCATCCTGAGATAATCTCACCTCTGCATCTAACTGGAGCATGATGCCCATCGCCGAGCCGATCCCCGTTGGAATGGCATTGACTATTGTCACGGCCCCTCTGCAGGAGGCCCTCTCAATCATCGTAATGCCCCCTTTGCAGCTCTGGACATGGCCTTCACATCCGGTTCCTTGGAGGTCCATATCCTGAACGATTGGGCGCCTTGATGGACCAGCATGTCGAGTCCGTTGACAGCCTTTGCCTCCCTTGACATGGCGATTTTCATGGACTTCGTCATGGGCGGGTTGTAGACTAGATCGAAGAGTATGGTCCCTTTCTTGAACACGCGTGCGGGAATGGGGATTCTCCCTCCGGAACTCTTTGTTCCCATTGGCGTGCAGTTCACCACTATGTCGTATGAATGACATTTTCCCTCGAGGGGCAGAGGAAGAGCATGCCCATCGACCATGGACGCGACATCCTTTGCCTTCTTGAGGCTGCGTGCAGCGACTGTGACATCCGCCCCGAGATGGGAGAGCACATAAGCTGCCGATCTTGCAGCTCCCCCTGCGCCTACGATGAGCGCGGAGTCGTCTGGTGAGATGCGTATTTTTCCTTCAATCATCCGAGTTAATCCTATTACATCGGTGTTTTCTCCGTAAATCCTTGAAGCCTCGAATTTCACCGTGTTCACCGCCCCCGTCGCAAGGGCTGAAGGCCCTAGTCTATCGCATAATGAGTGCACGTTTTTCTTATGCGGTATGGTCACATTGAGACCTTTGAAGCCGAGGTTCCTAAAGCGTTCGAGGATCTCTCGATCAAGGTTCTTCGGAGGCACATCGAGATGAAGGTATGCTCCAATCAACCCCGATCTCGCAAGAGCGGCTTCCTGCATCGGCTGGGACACTGAATGGGAAACTGGGTGTCCTATCAATCCAAGAACCACCTTATCCCGCCTGTACAGACTCAGCTGAGTCCTCAGATCCAATTGGCCTGGAGCGGCAGGTTTGCCTGGCATGCAGCAGTAGACCATGGATGAACCCATCTGACGGACGCACACGCGAGTCATCTGTCCTTGCTCCCCCATGCCAATCAAAGTGAATCGTTCGCCATTCATGGAGAACTTCATGGATATGACCGAGAGCATCAATGCCTGACTCGCGTCCTCACACGGCATGGCGACCTTGCCGATATCTCCGGCTTTGCATGCCCTTCGAAGCCTTGTCTCCGCCTCCCTCGCCTTCACGGGTCTCGTGAAGTGACTGGATGCGATGATTTCCGGTCTGGTCCGTGTCTTCTTAATCTCCTTGAGAAGATCGGCATCAGACTCCAGTTCAAGATCGATGTATTCAAAACCCGATCTGAGAATCGCTTTCAGTGCTTTCCTTCTCGCGGCTTTCGTTAATCGGGACGCTCCTCCCTCTTTGTATGATCTCAAGGTGGCGATCGCGGGTCCCTTGACCGCCATCCTGACCCTTGCCATGAAATCAGCGTCGACACGATCGATTTCCATCAGGTCTAATCTGACCTCCACGAGGTCGGCGCCCAGACTGAACGCCTTCTTTGACGAGCGCGAAACTCCGGAGATGCTTCTCTCTACGATAGAAGCGACAATGAATGTCATCACTCACTTCTCCTGGATTGTCTCCTCGATGCGCATGCCGAAGTGCCTTCCGCCACGCTCGAGTCTCAATAGTATGGTGTCGCCCAGTCTCAGGTTTGATACGGATACGACCTTTCCCTTGGAAAAGACGCGGATCGTCTCTGCATTCTGGACGATGGTCGAATGTCGTTCCCCGTCCACCTCGGCCTCGATCAGCAGGAGCGGTCGTCTCTCGACTTTCGTTCGACCCACGACGACCTTTCTGGTATGCCCATCTGTGCCGACAACCAATGCCTCGTCTCCGCCTCTCAGCTCTGAGAGATATTTCGTGGTGCCATCTGGCATCAGTATATACGCGTGCACGGGTCCAGCGTTTACTCTGAACGGTCTCGATGCCGCATATTCTGACTCGAGCGATTCGGAATGAATCAGAAACAATGATGATGAGGTATTCCCGATGAGCATTCCTTCTCCAATGCCCATCATCGAACAGGTGTCTATGCATACCCTGTCCCCGAGTCCCAGTTGCCTGAGAACGGTTATCCTCCCTTCTCTCAGGTCGAGTTTGGGTGCACCCTCATCCAGCAATCTACGGAGTCTGGCCAGCTCATCTAATTTCTCCGGCACAAACAGGACGCCGTCGGCACCCTTCTCCATGGTCCCGAAGAATAGCTTGGCTTCCTCCGCGGTTCGCGCGAGCATGATCAGTTTCGCTCCCGTTCCTTGGAAGTGGACGATGAGGTTCTCGAGCGGGATGACCTTCCAATCCTTCGCCGATATCACGATGTTCTGGGTCTTCTCGGCCGCCTTCTTGGCCGAGAGCTCATCCGATTTCTTCACGATATCGATCAGCCGCCCGATCCTTTCGCCATTCTCGACGAAGTCCCTGCCGTCAAGTGTGATTGCTCGGAACCTTCCAAGGTTGGCGAGCTTCTGATCCTTCTTCTCTAGGACTACTGTATCGAACCCGCTCTCAAGAGCCGCTAGGACGATTTTCTTACTGGTATCACTATTGGGCTGGTGGATAGCCCCGATCCACACCTGACGGTCGATCAGGGAGATCACCGCCTATAGGCATCCTTTGGGGACATATCCTCGAAAACAACACGTCCCATGGCTCTTGTGATGCCAATGACGTCATCGTGCTGGAAGACGTTCCTTCCTATCGATACACCCTTCCCTCCAGCCTGGATCGAATCGTGTACCATTTGGAGCAAAGCTTCGTCAGAATCCATCTTTGGTCCGCCTGCGATGACGACTGGTATCGGCGTCCCTCGGACGACCTCTTTGAATGTGTCTATCGATCCCGTGTAGCTCGTCTTAACGATGTCGGCACCCAGCTCAGCTGACATTCTAGCGCACAGCTTGATCGCATCCACATCGAACGCGCTCTTGACGCTCTTGCCTCGCGGGTAACACATCGCGAGCAATGGCATGCCTAGCTCACGACATCTGTCTGCAACAGCCCCGAAATCGGCCACCATCTTCTCTTCGTTGTCTCCGCCGATGTTGCAGTGTATGGAGATCGCATCCGCACCGATGCTTGCGGCTGCATCCGCGCTCGCGACCAGGATCTTGTAATTCGGGTCTGGGGAGAGAGATGTGCTGGCAGATATGTGGACGATTAAACCGAGCTTGGCGCCGACTGCCGGCCCGAGAAACGGAACAAGACCCTTGTGTACGACTATCGCGGAGGCTCCGCCTTCCGCGAGCTTGCCAACAGTGGACCCGATATTCTCTATTCCCTTCACTGGACCCAAGGATATCCCGTGGTCCATTGGGACTATGACGGTTCTTCCACTCATGTTGTCGAAGATCCGTCTCAGTCTTATTGCCTTGCCCGTCATTTTTCTCACCAATTCTTGCGTGCTATTCTTTGTCACTGCCCGCTTCCATGTTACTGGGCCTATATTACCCTTGCTACTCTTTAGCAGTCCGAAGGCGTACATTAAGTCGCAATATTAATGTATTGTTGTACACATGTAGTCATCGATTGGTATGTGGGACAAGATAGCAAACTACTTCGAGAAATTCCCTTCGCAAGCGAAGGTTGCTAGGTATCTTTTGAAGTACGGTTTAAGGATCGACAAGGACCATGTCTACTGCGGGGAAGTGCAGATTGCAGATTCATCCCTTGCAAGGGCCGCAGGCGTGGACAGGCGTGTTGTGAAGTCGACGATCGAGACCATAAAGGCCGACCCAACGCTGCTGAAGTTCTTCTCACAGCTGCAGCCAACGAACCATCTGAAGAATGCTGCATCCGCGATGGGCTGGAGCGCCATCGAGATAGTGCCAACGGATGCGCATGAGCCTGGGATCATTTCATCGGTGGCGGAAATTCTGGCGAGGTCGCAGATAAGCATCCGACAGGCGATTGTGGACGATCCGATGACTTCAGAGGAACCCAAACTGTTCATCGTGACCGAGTGTCAGGTGCCCTCTGAACTGATACCGTTAATCCGTCAGGCGCGCGGGGTCAAGGGCGTAACGATTTACTGACCAGGATGCTACAACTGAGGGAAGGGAGACATGTGCGTTCCTCGGGCGAGTTCTCGAAGGTATATCTCGCCATCGGTGTGGCGATGGTCTCCATCTCCTTCGCTTCGATCTTCATCAAGTGGAGCGAGAGTCCTCCGTTCGTAATCGCATACTATCGACTCGGATTCACGTGCCTCATTCTGCTTCCGTTTCTGATCCGGTACGGAGGATTATCCGAGATACGCAGTTTCTCCGGTCGAGATTGGATGCTGGTTCTCCTGAGCGGCGTTGCTCTATCATTCCATTTCGGTCTATGGATAGTCTCGTTGAGCCTCACTCTAGTGTCCACATCTGTGATACTGGTGACTTCGCATCCGATCTTCGTTGCGGCAATATCTCATTTTCTGATGAAAGAGAAGGTGAAGAAGATCGCAGCGGCTGGTATAGTATTGGCATTCTCCGGGGTCGTAACGATTTCCCTAAGCGATTACTCCGAAGGCGGAAGCAATCTTGTGGGGGATCTCATGGCCTTCCTGGGTGGCATATGTGCCGGGATATATTTCCTCTCTGGACGGGTCGCTAGACAGAGGGTTTCGGTGCTTCCTTACGCGTTCACGGTCTATGGACTGTCCGCTGCCATTTTGATGTGTTCCGCAGCCATCGTCGGCGATGAACTCCTGGTGACCGAGGACCGAGAGATCATTCTATTCCTACTCTTGGCCATAGTGCCGACGATATTCGGCCACACGATGTTCAACTACGCCCTCAAGAAGGTGCCGGCTCACATAATCTCCACAAGTGTGCTGGGAGAACCTGTAGGGGCTTCCATCCTCGCATTCCTCCTGCTTCCAGGGGAAGTCCCTGGAATCCTCATAATCGCAGGGGGTTGTCTTGTAGTTCTCGGGCTCTACATTGTCCTGACTGGCCGTGATAAGGGCAAATATGAGGCCTCAGAGACGTCTGCTGAATCGGATATGCTGTGATGTTCGGTGGGCGAATACAAAATATTACTTGACTTTGCATTCCGGTCTCGATTTGACATCGGTCATTATCGTCTTGAGCGTAACCACATCGCCGACCTTGCTCACGAAATCAACAGGAAGACAGATCTTGACACTTCCCAGGAACGGCTTCTTGAATGCAAGCTCCCGGGCGGCATCGTCCGTGAGTTCTATGTTAAGATGAGTCACCTTCCAAGCGTTCGTATCAACATTCGTTCCATCTATCTGGCCCAACACGAAAGCATCCGATGTCACGACTTTCAAACCAACCAGTTTCACTGCTGTTACCATATCCTCCACCTATTCGACCAAATAGCCTGTGAGTGTATGTAGATTATCCCATTGTTTTCCCGATTAATCAAGCATATGCGGGCGATTCCACCCCGAATCATGATATTTCAGTCCTCGATGCAGGCTTGGTGCAATTTTCGGGATAAAGCTCTGCTCCCAGACGTGCTATTTGTCGGCTAGCCAGTAGCTCAATGATAGTGTGCGCTATTGAGCATTTTTCTCCATGATTGGCCTCAATTTACGATTGCACTGGATATATGTACCGTACCTTTCAAGCGGAAGGTCTATTAGGCTGCAAATCAACACTGTTATTATGAACCCCAACCTGGACGATGTCGATAGGAAGATCCTGCGGGAGCTGCAAACGGATGGTCGAGCATCTTTCAGGGACATCTCTTCTCGCATCGGCGTAAGCACTCCCACGGTGAGTGCGAGAGTGCAAGCAATGACTGACATGGGCCTGATAAAAGGGTATTCGACACTTCTCGATGCGGACATGCTGGGACAGGTGTCGGTGATACTGACGATAAATGCGAAACCGTCCCATCTTGAAGATGTATATGAGCGACTAATGGAGGATGAGATGGTCAGGCAGATATTCATTCTCTCGGACTCGAGATTGCTGTGTATGCTGTCCTTCTACAATCAGGTGAAGTACAAGATGTTCATCGAGACGATATCTAAGATACCTGAGATTCTATCGATGGACGCATCGATGATACTGAAGGCTCCGAAGGAAAATCAGAGGGCTGCACTCACCGACGAGGCCGGGCTGCTCATTCGATGTTACTATTGCGGGCACATGATACATGACGAGGGTGTGAAGATCAAGATGGATGGGAAGTATCACTATCTCTGTTGCCCCGTCTGTTCCAAGCTATACAAGGAGAAATACGAGAAGCTGAGGAAATCCGCTTGATGCGCATCTTCTTCGATTCTGAGATTCTTCTCACCTGAGCATGATTCAGGCGTATTTCTCAGGATTCTTATCAAACGCCTTCTTGCAGCCAGGTGCGCAGAAGAAGAAGTCCTTTCCCTTGTATGTCGATTTCCATTGAGCGGTCTTTGGATCCACTTCCATCTTGCATATTGGGTCTATTGCCATTTCAATCTCCTCTCAATCGTAATTGGGGAGCGGAGCCAGGTTCTCGGTTGCGGGGCATAGAGTGGGGTCTAGCTCCGCTCCTAGGAGTTACTATTGTCTCCCCGTTGGCATATCTCTTATCCCTTACAGCGGAGCCAACCCACTTAGACCAGACTTGCAGTGAAATAACAACACTTATATCAAGTACCAATTATGAGGAACTTTGGAATCTGGTGAACTAGGATGCCGATATTCGAAAAGTCATCTGAAAAAGCCGTGACACGCGCGATTTTGTCTGAATTCTCAAAGGACATGGAGCGGTTCGCTGATACGGAAGTACTCATCGTGGGCGGCGGTCCGAGCGGGCTTATAGCTGCAAGGGATTTGGCTTTGAAGGGTGTGAATGTCTTGATCCTGGAGAAGAACAACTACCTCGGTGGTGGCTTCTGGGTCGGCGGATTCTTCATGAATACCATCACCATCAGAGCTCCTGCACATAAGGTGCTCGACGAGATCGGCATAAAATACCGCGAGTTTGAGAAGGGGCTCTATGTGACACCCGGCCCGTATGCCTGCGGGAAGCTCATAGCAGCTGCGTGCGAGGCTGGTGCTGGTGTACTCAACATGACTATGTTCGATGATGTGGTGCTCCGCGAGAACAATCGGGTCGCCGGTGCGGTCATCAACTGGTCTCCCGTAACGTTCCTCCCGAAGGCGATCAACTGCGTGGACCCGATCGCCATCGAATCCAAAGTCGTGATCGATGCAACTGGTCATGATGCGAGCGTGGTCCGAAAGCTCGAAGATCGCGGTCTGATCAAGACCCCTGGCTTCGGAGCGATGTGGATTGAGAAGAGCGAAGACGCAGTCGTTGAGCAGACCGGTATAGCCCATCCCGGTCTCATTGTCATTGGAATGGCCGTTTCCACAACATTCGGCTTGCCACGAATGGGTCCGACTTTCGGATCGATGCTGTTGTCCGGAAGAAAGGGAGCCGAAGTGGCCCTTGAGATGCTCAAGAGCGAATAGGATTCATGCAACTCGTGGGTCGAGGGGAGTTTTCACCCCTGGACGCTCATGATCAAGCTCCGGTCTTCCTGTGGAAATGAGATAAATCGTTGACCGAAAGGCATCTCGTCGCAACGTACTCCATTGCGAGCACGGCGGCGCTGGCCCCCTTTATCGTTGTGAACATCGGTATCTCGAGTTCGACCGCTAGTCTTCTCATCATGTAACCGTCCCTCCTCGCGCCCGATGCTTCGGTGGGTGTTGTGATTATCATCTGAACCAGTCCTTTCCTCATCAGCGACAGGGCATCTGGGGAGTTCTTTTCTGATATCAAGTATACCGTAGTAGCATCGATTCCTTTTGATCTTAACATGCTCGCAGTTCCCTTTGTGGCGACTATGCCGAATCCGAGCTTGCACAAGCGTTGCGCGAGTTCGATGGCATCTTCCTTATCGCTGTCCGCAACACTGACATAGACCGTGCCAGACTTGGGCATTTTTTGTCCTGCACCCGCAAGGGCCTTGTAGATGGCTGCTGGATAATCCGAATCTATCCCCATGACCTCTCCGGTCGATTTCATTTCAGGTCCGAGTATGCTATCGACGCCGACGAGCTTGAGGAATGGGAAAACCGATGCTTTGACTGCATAGTGATGTATCACCGTATCCTTGGTCAACCCAAGTTCCTCGAGGGTCTTTCCGAGCATCACCCTTGTCGCAACCTTGGCTAGCGGAATGCCTGTCGCCTTCGAGATTATCGGAACCGTCCGACTAGCCCTCGGGTTCGCTTCGAGCATGTATAGTATGCCCTCCTTGTATGCCAGTTGGAGGTTCATCAGTCCGATTGTCCCCAAGCCTACTGCGACTTTTCTGGTTATCGATCTGATCTCTTCAATGACCTCGCTCGAGAGTGTGATGGGTGGAAGAACCATTGTCGCATCCCCGGAGTGCACACCCGCCTCTTCGATGTGTTCGAGGATGCCTCCAATGAAGACATTCTTTCCGTCGCTTACCGCATCCACATCTATTTCGATCGCATGGCTGAGGTACTTGTCAACAAGGATCGGGTGCCTCTTCGACACCTTCGCAGCGCTGTGCATGTAGGTTTCCAATTCTGATTCATTGTAGACGATCTCCATTGCGCGTCCGCCGAGCACATAGCTCGGCCGGATCAGAACTGGATATCCTATATCCTCGGCGAGGTTCTTCACCTCACCAAATGAGAATCCCGTGCCTGACTCTGGCTGATGTATCCCGAGTTCTTGCATCAGCTTCGAGAACTTCTTCCTGTCTTCCGCGAGGTCGATGGCCCCAGGCGACGTGCCCAATATCTTGGTCTTCTTTCCCTTGAGCGCTTTCTCGAGCGGAAGGGCGAGATTTATTGCGGTCTGTCCTCCGAACTGCAGGATTATGCCGTCTGCATCCTCTTTCTCGATGATATTGAGAACATCTTCTGCGGTGATTGGCTCGAAGTAGAGTCTCGTGGAGATATCGAAATCTGTCGAAACAGTCTCTGGATTGTTATTCACGATTACAGCGTCTATGGATTCACCCCTCAGAGCAAGTGCTCCATGCACACAGCAATAATCGAACTCTATACCTTGTCCAATGCGGATCGGACCGCTGCCCACTATGATCACCGTCTTGTTGACCGACGGCCTGGCTTCGCACTCTCGTTCATATGTTGAATAGAAGTATGGGGTCTCCGCTTCGAATTCTGCAGCGCAGGTATCGACCATCTTGTAGGTGGGGTACAGATCATTCTTCCTTCTTGTCTCTCGCACCACCTGCTCATCCTTTCCTATGAGTGAAGCGATGTACTCGTCACTGAATCCCAGCTTCTTAGCGTTCTGTATTGTGATCGCATCCAATCCATTGGATCTCAGATCGTTCTCCATATCGACGATATTCTGGATCTTCCTGACAAAGAATGGATCCCATTTCGACATCTTGCATACGCGCTCGACACTGAAGCCTCTCCTAAGTGCTTCAGCGATCACATAGAGCCGGAGGTCCGTGGCGACGGTCAGTTCCCTTTCGATGTCATCATCTGTCCAGGGCTCAGGTTCAAGAGCGATCCTATCGATTTCGAGCGATCTCACAGCCTTTAGGATGGATTCCTCAACACATCTGCCAATCGCCATGACCTCCCCAGTACTCTTCATCTGGGTTCCCAGTCGTCGGTCAACAGTCCGGAACTTGTCAAAGGGCCATCTCGGTATCTTCATCACGACGTAATCGATGGACGGCTCGAAGGCTGCGCATGTCTTCTTCGTAATGGCATTTGGGATTTCGTCGAGGGTCTTTCCGATTGCGATCTTGGCCGCCACTCGAGCAATCGGATAACCCGTGGCCTTCGATGCTAGCGCGGAACTTCTGGACACTCTCGGATTGACTTCGATCACCCGATATTCTCCAGTATCGTGATTGAATGCGAACTGGACATTCGCCCCTCCCTCGATTCCCAATGCCCTGATGATGTTGAGTGATGCGGAGCGCAGTCTCTGATGATCGTCGTCGCTGAGCGTCTGGGCGGGCGCGACGACAATGCTCTCGCCCGTATGGATCCCCATCGGGTCCAGGTTCTCCATGCTACAGATGATAATGCAGTTATCGTTCCCATCGCGCATGACTTCATACTCAAATTCCTTCCACCCGATCACGCTTTCCTCAATCAGGACCTGCTTGATTCTGGAATATGCCAAGCCCCTTCCTGCGATGTCTTCCAGTTCCTTCTCGTCATATGCGATTCCGCTACCAGTTCCTCCGAGTGTGAATGCAGGTCTGACCAGGACTGGATACTCTCCGATCTCCTCGACTGCCTTCTTTGCCTCAGCTATCGAGTGCACCGTCTTACTCTTTGGAATTGGTTCGCCCAGATCGAGCATCGTCTTTCTGAACAATTCTCGATCCTCTGAAAGGGCGATTGCCTCAGGCTGACTCCCGAGTATTTCTACGCCAAATCGTTCCAGGTACCCTTTCTCAGCGAGTTCCGAACACAAGTTCAGCGCCGTCTGCCCACCCATTCCCGAGAGAATACCGTCAATCTTCTCCTTCTGGATTATAGTCGCAACGGTTTCGATATCCAGAGGTTCTATGTAGACTATATCTGCCATCTCCAGGTCCGTCTGGATCGTCGCTGGGTTGGAGTTGACGATGACGGTCGTGTAGCCCTCCTCCCTGAGTGATTTGCATGCTTGTGATCCCGAGAAATCGAATTCGGCAGCTTGTCCAATGACGATGGGTCCTGAACCGATGATCATCAGTTTCTTGAGATCATCCCTTCTCGGCATCAATCTCCCTCCAACATAGTCTTGAATCGATCGAATAGGAATCTGGAATCGCTTGGCCCGGCATGTGCTTCTGGATGGAACTGTACCGAGAAAATCGGGAGTTCCTTGTGTCTGATGCCTTCGACGGTCAAATCATTGAGATTGATGAAGCAGACTTCTAGCTCAGCATCCTCTGCTGATTCGCGATCGACCGCGAACCCATGGTTCTGTGATGTGATCAGGACCCTGCCCTCGAACTTCACCGGCTGATTGATGCCTCTATGACCGAATTTGAGTTTGTAAGTCTTCGCCCCAAACATGAGTGAGATGAGTTGGTTGCCGAGGCATATGCCCATCATTGGATACTCTTCCTTGAGTTTAGCCAGCGTGGATACTGTAGTCGAAAGCATCTCAGGGTGCGCCGGATTGCCTGGACCGTTAGTGATGAAGATACCATCGGGTTCGAAGTCTCTCACGGTCTCTGGTTTTGCGTCGAATGGCAGTTGAATCACGTTGAATCGCTTCCTCAACTCCACCAATATTCTCTCCTTCACACCGCAATCGAAAACTGCGACGGTCTTTGACTTCTTCTCATCAAATCTCACTGCTTTGTCAGTGCTCACACTTGCCACAAGATTGGTCTGATTTGGGTTCCTTGACTTCTTCACCTTCTCGAGCATAGTTGCAGGATTTCCCGCAGTGATGCCACCCATCATCGTCCCCACATCCCTCAGCTTTCGGATGAGAGACCGTGTGTCAATGCCACTTATGCCCGGAACCTTCGATGCTCTGAGAAATTCGTCAATAGTCTGCACGCAATTTCGGTGGCTCGGAAACCTCGACTGTTCCTTGACCACATATCCCCATACCTGAACTGCCTTTGATTGATTATCCTGAAGGTTCGTCCCATAATTGCCGATGAGTGGATATGATGATACGAGGATCTGGCCACAGTAAGATGGGTCTGTCAGAGATTCCTGATATCCCGTCATTCCAGTGGAGAAGACGACCTCTCCGATTCGATCTTCGAGAAAGCCGAAGAGCACCCCATCACAGACCGTCCCATCTTCGAGGACAAGGTAACCCTTCATTCGCACGACCTGTCGTGTATTCCAAGAAGGGTTAAAGAAGCTTATTGTGTGGAGTCGGACTCAATTCGTATCTATTATCCAGTTCTGGACATTGAATCATTACATCGACTGGATTCTTGACAAATGGAATCATTTCCTGGATGACTCCCAATCCTTTCGCAGCAACGAATACAGGTGCTCGTCGACATACTCTCCTTTCCAGATTGAGTAGTCTCGAAGAATCCCTTCCTGCACGAATCCGAGCTTTTTGACCAATGAGCTCGAGCGTGGATTGGTTGCCATTATTGTGACTGCTATCCTGTTCAACTCCATATCATTGAAACCGTATCGGATGGCTGCTGTCGCGGCTTCAACCATGATTTCCTGCCCCCAGTACGCTGGCTGCAAATCGTAACCCATGTCGACCTTCTTGAAATCCTTGTTCCACGCATAGAATCCGCAGCTGCCTATTATCTCATCTGACTCTTTGAATCGGATTCCCCATCTGATGCCTTTTCCTTCCTCGAAGAGGCCGACTATGTAGTGGTTCAATTCCTCTTTCGCGGTCTCGATATCCTTCGGACCTTCGAACCCCTGTCCTTCGATTATTTCCTTAGTGGAGAAATGATCGAGATACCATTGATAGTGGTCCCTGGTAATCCTGTCCAGTACGAGTCTTTTCGTCTCTATGATCGGGAACTCAGCGTGTTGCTCTGGCATATGTTTCAGTGATTGACAGGATATGACATAAAGATTTTCAATACTCTTTCTCGGGCCATCCCTCATAGCATCTAAACGAAGGCGGACTTCACAATTCAACAGTCTCATCAGAGATAGAGTATGTCAGTGAGCAGTCGATGTCCTCAAACCCGTCGTCGCTCCCATTCGAGGTCCAAGCGTCCTCAAATGGTGAAGTGAGTGTATGAGATATGAAATATCCAGTTCCGGATTCACAATCGATCATGCGATTTTCTGCAATGTCCCCGTTATACGCCTTTATAGTGAAGCTGAGACTGATCACGTTCTCAGGCAATTCGACTGAAGCTTGGAATGGGGATTCGAGGATCATTGAGTCATTGAACACTCCGCTTGTGAAAGTCTCATTGGTCGGAACCATGTCGTTTCCAATGTATGCTATCCATATCTGAAAGCAAGGGCCACCCGCGAAGGTGCCGTCTTCTTGGTAATAGTCTATCGAGACCGTGACCACCCTCCGTCCCGAATCCTCCGCGTCGTTGATTACCATGATCGCCCCTACAATCAGACCGGCGGCCACACAGAATGATATGATGGAGTATAACTTCTCCTTATTCATGAAGAAAAAGATTCCGAGGATGGCACACAACACTCCTAGACCTACCATCGGTGTGATCATGATCAATTCCATGTGATCCTCGGTGCGAGTAATGTGTTCTTTCCATATACCCTTTCTCGCGAGTAATGACTCATTAGAAGAGCGCCCTCTGCATGGTCGCTGCAGTACTTGCGGACATGGCCTCCATCCCTAAGCGGACTTCACATCGTATGAAATCGAGATTTGTCCGGTTTGGGATGGATTGTCCCTCTTATGACCGTTAAGGAATCGGCCATTTGTGAATTCGGAACACGTGAGGAGCCACTTTTGTATCGCCATTCATTTTCAATTTCTTTATAATACTGCTAAACCAATAATCCGTTGAGTCGAACATGTTTCCTGAGCACTGCAAGGAAGTCAGCGTTAGGTCCGTTGATTTTCAGTTGACCGAGGAGAACATCCTCAGGTTCCTTAGCGGCAAGAATGCATACATCCGGACGAAGTACTTCGTATTGAACTCTGGAGATACTTGGGCGGTGGCCGCCATAACGAAGCGAAGCGCCAATTCTGTGCTTCAGCCGATAGAGTCTGTTCGAATCCTCGCGCTGCCCAGTGAAACCAGATTCGTCCACGATCCTTCCCTGGAGGTACTGTCCGCCACCAAGATGGGGATGATTCGCGAACAGACTGGATCGCATTGTGTGGTTGTGAAAGGTCGGTCGGAACACATATCATTCTTCGTGGAAGAAGCAGCAGAGCTATTGACCGTCTTCGATGTGGTGCCACCAGCGCCATCGAAGCTGGCGAGCATGGTCGATCAAGTCCTTGAATCGGAGCTCCAGGACAGGTTCGTCAAACGCGAGGTTATCGAGCTGGACCTGAACGATGTTGCTGCCGGAATCGATACTCCGATCATAATGTTCCCATGCAGGGCGTCTGGCCTTAGTTCCGAAAAGGAAGTCATGTATCTTGACGAAACTCGGGAATTGGATCGTTCAAGACTAGATGGGGTAACTCTGGTCGGGTGCAGTCTATCTGCTCGCATCTTCAAGGCCATCTACGGCAGAGAACCGAAGCTGGTCAATATATGCCCTCGAGATCTCGCCAAACAAAGAAACATCCAGGGCCCGACGCTCGTCAAATGCTGCAAGGTCAAAGAAGGGTTCGAACAGGATGGAGACATGGTCATCGTCCCGTGGGGCACCAGGATGTCCGAGGTTGCGGATGCACTCAGGGCAGTCCTGGGTTAGATGTCAAGCTCTTCTTCTCTGAATGCAACGACTGGGCACGGACCCAGGCAATTGCTACAGTGGGTGCACTTCTCGGCATCGATGGTTGCTCTCCCCTCCAGATGTATGGCACCTGATTCGCATCTCCCGATACATATCCCGCAGCCAGTGCAATTCATAGCTTTGAACACGATCTCTTTGGTGATCGAAGCCCTTCGATCTAGTTCCTCTTCCGTCTTGCCTCTAATCATGACCGGCCCTTCACCGAACACTGTCAGGCCGCGCACTTCGGCAATCTCCCCATCAGGTGATGTTGTGACTGTGCCTATCGCATTCAGGAGGTTGGCGACCCTCCCCATGTCGAGCCTCTTTGTGAATACACCTTCCATGCTCAATCCTTCGACACATGGACTGTATCCTTTCGTGCTCCTGAACTCGAGGAGTGTATCGCCATCCTGAGCGGGTTCGTTCGCCCTCAAATCGATGCCTTTCATGGATAATTCATTCAGAATCGATTCCGGCACCCTCCGCCATCTCCATAGGTCGTATTCTCTCCATGCGTCAGGCATGCCTTTGCTCTTCGAGTATTCGTCGAGCAGCGCGTCCCATCTCTCATATTCCTCGCTCATCTCCCTGACCTTCTTCAACTCGGCGAGATCAGTTGCTGGACACAAGAAACAACCTATCCTCTCCAACCCCTGACGGTACAGCGGATTGTAGTTAGCCTTCCTTGAAAAGAGATAGATCCAAACATGAAGTGCGGTCCATTTCTGAATCGGCGATGCGCCAAGCTGGTTCGGGGTCCAAGGATTCCTCCATATGCGTCCCTTGCCTGCCCTGAGTTCAGATTCGTAAGCACGTTGTCCTATGAATGAAAGAACACCTTTCGGGAAATTCTTCTGGATTATCCTCGTGGCCGGCCCAAGTTTGCAGGTCTTGCAACACCATCTGTAATCCTTTGCCGGAGGCCCGAAGAGCGAGACATTCCTCCAGAATGCATCCCCTGCCTCTTCCTTGACTATTTCCAGGGAGTATTCCTCAGCGACCTCCTCGACGTTCTTCCTGGTTTCCTGGAACTCGAGTCCTGTATCGATGAACATGAGCTTTGGTCGGATTCCCGCTTCGAGGACCAACAACAATGTCGCGAGGCTATCTTTTCCGCCGCTGTAGGAAACTGCGATGGGCAGAGGATTATCGCTCACCACCCTGCTAATGAACGCCTTGGCCTCGCTCACTCTGCGTTCCAGGACCTCGCTATTGGCAATCAAGACATCGTCCCAAGTGACATCTGTATCTCGTGGTTCGTGAGCTTCATTTGCCACGACCCACCGCGTTTTGACAGCGGTCCCCTTTGCTCCTGGTCTGAGCATCTCCTCTGCGGACATCTTCGCGACGCCGACAGAGACTGGTCGTCTTCCCTTGTCCAGTACCAATACATCGTCTCCAGGCCTGATACCTGGGTCGCATTGGAGAACCCCAACGGCCAATGTACTCGCCTTTCGGTTCCTGATTGGATCGAGAGCACCGTCATCGACGATGACCCAACTCTTTGAGATCAGTGGTGCTAGAATCTTGGCACTGAGCGGCTTGAGGAGGAATCGGTTCCCATGGACGATGTCGAACCTGACGGCGCCCGCGACCTCTCCGTCGAGGATTATCTCATCCATGCGGTCCAGGTCTGGTGCTTTGTTCAAAACGACGACCTTTCCAGATGGGATCAGGGCATCGCCGGTTCCAGGACCGAACTGGCGGTCCACAATCTCGCGTATGTACCGAATATCGAATTCGAAGGCTGGCCTCGCATCCCCTGGTGGAGTAATCTGCAAGCCTCTGGTACCTGAGCCGCACCTCCCGCATGACTTCTGCTCGAGTACCGGAAGGTTACATGTATCGCACCAGCGTAGGTGGATCTTACCTAGTCGTATCTCTGCCACAAGCTTCTGGAAAGTGCCTACATATTATAGACTTTCTACTGGAACCTACTTGAGCGCCTTGAGCTGCTTGACGACGGATTCGACGGCGTCCTTCGCCCTCTCTATCCTGTCCTCTGCCTGGAGTCTGCTCATGCCAGGACCCGTAATGCCGAGACCTACGGGTTTCTCGAACTCGACCGCGAGATCGGTAATCTTCCTCGCAGCCTGGCCTATGACGATCTGGTCATGTGCCGTCTCGCCCTCTATGACCGCGCCTATCGTCACTACACCATCGATCGATTTCTCCTTCAGAAGCATCTTGATCGCCAACGGCATGTCGAATACGCCTGGTACCATCACGACTCTGGACACATCAACGTCCAGGAATTTCGCATGCTCCTTCGCCATCTCCAACATCGTCTGTGTCAGATCGAAATTGAATTCGCTGCACACGATGCCGATCTTGTACTTGCTTGCCATTTCAGAACCTCCTTCTTTCAATCGTCAATCAACTGATCCCGCATCACGGAACCCTTGCCTGAGCCCTTTTCCCGCATTCTTGGCCAGCCTCTCAGGTTTGAAGATCAGATCATAAGCATTGATTGCGTGCTCCCTCACTCTTCTCTCGGCCAGCCAGCTCAATTCTTTTCCATCCTTCGCCTCGTCTTCATGGACGAAGACCTCGATTATGTGCTTGTTTGTCATCAGCTGAACCTGTATCAGGGCCGTGGACGCCTCATGAGCGCACATCTTGTCTGTCTGCTCCGGGCCTGGCATTCCCAGAGCCATCACTATGTCGCAGCCCTTCTCTTCAATCAGTTTCTTGGCTGCGACAGGTAAGTCCTTGACACCTGGAACCGTGTATCTCTCTACCTTGAATCCGGTGCCCGTCTTCATGAGCTCGTCGACCGCGCAGCCACCCATGTCGACTCTTGCGAAGGTCGTATCGACGATGCCTATCCTCTTCATCTCTTCTCGACCTCCGCCAGCTTCTTGTTCAGATCATAGAACTCGATGACCTTGCGGATGATCTTGCGAGTGCCGTCCAGATCATGATCAAGATGGGGCATTCTGACAACTCGGACGTTCATGCCCCTCTTGAGTAACTCTTTCTCGAGTTCGACTGGTTCGAACTCCTGGTCGTAACCGATGGTGATCACATCGGGCCCGATCTCCTCGACGACCGCAAACATGTCCGCGCCGTCCTTGCCCAAGACCGCCCTGTCTACCGGTTTCAATGCTTCGACCAGCTCGACACGCATGCTCTCTGGGGTTATCGGCTCGTGCTTTCTCTTTCGGACAGTGTTATCTGTAGCTACGACAACAATCAATTCGTCTCCCAGCTCCTTGGAAGCTTGGAGATAGTGAACATGGCCAAGGTGGATGATATCGAAAACGCCGGAGGCCATAACTCGTACCATGGGAGTCTACCCCTTCCTGAACTCCTTCCAGGCATCGATCACGTCTTTCCCCTCGATGAAGACCAGATCGTGCTTCTCAGCATATGTCCTTGCCGCTTCCTTCGAGAGAGCCCTGCCGTCGTCCCCCATCATCTCACAGATGGTTGCCGATGGCACGAGCCCCGTCATCATGACGAGAGCGGTGGTGAGTTCGGTGTGGCCGAACCTGGTCTCAAGTATATTATCCGAGGTGTTGAGAAGATGAACATGTCCAGGTGCCCTGAAGTTCTTGCCCAGTTCTCTCTTGCCCCATCCGTCTCCTTGTGCGACGGCTGTCCTGGCTAGTTTAGCGAACTCTATGATCGTCAGGGCCCTATCGTCATCGGTTATGCCCGTGAATGTCTTCCTGTGGTTTATCGTGATCCCGAAAGCGGACTTGACATCGTATGGGATATCATTGGGCGTGAGCCCTTTCATTACGGGGTACTCCTCAGACATGCCCGCGAAAACTTCTGTAAGGAATGGTAGTCCAAGGCTTTGCCTTATGGCCGGATCTGCGGTTGTACAGATCAGCCCTCCAGCGGTCTTCCTCAGAGTCCTTATGGCTGAAGATGTGACGAACTCAGATGCGATGACCATGTCCGTCTCCTCTTCGCGGCCATCGGCGTCGTATACAAGAACGAAATGTCCTTTCTTTATCTCGCTGAGCGCCCGCAACACGGTGTCTGAAGCCATCTTAGTCGTCCATTCTGTCGGAACATATTATGGATGTTGCAGTTACCATTCCGAAAGTATCAGTCTACCCTTCTTAAAGCCTCAGCAGGGGCCAGTCTGGCTGCTCTTCTGGATGGTGACAGTGTCGATGCGAGTGTCATCGCGAAAGCGATAATCGTTATCATGAGGATCTCGGACCACGGTATTACAAAGCGTGAGAACTCATCGAACCCTCCCCACGAGAACAGACTCCACGAAAGGGCCAGCCCTAGCAATATGCCAAGCGTTATCCCTAGGAGCGATACGAACGATGTCTCAAGGAGGAAAGTCTTCAGAATCATGTCCCGTTGGAAACCTATCGCCCTCATGACGCCAATCTCCTGTCTCCGCTCTGCGATGTTCCTTATGGTTATTATGCCGAGCCCTGTGATGCCCACGATGAGGCCAACACCCAGGAAGATCTCCATGAGCTGCATGGTTGCTGACGCCATGTTCATGAATTCTTCGATCAGATCCTTCACGACGATTGCTATCAGGCCATACTCGGCGAAGGTCTTCTCTATCTCTGCCCTTATCTGGTCGTCGGTGAATCCTGTGCCACCGATCGTATCTATATAGAACAGGCTCTGTTGATAAACCGGTGCGTTCGATTCGACGAACTCTGCAGATGTGAATACACCGCCCAAGATCAGTTGGTCCATGATGCCAATCACCGTCATGTTCTTCGTC
This sequence comes from Thermoplasmata archaeon, assembly GCA_014859835.1. Classification (GTDB taxonomy): domain Archaea; phylum Thermoplasmatota; class Thermoplasmata; order UBA10834; family UBA10834; genus UBA9653. The sequence continues at coordinate 11,110 of JACZKW010000015.1, read as the reverse complement.
ATGCCGGTGGAGAAAGTCACGCTGAATGTGTCGTCCACACCGAGCGACAAGCCGCCGGTTGTGAATGAGAACATGCTTTGGGAATAGCTGCCGTCAAGTATTGCGAGGCTCGAGTTGCCAGCTATAGCATTCCAGGCGTCCTCATCCGAGGAGAAATTCTCTGATCTCGATGCTAGCGAGAAATCGCCATCTGATAGCATCCGGTCATTGAATCCTATCAGATTTGCAGTAGGCGTCAGGTTGGAACTATCAGTATGCAGTGACACAAGCGCCGATCTGGCTGATTCGACCCGCATTATAACGTCTGCCCCAAGCGATGCATTGACCTCATCCATTCCATCGAGTAAGTCCTCGTCCGTAATGTCGTGGAGCGAGAAGGCGATTATCTCGAACCCTCCAGAGAACTTCTCGGACATCGTGTCCACGCTCTCCCTCTGGAATGATGCCATCATCGCTATGACGATCACCGTGAACATTATCAATGCGAATATGAAGAGTGTCAACCCTGTCCTGAACTTCTTATTCAAGGGATAACTGATAGCGATCTTCAGGATAGGTAACATGGTCTTCCCGCGTCCGAACAATCTCATGAGTCCGGCCAAGAGCAGGTCGCTATTGAACATGGCCAGGATCACGCCACCCGTCACCAGGAGAACTCCGGATAATATGAACATCTCCATGTCTCCTCCCAGCGTTCCGAATAGCTGGTCGATGATATTGAGTGGGTCCAGCATCCAAAATATCATGAATATGCCTGCGAGAGAGAATGGCACGCGCGGACCGACGAATCTGATAGCTATCATAGCTGCTCCCAACGCGATAAGGCATGGGCCGCTAACTATGCCTGCAGCTTGTTCTGCTGAAGCGCTCACCACGGTCAGCAGGCTGCCAAACAATATGGCCAGTGCGCCAGTGATGACGTATCTCCTCTCCGACTTCACTAGCATCGGTTCGGGTATGTCCCTGATCGCTCTCACTATGTTGAGCTTGCTCACACGCCATGATGCGACGATCACTGTCAATGCGGTTAGCAGGAATCCCGAAGTGGCAGCGATTCCCAGGCTCTCCCATTGGAAGTGAAGAGACCAGCTCATGCCAGCGCCTCCGAAGATCATCGAGAATGCTTCCAGCATCACGATAGCTATCAACAACCCGGCAAATGCGCCGACGATCGAAGCAGCGATTGCATATACGATGCCTTCGAACATGAATGTCTGGGTCAGATCTCCTCTTTGCATGCCGATGGCTCTCGAAATGCCCATCTCTGGCTTCCTCTCCTCGGCGAGCATGACAAATATGTTGATGATGAGCGCGATGCCAGCGATTATCGCGAAGGAACTCATTACTATGAATATTTGGGATATCTGGTCCGCAGCTGTCTCCGCTGATTCTACACCGTCTCTCTTGATCTCAGAGATCTCGTAGTCATATCCAGAATCGAGGTTCTGTTCCAGCTCTGTGACTGCCTGAGATGACACTTTGTATCCTTCTTCGATGTCTCCAAGGCACGAAATATCGATCGCGTTGATCATGCCCGGTCTTCCGAATATGGTGTCCTGGGCAAATTGCAGGTCAACGAACAGAATATCTGAGAATCGCCAGACACCCATACCCTCCTCCACAGCCACACCGGCCACCTCCAGATATACTGGCATGCCGTCTTTCGATAGTACGAAGAGTTGGTCCCCAATCGTCGCCTCTATCTCACCAGCGAGACCCGCGTTCAAAACGACCTTCTCCGAGGTTGTATCCTCCGCTCCAAAGTCGTTCCCATCGGAATCTATCAGTTCTCCTATGGCATTCTGGCGATCGTAGGCGAATATCAGCGCAGAAGGAATTGAAAGGTTGTTCTTCAAATTGATTATCGTCGCAGCTCTCCTTATCGCTGGTGTGACCATATCGATATGCGGTGCCGATCCAGATTCCTGGCTATGGATCAGGTCATCTGCAACGGATTGATTGAAGAACAGCGACGCTCCGGATTCATCCTCGACGGTCACGAGTATGTCCGCGTTGCCAGAGCTCTCGAACACATCACCCTTGATGATGTAGTCCAAGGTGTCCCCGACTACGAGCGATCCTGATATCATCGCAGTGGCTACGAGCAAGCCGCTGATCACGATGACTGCATACCTCATCCTCCTGGTGACGTTCCGGATGGCCATCCGTGCGAACATCCTGCGTCTCATTGCCATGAGTCCTACAGCCACTAACACGATGGCGACGATGACGACAAGCTGAACAAGTGCGCTCATGTCAATCCTCCTTCAGAAGGGCGTTGGTGCGAATTCCTTTTCGATTCTACCGTCTCGCATGGTCACGATTCTGTCAGCCATCTTACCCACATTGTAGTCGTGGGTCACGATGATGAATGTCTGCGCATTCTCCTTGTTCAACTGCTTCAGGAGGTCCATTATCTCCTTGGAGTACTCGCTGTCGAGATTCCCAGTGGGCTCGTCACCGAAGACGATCTCAGGCTTGTTGACAAGGGATCTGGCGATTGTGACCCTCTGTTGTTGGCCGCCAGATAGCTCCGCAGGTTTGTGGTTCTTCCATTCCAGCAGGCCGACAGACTTGAGAGCTTCGGTTGCCCGTTCCCTCGCGAGTCGCGGGTTGGTTCCTGAGAGTAGTAGCGGCAGTTCCACGTTCTCTGCAGAGGTCAGTACTGGCAGGAGGTTGTAAGCTTGGAAGATGAAACCGATCTTTTGCGCTCGATAGCGAGTTCTCTCGCGGTCGGACATGTCCGAGAGCGCTCTCCCGCGTATGAATACCTCCCCTGAGGTTATGTCATCGAGACCAGACATACAGTTGAGCAATGTGGTCTTTCCGCAACCGGAAGGGCCCATGACCGCTATCATCTCCCCTTCCCTGGCATAGAAATCGACGCCTCTGAGAGCATCAACCTTGACTTTGCCGGAATCGTAAGTCTTAAAGATGCCTTTCGCTACGACTATTCCTTCGTCTACGGGTGAGCTATCTTCTTTCTGCCTGACCCGTCTCGTTTTATCACTCTTCACGTTCGTCCCCTCCGCTGGGCCGAATTGCCATTGCGAATAACGGCTTCACCTTTGCGAAACCCGGAAGCATATTTAGGTTTTGTTGCGGCATTCCTTGGAACCACGGATTTAGGTTAGCAATCGCAACCTCATTTATACTCCGACGTACATCTTCCATTTGGTTTTAGGCATATGCTCGATTCCGTCAAGAACATCCGCGCTGTCGATCGAAAGGGCATGATGTCCCTCATCGGGAAGATGCCTGATCATCTCTCTGAGGGGTTGAGACGCGGACGCAGGACAGGGCTTTCCAAGTTCACTTCCAAGAACATAGTGATATGTGGCATGGGCGGTTCGGCTATAGGTGGTGACCTCCTAAAGGCGTGGTTGACCGATTCATGTGCGATTCCATGCGAGGTCATCAGGTCCTATGCAGTTCCGAGCTATGTAGGCAAGGACTCGCTCGTGATTGTTGCAAGCTATTCGGGCAACACGGAGGAGAGCCTGTGCATGCTCGAAGATGCAAGGAAGAAGAGGTCCAAGATTGTCTCCATCTCATCAGGAGGCAAGCTAGCGGATGTCGCATCTGCTTCTTCGATACCGCACGCGAGGATACCAACGGGCCTTCCTCCGAGAGCGACCATTGGGTACATGTTCGGGGCAATGGTCGGCGTTGTTGAGCGGGTGGGGGCCGCCAAGCCGGATAAACAGGTCGAAGAGTCGGAGCGCATTCTTGCAAAGATCAGTGAGCTGTGTGGTCCGGCCGTCCCCACTCTTGATAACCCTGCAAAAAAGATCGCTCATGAGATGTTTGGCCGAATCCCAGTCATAGTCGGACATGGAGCCTCAGCGCCGGTTGCCAAGAGGTGGGCGAACCAGCTCAATGAGAACGCAAAGTGCCTCGCATTCTCTTCAGAATTGCCGGAGATGGACCACAACGAGATCGTTGGGTATTCGTCCGACCCTCGTGGAAAGGGTTTTTCAATCGTCTTCTTGGATAAGGACGCTGGCGAGGAGCGGATGACTGACAGAATTGAGGCGACGATAGACATCGTGCGCTGCCATGCGCAGGCCCATTCAATCGAAAGTTCGGGGAGCAGCCCGATGTCAAGGATGCTCTCTCTTGTGATGCTAGGGGATTATGTAAGCGTGTACACGGCGGTCCTCAACAAGGTCGACCCTTCCTCCACTGAACCAATCGAGCGACTCAAGACGATTCTATCAAAAAAGTGAACATGATGATTCAGCAGTAGCACATCTTTGTTAGGCATTGCTTTAAAAAAGTGATGTGAGGGGGCTGTGCCCCTCAAGGTGTCTATGCATGCCTTCCGAAGGCAAGCCCTTCCTTTCCCTCTCTCTGAATTGTGAGACCTCAGGATATTCCCGGCCTCTGTCCAAGGCTTCCGTTCTCCACTTGGAACTCTATCGATTACGCATCCTGTCTGCGGTACGATCCATCCCTTTCTTCGTACTGCGTTCGTCCATCGCCTCTGCGATCTTCTGGCGTAGGAGTTCCCTGCCCTCGAGATAGTATTGCTTCCTATCATCGACCCATCCGGCAAGGGCGACCGTGACTGCCTGCGATATGTCAGTCGCATCCCCACTGGCAATAAACATCTCGACGTCTTCGGCAAGGGCCGAAGGGACAATCGCAGTGACCTTCTCGGAGTTCCATGTAGCTGCCTCGTCGTGAAGGTACGCTGAAATTGCCTCTCTGACAACATCGGAGACGCTCTGCAGGCCTGTCCTCTCTCTGATTGCCTCTAGTTCCCTGAGATCGTCATCGGGTACTCGGACATTGATGCGTGCAGTCTTCGTAGTCATCGTAATCGCGGAGCCTTGTACGACACATTGTCGCACAGCATATAAATACATATCCTGGGTAAATCGCACCTACGTTTCCACTGCTTCGAGTGGAGCCTCGGGAATTCGCGAAAGTCAATTCGAGTTGCCAACACAGGCGGCATCATTGCACTCTTGCCGAGTTTCACAACATTTCATGAGGAACTAGTCTATATTCTGGGTGCATAATTTTTTAATCTACGATTGTTTCCCTGACATCGTGCCTTCACCAAGAGAGATTGCGCAGTCGATACGTACCATCACGCGCAAACACAATCAATGGTTCAGGGACTCGATCCCGTTGATCGCATCCGAGAACGTCATGAGCCCAGCCGCAAGGGAAGTAATGAATTCAGATCTGCACAACCGATATGCGGAGGGACTACCAGGGAAGCGATACTATCAGGGCAACATATTCGTGGACGAGATCGAGGTTATCTGCGAGGACCTCGCCAAGGAGGTCTTCGGATGCAGGTTCGTGGATGTCCGCCCAACGTCGGGCACCGTATCGAACCTTGCCGTTCTCATGGCTATTGCCAAGCCCCGCGACAAGATGACGACTGTTGCCCTCTCTGATGGTGGACATATCTCACATGCGAAGATTGGCGCGACAGGTCTTCGTGGTGTTAAGACATTCAATTATCCGTTCGACGAAAAGTCGATGAACATCGACGTCGCGGGTGCCAGGAAGCTGATACTTGAGGTCAAGCCGAGGGTGGCTCTTTTCGGCCAGTCCGTCTACCTTTTCCCGACACCCCTCGATGAACTGAGGGATGTCATCGAGGAGGTTGGTTGCACTACCTGGTATGATGCGGCCCACGTTCTTGGTCTCATAGCCGCCAAGAGATTTCAGGACCCGCTTAGACAAGGGATCGACGTCATGTCTGGAAGCACTCACAAGACACTCCCCGGCCCTCAGCACGGGATGATACTGTCCGATTCGGGAAAGGATGGATTGGAGTCATCGCTCAGACGGGGCGTATTCCCTGGGGTCACGAGTAATCACCATTTGCAGTCAGTCGCCGCTCTTGCTATCACCCTCGCCGAAACCAAAGAGTTCGGCGAAGCATACGCGGATCAGACGATACGCAATGCGAAGGCTCTTGCACAATCGTTACACACCCGTGGGATGGATGTGCTCTGCGAGCATCTGGGATTCACAGAGTCCCATACACTGGTGCTCGACGTTGAGGAGTTCCAGGGCGGTGCGAAGGTCGCAAAGGCGCTGGAGCAGGCCAACATCATTGCCAATAAGAACCTCCTGCCATGGGATTCCAATCCTGTGAGACCCTCCGGTATTCGTCTAGGATCACAGGAGGTCACCCGAATCGGCATGAAAGAGGGGGACATGGATGTCGTCGCAGAGCTGATACACCAGGTTGTGGCGAAGGGTGCTGATCCCGATGTAATCAGGAACGAAGTGATCGAATTCAAGAAGGGTTTCACCAAGGTCCACTACTGCTATTTCGAGGGGGAGGAGGCATACGACTATCCCTCACATGACGGAGACCTCTGATAGATGCTTTTCTGCGATAAGGGTGACTCTAAGTTTATTATCGCTCAGCGGTATCACTGAACACTGATCAGGGATGGCAACTAGGATTCGCGTAATACAAGTGGCCATCGCGGCCGTCAACCTTCTGATATTCGCGTTAGCGTTCACTAGCATCTGGCCTTTTCCTAGCGGGGATTTCAAGATCAACCTCCCGGAGTCCGAGGACGTTGAATGGTCCTACGAAGATGGCGTTGTACACGTATCCGCTCCTTATTCCATTGATAACGGCGGATTCTATGATGTTAGCGAGCTAGAGATTTCGTACGAGGTGACTAACTACACATCCGTACTGGTTCATTCTGATACCATAGACATCGGAACGATCCCGGCTGGAGCTGTAACATCTGATACGATTGACTTCTCCTTCCGACTCGATGATTTCCATGATGCAAGCATCGTATGGCTCCTCTTCAATGACGATTTTCTCAACTTCGCCCTCGAAGTATCCTGCTATTACACGATGAAGCTGGTCCATTTCTATGCGGAGTACTCTGTGAGCGTTCCATGGGATGCGCTAATCCAGGATATTGGAGTAGATGATGTCAGATCCGATGGTGTGCAACTTGAGATCGAATACCATGTGTTCACTTCTAGCATATTGGAACCGCTGGGTGGCACCATCATAACCGCGAAATTATTCAATGGGAGCACCCTGATAGTCCAGGATGTTGAGTATGTGTCTCTGGGTGAGATGCATAGCGGCACGTTCTCGTTCGATTTGCCGTTCAGCGCGATTCCTGATCGTATGGTGCTCGAAACCACGATTGCGGGGTACGATTTCGTAGAGACCGTCCCCTTCGATTCGGGGTGGTTGTCATGATGGGGGGATCTGCATGACCCGCAAGAATAGGGTCTCAGATGCGGTGTGGACATCGTTCACGGAGGCACTCAGATTCGTCATCGTCCCTCTCATCCTTGTGGACCTGGTGACGAACAACTATCCTCAACTGTCTACAACCTTCATGCCGAATATTGAGATGTTTGTCGTCTTCTTCGGCGGGATGATCGTCGCATCGAGCACCCTCGAAGCGATACATCGACCCGGGACTTACAAGCGCATGCTATTCGGCATTACAGCATTGATATTCGTGTGCATGTGGCTTTTCATTATATTTGGCGGCGGAATCGCGCAGTTCTACTTTGGTCCCTACTTTGTCGAGTTCGACATGACGAAGATAGTGTACGTCATCCTCTTCGGTATTTCACTCAAGAGCCTGCTAATAATGATGACGTTCACCACCAGCAGGAATGCGGAAATTGAGCGTGCCAGGAAACACCGGGTCGAGTTGGCCAAGAAGCGACAGGATGAGACTGCGATGCATGCTCGTGTAGTCCGGAAGGCCAGCGCAACGCCGAGGCACGGTGCCTTCGAACGTCTCATTCAAGCGGAGTTCGATGTCACCGCCGATGATGAGGTCGGATTCACATCCGGTCCTCATCCAAGGGACCTGCCAAAGGGAATTAAGGTCTGCGAAGTATGTGGCGTGCAGTCGCCGACCAAGGATTACGTCTGCAAGAACTGTGGTGCCTGGTTCCCCAAGGACACGGTCATCTAGACGCGTTATTCTTCACGTTTTCGATGAGTTCGCACGCCTTACACCTCTCGGATATCGTGGGCTCTCCACACGCGCACATCCTTAGGGCAGCGGGCTCGTACATCTCTTCCAGGACTGGCATCATGTGTTCATAGCTCTTCAATATCGAATGTCTAGTTCCTGGAAACTGGTCCTCCAGTTCGCCCACGACCGTCCGATATGAGTTGCGAAGCGCCTCGGGAGCATATGGGCACTCCAGATCGTGGAATTCCATCCCCTTTATCATTGCATACAGCATCGACTCGCTCTCGGGTATCGTGCGCAGCGGTTGGATGCGGGGCACGAGCCCTGCCTGCCTTCTCTTATGAGGACCGAGCCTTGCTAGTCTCTCCACATCCCCTCGAGCGAAATTCATCAGAATTGATTGGGATGTGTCATCGAGATTGAGTCCTGTTGCCAGATGGGTCGCACTCCATCCACGCGCAGCTCGGTTCATCGCGTTCCTCCTGAGGACCCCACAGTAACTGCATGCGGAGAGCCTGCGATCGCGGCATGCGATATCGTCCATGGTGATTCCGAACATGTCCTTGAATGAGACCACTATGTGTTCTACACCCAAATCATCGCATTGTCTCTTGACGAGGGGGACCGACGAGTCGCGATACCCTCGTATCCCTTCATCGATTGTTATCGCCGCGATGTCCAGGCCTTTCCTCACTCCCAATATTTTGGATATCATGTGCAGGGCCAGACTGCTGTCCTTCCCCCCTGAGACTGCAACTGCAATCCTTTCTCCGCCCTTGATGTCCAGCTGCTGCCTTATCTCGTGTTTGACTCGCTTGTCCACAAATTCGCAGAAGTGTTCCTTGCAGAGATGAGCGCCGCTGTATCTGATCAGTATTGCCGCCTTCTTCCTGCACTTGTCGCAATCGGTCACTGGCTTCTGATTCCGAAGTCGACTATTTATTGGTTGTTTCTCCCTCCCCTGCATAGTTATTAGTAAGGTAATCGCATACGAGAACGAGAGCGGATATGGCGGACGTCTGGGTAGAGAAATATAGGCCGAAGAAACTCGCCGACGTAATAGGGCAGAAGATCATCGTCGAGCGACTCTCCGCGTACGTGAGGACCGTCAGCATGCCGCACATGCTTTTCGCTGGTCCAGCAGGTTGTGGGAAGACTACTTGTTCAATCGCCCTGGCTCGAGAACTGTATGGCGACCAATGGAAAGGCAATTTCCTCGAACTCAACGCCTCTGATGAACGAGGCATTGACATAGTCCGAGGTAAGATCAAGGACTTTGCGAGGGCTGCGTCAATGGGTCAGAACGATTTCAAGATCATCTTCCTGGATGAGGCTGATTCTCTCACTGGTGATGCCCAGGCCGCTCTCAGGCGTACGATGGAGCGCTATACTCAGACCTGCAGATTCGTCCTGTCGTGCAACTATTCTTCGAAGATTATTGAGCCGATCCAATCGAGGTGTGCAGTTTTCAGGTTCAGACCTCTAAGCGAACCTGATGTGAGGATTTGCATCGAGAGGATATCGAAGGTCGAGGGTATCGAAGTCTCTGAGGAAGGCTACCTGGCGATTGCCCAACTCGCAGGGGGGGATCTACGGAAAGCTACCAACATCCTGCAGGTTGCGTCATCAATGGGTGGCAAGGTGGATGCCGAAACGGTTTTCGAATCGACCGAGAACATACGGCCTTCCGAGATCCAGGAGCTTCTTACCACGGCTCTTAAGGGCAGCTTCATGGCCGCTAGGTCCAAGCTCGATGATATGATTGTCATTCATGGGCTCTCTGGTGAGGACATCGTGAAGGCGATTCACAGGGCAGTCCTCGATCTCCCAGTGAACGAGGATGTGAAGATACGATTGATCGACCGGGTCGGTGAGGCGGAGTTCAGGATGGTCTCGGGGTCCAGCGAGAGGATACAGCTTGAGGCTTTGCTCGCGCATTTCGCTTACGAGGGCAAGAATGGCAGATCATGATGTATGATGTCCTGGCATTGATGCCGATGCACAAGAGTTATATACAGTATGCATGTTTTGAGGCCCAGAGGGCTGTCATGACAAGATTCCCTGAAGCAGAGGCGAGGAACCTCGTTAAGAAGATCTGCATGAATTGCAATGCAAGGAATGCTATACGTGCAACAAGATGCAGAAAGTGCAAATACACTGGTCTGAGGATCAAGACCCGGGAAGCAAAGAAGGCCTAGGCCCTGGGAAATCATTCCTTGTTTTCGTTCTTCCATTGCATACTGGATAGTATGATTCCATGTGGCCATCAATAATCCTCACGCCACCAATGAAGTGAAAAAAAAGGTGGAGGGGACTCCACCGCAGTTGGGCATCACCCTATTTGGTTACACCTCTCCTCTTCCTTCAAAAGAGCGAACCAATAGACTAGGTACTGTATGCTCATTAATGGACTATAATCTTTATCATTGGTTGAAATACATGTTTCGTCTTTGTGCCATTTATATTGCTTCAACCGTGGCAGTTGTATCATTAGAATCTTTTTATTTGAATTATGCCAATCTAGGTGTATGTGGCGTTTCCTCCATTCGGAGATGTTGGTCATTCTGGGCATGACCGAGGACGCGTGCAGGACCGATTCCGAGATCGCAGACCTGTATGGCCTGAATAAGGGCACGGTCGCATCCGTTCGCAGGCGGATGCTCGATGCAGGAGCCATCTACTACGCTAACGTGCCAGCGTTCAACAAGCTTGGATGCGAGATGATCTGTTTTCACACGGGTACCACTGATCCAGGGGTAGCTTCTGATCTGAAGGCTGGCCATTACTTGGACTTCTGTGAGTCTGCCCCTCAGATGTTCTTCTCCATGATCGGAGGCGGAAATGTGGCATTCTACACAGCGCTCCGCGATGCGACTGAATTAGAGGAGTTCATTCAGAAACACAACAGCTTCTTCACTGGTCAGCGCCGGTCGTCCAAGGCGAAACTTGACACTGTCATGTTTCCGTATCGCATGTCGCGAGGAACCTATACGACCAACTTCGCTCCGACCGTCCACCGCTTCTTTCAGCTAGAGGTGCCTCAGCCGAAATCTCAGGTCTCCAAGCATCACGATGTGACCTCTCCGGATCTTTCAGATACCGCGAAGAGGACGCTAATCGCGATGGTGGAGAATCCCAATGCTTCGGACAGAGAGATG
>JACZKW010000116.1:0-2417 GCA_014859835.1 Thermoplasmata archaeon | reverse complement strand
GCATTATATGGATGCCGTGAGGCACGCAGAGACATTGGAAAATTCTGATGCGCTTATGATTGCGAATAAGCGTCTCACGGATCTTGGCCGTTGATGCTGTTGTGTTCTGTCATGCAACACCGATCATCTGAGCAGGTACTCCGACATTCCGTACCCCATCTTCTCTCCCATGTCATACTTCGCAAGCGCCTCGAAAGTCTTCGACCCCTCTGCGTCATCAGCGTTCGCGGAGGGCAGTTCCAAGTTCTTCACGACTCTGCCGGTCACGATGAATGTCTGTCCATCCTTGCCGTTGAGTGATAACCTGAAAGATCGTGGCTTCATCCCGACATGATAGTCAGTATCGATCTTCGCCGAAGTTATCGGTATGTTCTTTCCGCCATCGTACACGAACCCCGCGTCAATTTCGGAATCGCCCATCGTCAGCTTGGATATATTCAGAGCGCATTCTTCTGAAAACTGGCAATTGAGCCACTTCCAAGACTTCGTCTGGATTGTTTTTCGAACCCCCCATGCCTGATATCTTCCGCCAAGCGCAGCGATGTTGAATTCGTCGAGTCCGATGGAGAGTCTTCCGGCAATCTTGCCGAACTGTTCGATGTGTCCATCTGAGCGAGTATCATTGCTCGAGATGTCCACATCTGTGGCGCATTCCCTGTAGTCGAAGATCTCATTCAGACCGTCGAACCTTAGGTTCATCTCGACCTGTGACTGTCTGAGTTTGCTCCCAGCAGTTCTCATCATCGTCCCAGCGTGCGTGAGGGTCCAACTCTTATCCGGTGCTATCTGCTCGAACCGCAGGTTCCTCGCCGCAAGCTCCTTTTTGTCAAAATCAACCTTATGTCTGGAGCTGACAACGGTGCCGTCTGGCATAGTGAAGAAACATGCCATCATCTTCTCCTTCCGGTTCGGCAGTAGCGCTATCCTCATCAACCCGCAGATGTCGTTCTTTCTGTCGTAGAAGTTGAAATAGTGGGTCTCATCCCAGTCAGGATGATTCCCGAAAGCATGTATGATATCTGTCCCCATCTAATCGACTCCTCAATGCGCGTGTAGATTCTCTATGATTACCTTGCACGCGCTGCAGTATCGAGTGCGGTCATTCCCATTGCTTTGCGCTGAGTTTGAGGATATCAAGGCCGTTCAATTCTTGGACGAGCTTATCCTGGTCATCGACAACGGGCAGATCGTTGAGGTGGTTCTCCACCATGAGTTTGGTAACATTGACCAACAGTTCGTTCTTGAGCACTCTGATCGGCTTCGCCATGATATCATGGACCTTATCGTTGGACATCTCCCCGAGCATCCTCAGGAATGAAGTCATGCCAGTCTCTCTGACCCCCATCCTATAACCAGCATGTCTCAAGAGTGTCTCGAGGGTTATGGTCCCAACCAGCTTACCCTGATCGTCCACCACATAGACTTTCCTGGTCTCGCTGTCCTTGATTATGGCCATGACAGCATCACGTAGGTTCGCATCTGAACGAACCGTTGCAGGCTCGACAACCTTCCCTGACATCTCCAGAACATCGGAAACTCTGATGTCCTTTATTGGCTTATCCAAAGACATATGCGCAACCCCCCCCAGCATTCAATTCTCCTCCTTCTTCAAATGAACCACCCTCTGCGGGAACGGGATCTCTATTCCTGCTTCATTCAGTTTAAGATATATCTCTTCGACCAACTTATCTCTTGCTGCTATTCTCTTCCCGTTGTCGTTGATCCAACATAGGACCTTGAACACGAGAGCCGAATCTCCCATGGAATCGAAGAGGATCAACGGCCTCCTGTCATCTCTTGTGAGCAGCGAGTATGGGCTGGCCTCTATTGCTTTCATGATGGCCGTTCGAACCTCATTTGGATTGGAGCCATAACCGACTCCAACATCCACATTGACCCTCGCGGGATCGTTGACATTGCTGACTCTCACGATCTTCTCATTGACGAGCTTGTTATTCGGTAGGCTGATCATGGTCGCATCGGAGAACCTGTACAGGCGCGTCGTGCGCAACCCTATCATCCTGACATCGCACCAGTCTCCATCGGATAGTATTATCATGTCGCCTTCTGCAAAAGGTCTGTCCAGGAGGAGGAAGATGCCGCTGAAAAAGTTCGAAATAGTCTCCTGAGCTGCGTATGCCAATACCATGGATATGACGATACCGCCAGCCACGAACATCGTTAGGTCTATGCTCAGAGCGTTGAGTGCGTAACCCAGAGCTGCGATACCAATGACGACGACGCCGACCTTCTCCACTACTGGAATCAGGACATCGTCGATCTTGCTGGCGGTCTTCTTCGCGATCATCTTGCCATAGTATACGAGTATTTGTTTGAACAGTTTGTATGCCAGGTAGAATATCACGAAGACTATGATGACTCCGTACAGAGTCAGAACCATGTCGCGCAGATTCAGT
>JACZKW010000014.1:0-25060 GCA_014859835.1 Thermoplasmata archaeon | reverse complement strand
GTAGAAGCACACTCCCCAGGAGCTCCAGTGCTCTACGGGTCGGTCCTGTCCAGCATCGATCCTATGACTGGATCTTATGTCAGTGGATCACCCGAAAGCCTGTTGCTTTGTGCCGGTTCTGTAGAGATGGGCAAGTACTGCGGCTTCCCGATATCCACGGGTGGATTCGGTGCGGGTGCCAAGTTCCCGGGGTCTCAGGCATCGATTGAGAATGCGATGTCATCCTGCACATGCGGGTTGGTCGGAGGTGAGGTCGTGAATGGTCTTGGCGTAGTCGACTTCTCAGCGCTGCTATCGTACGAGCAGCTGATGATCGATCACGAGATCGCAGGCATGACTGTCCGTACATACCAGGGCATGGATGTCACGGATGAATCCTTGGCAGTGGATGTGATAAAGACTGTGGGGATCGGTGGATCGTTCCTTGCTCAAAGGCATACCCTGAAACATCTGGGGGAGCTGTATCGATCCCTACTATGGAAAGACTACATCCCTGGTCCGAATCAGACCATCAGTGATGTGATGGATCTTGCGAAGAATAAGTATCAATGGATACTGGATAACCATATGCCCGAGCCATTGGAATCGGGACTCAAATCCGAGCTGGATAGGCTGGTCCATGAGCACTCTGTCGGATGAGGTATGCGCCATCCTTGGTCCGTATATTGCATATTCGACCGAGGATAATAATGCCATCGGATCTGCACAAGAAGATGGACAAAGAGTCTGGAATGGCCAGTCGAGAACGGATATGTTGGCATCACGATAGTTTTATTAAGAGCAAGTTTATACTGCGAATCCGTGGGCCTGTAGCTCAGCTAGGTAGAGCAATCGGCTCTTACTTCGATTCTTCAGAATCGAGGGAGATACCGATTGGCCAAGGGTTCGAATCCCTTCAGGCCCGCTCTTACTATCATCGGAAACTCGTCGATATCAAATCATGAAGCTGTCCCGGAGTTATGGGGCAAGCGTTTATAGGCTCTACAGCTCTGCACTCTCAGTTACTCAGATAGTTCATGGATGGAGGCTCTAGTTTGGCACCAAAGAATTTACTCTTCATCGGTACGGCAGGCAGTGGCAAGAGCACGCTGACATATGCATTTCAACTGTGGATGCAGAACCATGGATACGATTCGATCACAGTCAACCTTGACCCTGGGGTGGAGGAGTTGATGTACTCCCCGGACGTTGACGTCAGGGATTGGATCGAACTCTCAGAGATAATGGAATCCCATGGCCTCGGCCCGAACGGTGCCCAGATCGCTGCCGCGGACCTGATGGCTCTGAATATCAAGGAAATCACAGATGTCATTGACGGTTTCGACACTGATTATGTGTTGATCGATACGCCTGGTCAGCTCGAACTGTTCGCTTTCAGGGCGAGCAGTAGGTTGCTTGTTGATGCACTCGGGATTGAGAATTCCGCTCTAGCGTTCCTGTTCGATCCCGCGCTCGCGAAGACACCAAACGGATATGTCTCGTCGCTCATGCTCTCCGCCACCGTTCATTTCAGGCTGCCGGTCCCCATGATGACCCTCATGTCGAAGAGCGACCTGTTGGGAGACGCCGACAGGGAGAGACTGGAAGCATGGGGCCGTGACTACTATTCATTGTCCACTTCCTTGATGGATGAGTCTGCCGATACACAGACCGTGGTGAGCATCGAGTTCCTTCAGGCACTCGAATCCATCGGCATAGGGAGAGGAGTCATACCCGTCAGTGCAGACACGAACGAGGGATTGGACGATATCTACTCCATGGCCCAGCAGATGCTCGAGGGCGGAGAGGACCTTGGCTGAAGCAGTCATTGTATGGCGTCCGATGGCCGTACCGTTTGTTGCCGCATCCCGATCATATCCGGAACCGCCACGATTCGACCGAAAGGTTGATTGTCATTCCAGTCGCTTGGCTTGTTGCTCTGATTGGGGAAAGGCGGGTTGATCATGGTCTCTATCACACTATTCGGTGGCGTAGGGCAGATTGGAGGAAACAAGATACTGCTCGAGGATGGTGACACCAGGGTCTTCTTCGATTTCGGGGAACCCTTCGGGATGAAAGACAAGTACTTCGTGGACTTCCTGATGCCACGAGAGCGTTTCGGTCTTCGAGACTACTTCCATTTCGACATGTTGCCGAGGATATCCGGCTTATACGATCATAAATGGCTGGAGGGGACCGATCTCAAGTATACCGAACCCAAGTTCGATGCCATATTCGTATCGCACATGCACTACGACCACGTCATGCACATGCGGTTCGCCGACGCAGCTATCCCCGCGTATCTCGGGTTCGCTGCAGACATAATCCGGCAATCCTGGGCCGAGACAAGTCTGGGTAAGATGGACTTCGGGGACAGGGAATATCATACATTCAGAACAGGGGACAAGATCAAGATAGGGTCGATCGAGGTGCACCCCATCCATGTCGACCATTCCACCCCTGGCGCCTATGGTTTTCTGATACACACATCCGACGGATGTGTGGTCTACACCGGGGATTTCAGGATGCACGGACCCAGGAGCGACATGACCGTTGATTTCATGAAAGCCGCTGCCAAGGAGAAACCCGTCGCGATGATATGTGAAGGCACAAGGGTGATGCAGGACGACCAGAGGGAGAACCTCACGGAGGAAGGGGTGAAGGAGAAGGCGTTGGGCCTAACCAAGAAGGCCAAAGACCTGGCGATTGTCTCCTTCTATCCCAAGGATGTCGATCGCATGCGCACCTTCAGAGACATAGCGACTGAGACGGGTCGCAAGTTCGTGGTATCCGCCAAGGTCGCCAATCTCCTCGAAATGTTCCAATCGGACCCGCGCATAGATGCCCCAGACCCCATGAATGACCCGAACATGCTCGTGTACGTGCGCAAGATGGCGAGGCCTGACAAGGTGCGATACGAGAAGAAGTATATCGACATGCTCGGATCTTCCGACCATGTAGTCGATTCGGAGTATGTGAAGAACAACCAGTCGCAGCTCTTGTTCCACACGGACTTCTTCCAGCTCACGGAACTCATCGATATCAAGCCTGAGGGCGGGAGCTTGTTCATTCGATCAAAGAGCGAGCCTTTCGAGGAGGACGATGTGCAGGAGGGGGTGCTGCAGAACTGGATAAACTGGTACAAGTTGGATTTCCGCCAGGCGCATGCGTCCGGTCATGCTGACATGAACGAGGTATTCACGGCGATAAACGAGATATCGCCCAGGGTCGTCATACCCATACACACCGAGCACCCGAGCCTGTTCAAGAGATCCAAATCCAAGGTGGTCATCCCAGAAGCCAGGAAGCCACTGTCAATTTCTGAGTGAGTCCCTCATACGCGCGAGATACGTGCGCAATAATGTCGATGTCCTCGGGAGTAATTGATTGTATATTCAAATCGCTTAAGAAGTATAATCCTAGTGCCTATGTCTGAAAAGGATCAGTGACCATCTAATGCATGCGGTGGTAAAGCGAAGAAGGGAACCCGGTGCGGGTTTCGAGGATGTGGACCGACCGTCAGTTGGCAGAAGCGAAGTCCTTGTCCAGATGAAGAGGACCTCCATTTGTGGCACTGATGTACACATATGGGATTGGAATCACTGGGCACAGAATCGGGTCAAGACTCTTCCGATCATCTTCGGTCACGAATTCTGCGGCGAGGTAGTCGAGATAGGCGAAGGAGTGACGAAGGTCTCGGTGGGAGATCTCGTCTC
Organism: Thermoplasmata archaeon; assembly: GCA_014859835.1. Taxonomy (GTDB): domain Archaea; phylum Thermoplasmatota; class Thermoplasmata; order UBA10834; family UBA10834; genus UBA9653. The sequence goes on along the minus strand of JACZKW010000014.1, from coordinate 21,365 downwards.
GGCAGAGACCCATATCGTCGATGGTACGTGCTACCAGTGCAAGAACGACCGCATGCACATATGCAAGAACATGAAGATACTGGGAGTCGATACTGATGGAGTATTCGCTGAATATGTCCGTCTGCCCGAGATGAACGCGATGAAGCTCCCGGATGGTGTCGACATCAACCTAGGTTCTGTGCTAGAACCACTTGGAAATGCAACCTTCACGGTTTTCGGAAGCGAATGCGAGGACGATATAAAGGGAAAGAATGTGGTCGTCGCGGGATGCGGCCCGATCGGATTGATGGCGATAGCCGTCCTCAAGGTCCTGGGCGCAGGCAAGGTCATCGCAACGGAACTTGGCAGCGAAGAGGTCCGACTCTCCCTGGCCAAGCGTCTCGGGGCGGATGTCGTACTCGATGCGTCCATGGGTACTGACAGGCTCGTGAAGACCGTCATGGAGCACACCGATGGGAACGGTGTTGACGTGGCCCTCGAGATGTCTGGTGCAGCTCCTGCGTTGAAGCAAGTGTTCCAGATGCTCACGCCCGGGGGAAGGGTGTCGATCCTCGGTCTATACAACGACCCTGTCGCACTGGATATCAACAATGCTATCACTTTCAAGTCCGCGACGGTCTACGGGATAACTGGCAGAAGGATGTTCAGGACCTGGGACCAGATGCGTGAGTTACTCAAGAACGACGATTTCAAGGCTAAGCTTACATCTATCATAACGCATACCTTACCCATCAGGGATATCGAGGCGGGCATGGAGCTCATACGCACCAAGCAGGCCGCCAAGGTGTCCCTCGAACCCGAATGGTGAGGAGATGGCGAATCGGAATCCAGTATCTTTCCTTGGAGCAGAGTACGACAAGCTTGTCACTAACGAACTCGACTGGAGATTGCGGATCCTTCAGGGTCCGAGCACCCCGAAGTGCGTGGTTGATGGGAAGTCCGTGACGATGTTATGCTCCAATAATTATCTCAACCTGAGCAATCATCCAAAGGTGAAGGATGCCGCGATCGAGGCGATAAGATCGCATGGCGCCGGCTCCGGGTCAGTCCGCCCGATAGCAGGCAATATGGACCTTCACATGGAGCTTGAGCGGAGGCTTGCGGTCTTTAAGAACGCGGAGGCTTCGCTAGTCTATCAGACCGGATTCGCAACGAATGCTGGACTCATCCCTCAGCTCGTCGACGAGGGCGACCTGATGATCAGCGACGAGCTGAACCATGGCAGCATAATAGATGGCGTTCGTCTGTCCAAGGCGGGCAGGGCGGTCTACAAGCATTGCGATATGGATGATCTCAGGAAGGTTCTCGAGAGTGCAGAGACGCACCGACCTTCGTACCGCCGGATCATGATCATCACAGATGGCGTGTTCAGCATGGATGGCGATATGGCCCCTCTGGACAAGATCGCAGCACTTGCGCATGATCATGGCGCGATGGTCTATGTCGACGACGCACATGGCGAGGGCGTGTTGGGTGACGGTGGACGGGGCATCGTATCCCATTTCAATCTGTCAAGGGATGATGTCCATGTGGAGATGGGCACCTTCTCAAAGGCGTTCGGTGTGGTAGGAGGTCACGTCTCCGGTAGCCGTGACCTTGTCAACTTCGCATACAACAAGTCCCGGACCTGGCTGCTCAGCGGGTCTCATCCACCGGCTGTGGTTGCGGCGTGCATAGCAGCCATCGATGTGCTGGAGACCGAGCCGAAACACGTGAAGAACCTCTGGAGGAACACCGAACGTTTCAGGGAGCAGATGCAATCGTTGGGATTCGATACCGGCAAGAGCATGACGCCGATAGTACCGATCATGATGGGCGACAGCGGGACGGCGAAACGGTTCAGCGCGAGATTGTACGAACTCGGAGTGTTCGCCCTGCCGATAGTATTCCCGATGGTGTCCAAGGATGGAGCAAGGATAAGGACCATCATGAATTCAGGATTGACGGTTCATGACCTTGACCAGGCGATAGATGCTTTCGAGAAGGTCGGCCGCGAATTGGACATGATCTAGTCCGAGCTGTACTCATCGGATTCATGCTTCTCCACAACGGTCACCTTGAATTCTTCCTTGGGCGTCACGACCTCGAATACGAGAGTGTCCACGATGCCCTTCTCCTTCAGTGATTGCTGTGGCGGCAGGAGATGGTGTTTCTCAAAGAATATGATGAGCTCGTCCTTTCCGTTGTCCCCGAAAGCCTTCTTCATCACCGCGGGCTTTTTCCAGAAGCTGGTGCCAAGCTTGACGACGGCTCTTCTGCCATCGATGTAGATGATTATCTCTCCGTTTCGTTTCGAGAAGTATTTGTCTCTGATGCTGACTGGCACCTCGATCCCTCTGCTCCGGTTCGGTCCTTGCCATATCGTGCACTCGAACGAATCGCCAGCCGCCGAGGTCGGAGCGGCCTCAGGAGGTCCCTCGGGATGTGTCAGTACCCGGCAAGTAGGACAGAACATCTGGTTCGTCTCTTGTCTGCATCTGTTGCATGTTCTCATTCTCCGGCCCACCTATCGTTCGGGTGAATCATTACACGGTCATCAATCTTTGCACCGGTCCTACGCAAGGGGAATCAAATTATCCTCTAATGACATACTCTCGTCGAAGGGTTGTAAGATGGCTCGCATATTGATCTGCTATTACTCGAGAAGCGGCAACACGAAGAAGATGGCTTACTTGATACAGAAGGGTGCCATGGAGGAGGGGGTTGATGTCGATACGCTCGATGTCAAGGACGTCAAGATCGACAGTCTACTGGGATATGACGGCATCATACTGGGCTCACCGACATACTATGGTCTTCCGAGTTATCAGATAAAGGAGCTGATCGATAAGAGCAACAAGCTCCACGGCAAGCTCGAGGGGAAGGTCGGAGGCGCCTTCTCATCCAGCACGAACATAGGCGGCGGTAACGAGACCACCGTGCTATCGATCCTGGAATCTTTGTTGATACACGGTATGGTTGTTTGTGGAGACTCGTCAGGCGACCATTACGGGCCCGTATCGATAGAAGAGCCGGACTCGAGAGTGGAGATAGTGTGCATACGATACGGTAGACGGGTAGCCACCCTGACGAAGAGGCTTCACGGGTGATCGTTCAGGACGCGAACGGGCTGGAGAATCCAACCCCTTCGAACCCAGATGGGATCTCTCCCGTATTGGCATACTTGTAAAGTGCAGCGACCAGGACTGACTGGGCCGCGGCCTGTATCATTGCGAGTATCAGCCAGTACACGATTGCGATGACTAATCCCGCGACCGCTCCTGTGAACCCTCCGACGGCAGCACCGATAATTATGAATAGCATTCCGGGAAGCGCCAGCAACAGGAAGATGATCCCGAGCCCGAGGGTTCCGACGACCGTCTCTCCCCAGCTCTTCCTTATCATGCCCGCGCTCCTCTTCATCGCCGCCCATGGGCCGACCTTCTCGTATATGAGGACGGGCACGACGAAGTAAGTCACGAGAGTCCATGTGATCCCGAGCGCGCCCATGATCAATTTCCCGATGAACCCTACCCTCTGCTGGAGCGACCTGATGATCACGCCGACGGTGGCAGCGATGACGGCCCAGAGGAATATCCTGCCTATGTTGTCCATAGCGATCCTCAGACCGTCCTTCACGGTGGGGTCGCCTCCCTCAAGTCTCATCGTCGCGCATCCGATAATGGCTGCATTGAAGAATATCGACACGAAGTAGCTCATCAGATAGAACATCACGAGCCCAGCTAAGAAGAGTATTGTCCCTCCTCCTTCCGCCACGGCGTCGAATCCGATCGAGATGAAGACGCCTCCGATGAAAGATGCTAACAAGAGTATTGTCACTAGTCCTGATATGAGTGGGAGCAGCAGGATCTCCTTGTCCTTCTTTATGACCTTGAGACTCAGCTTGGTCAATTTCCATCCGCGCGATATCTTGCCCATCAAGTCACCTGCATGATCTTCACAACCTGAAGAAATCCGGACCCTTATCCTCCTTCTTCTTCGCCTTCTTCCGAAGTGGAGGGTCCTCCTCAGATTCCTCTTCGACATCCGGCTCCTCTTCGTCGATTTCCTCCTCCAACTCCTCGATCTGCTGGCGTGGTTTATGCCTGGGTTTCTTCTCAGCCACGTCCTCCTCACCGCTCAGGAGCGCATTGCACCTGGGACATCTGTCCGAATTCCTGATGCACTCCCTGCACAGGACCGCCTTGCATTTCTTGCATCTCGTGACCGCAACTCCTCCGTGGAAGAGACATCTCCTGCCAACCAGGTCGGATTGCACATCCTCCTCAGACTCCTCCTCGTCCACCTTCCTGCTCTTTGGCTTCTTCGGGCTGGGTCTTTCCTCGTGCTCTTCATCGCGCCTTGGAGCGCGTCTGGTGGTCTGTCGCCGAGGTCTCTCCTGCTCCTCTGCAACTTCATCTTCCCTTCCATGCGAGGCCCGGCCTTCCTGTCGTCCCTGCGGTCTTGTCTGCGCCGCAGATTCGTCATAGGGAACGTATTCCCCGTACCCTTCGTTGACTATGGAACCTATTCTGATTGACGGGGTCTCGAAACCCGCTCCTTGGAATGTCTGCAATATCATGACGAGCTGCCTAGCTTGATAGACTCCGATGCCCAGATTCCTGATCAATCCGAGGACATTCTTCTGGTCGTTAGATAGGTCCATCGCCTGTCTGAGCAGCGGGTCGATATGTGGGTCAGTGACCTTCGCGCTGAAATCGTTCTCCTCGACCGCTTGGATATAGCTGAGCACCCTCTTCGCGCTTGCAATCCTGAGCTCGGGGAAGTTGACCGATATGTCACACAATCGCAATCCGTAGTTGGCAAGGTCCCTCTTCTCCATCGTGTTGACCAGGATCTCCCTGGATATCCTCTCGAACTTCTCGAAGTCCTCCTTGCTCATCGCGGAAAGACTGACGGCCTCGCGGCCGCTCAGATAGTCCATTACCTCTCCGAGGAAGACGTATGGTACGCCACATACCCTGAACGCTTCCTCCTTGGTAACGGGCCGTCCATGCGTATACTCGAAGTCCAGGATCGACCTGCAGTAATCCTCGATCTTGGTGCGCCTGATATCCTCCTCAGCTCGCTTCCTTCCCTCGATCGCCTCTTCGAAGTAGGGGTCTATGCTGAGTGAATGCTCGAACGCTCTGAGAGCCTGTTCTGGCCTGATAAGCATAAGCAGCGCACTACCTTTCCTCTTCCACGCTTCCTTGTCGTTGGAGTTCAGGGCGATTGCGCGGTCGTACGCCCCTATGGCGTCGTCCAGCATCTCCTGCTTCTCAAGCGTGAGTCCCTTGCTCATCCATATCGCGGGATTTGTGCCATCGATGTCCAGAGCCCGATCGAAGCAATTGTCGGCTTCAGTGTACCTCTCCAGTTCGAGATATAGCTGGCCGAGACGATACCACGCATTCTTGTCAGTGACGTCCTGGTCGAGTGCCGTGGAATATGATCGGACCGCCTCCTCCTTCTTGCCCATGGCCTCGCATGCCTTCGCTCTCCCGATATGGACGTCCTTGTCGTTGAGGCCCAGCTTGATGGCCTCATCGAACGACCCGAGCGATTCGGGTAGCCTGTTGAGCTTCAGGAGCGCCATGCCCATGTACTTGAGGGCGGAGGCATCGCTGGGTGCCTGACGCCTAGCCTCGTTGAACGAGTCTAAACTCTCATCGAAGCTTCCCAGGCTCGCGAGCGCCCTACCCTTATTGATGTGGAACTCAGGCACACTAGGCAGGATTGCAATCGCTTTGTTGAAGTCCTCCAGCGACTCTTTGAATCGTCGGAGTTCGAGATATGCCTTGCCCCTGTTGTTCAGGACATAAGGCTGGCTTGCATCAATCTTGACAGCCTGCTCGAAGGCCTCAGCGGCCTGTGCCGGGTTTCCGTAATTGAGAAAAGCCAACCCTTTCTTGTTCCATAGGAAGACGTCGGTCGGGTCCAGATCCAAAGCCTTTTCGTAGTATGCGATCGCCTCATCAACCTTCTCGAGACTCTCGAGGGAGCTGGCGCAGTCCGCCATCGCATATTTGTTCTTCGGGCTCAGGTCCAGTATCCTCATGCATGTTGCAATGATTCCCTCGTCATCCTTGAGTTCCTTGAGCGAGGTCTTCTTGAGTTCCAAAGCTTCGAGGTCGTCTTTGTCGAGGTCGAGAGCCAGATTGAAGCACGTGAGTGCATCCCTCGGTCTCTTCAGCAGTAGCAATGCGCTGCCCTTGTCTATCTGGGCCTCCTTATCCTTGTCGGATATTGCGAGTATCTCATTGCTTGTGTTAACGACTTCTTCATGTCGCTTGAGGGATTTCAGAATGCCGTTCTTCGCCTTGAGTGCCTCGATGTTCTTGGGTGAGTTGGCAAGTGTTCCATTGTATGCCTCAAGTGCTTCATCGAGGCGTCCTAGTTTGGTGAGGAGCACCCCCATTTTGAGAGTGAAATCTGCTTGATATGGATTCCAATGAACCGCTTCCTTCGCGGCCTTCAATGCCTCTTCGGTCCTGTCGAGCCATTCGAACGCGACCGCTTTGAGGAACAGGATGTCTGCATCTCTCGGGTCTAGTGTGAGCGCGTGATCGTAAGCTGCCAATGCCTGTTCATGATTCTTCAGCTCGACCAGTGATTGTCCCAGAAACCTGTACGCGTTCTTGTCGTGTTGGTCTATGCTAACGCACTTTTGGAGTGATTCGACGGCCGATTCGAAATCCTTCGAAAGGTATGCCGATTCGCCTCGGATCCTCAAGAGCTGAGTGTTGTCAGGATCGAGCGACAAGCCCTGCTTGGCATAGTCCATCGCATCCTTGTGCTTCTCCGCCCGCTTCAACATGGACGTGGCATTCAGGAATATGTCTATGTTCTTACGATCGTGTTTAAGGGCGATCATATACGCAGCGAGCGCATCGTCTATCTTGTCCTTCTTATCCAGCGCCAGTGCCTTCTCGAGGTAGGCCAGTTTATTCTTCGGGTCCACTCCGATTATCCTGTCGCACGTGTCGATCACGTCGTCCTGTCTGTTCAGGACACTGTAAGCATCTCGGAGACTCTCCAGGATGTCGAGCTTGTGCGGTGAAGATTTCAGTGCCTTCTCATAGGTCTTGACGGCGTCCTGAGGTTTCCCCATCTTCATCTGGCCAATGCCCTTGTCGTGCATCGCGTCGTAGTCTGATGGATCTGCCGAAATCATCTTGTTGCACCATAAGACGACCTCGGAATACCTATTGAGCTTCATGAGGCAGTCCTTCTTGAGATTCATGGCTTCTCTGACCTTGGGCGCAATGGCCAATGATGCCTCGGCGAAGTTGAGGCATTCTGAATATCTGTTGAGCGAGCTCAGCGCCTTCGCCTTGTCCAGCAAAGCTCCGGAATCCTTCGGGTTGAGCACTATTATCCTGTCACAGGTTTCGAGTACTTCGGCCATATGGTCGCCTTTGAGCAGGGTCTTTTTCTTGTTGTTGAGGACATTGATGTCGTTCGGATCTATGGCCAGGGCGTTATCGAATGACTTGATGGCCTCGTCGAACATCTCGAGCTCTTCCTGGACCACTCCCAATTCGTTCCATATCACCTTGTTCCCGCTGTCGATCTGGATCGCCTTGGAGAAGCTCTTGAGTGCATCATTCTGTCTTCCGATCTTGTGCTGGACCCTTCCCAGATTGTCCAGGATGAACGCATCGTTCGGGGCCAGCTGGAGCGCCTTCTCAAGCGATTCTATGGCCTGCTCGCTCTTTCCGGCATAATTGAGTGCTGCAGCAATCCCGATCCAAAGTTCCTTGTCCTTGGGATACACATCGATGGCTGCTCTGTAAGTTCGAGCAGCATCGTCGTACTTGTGCAAGCGCGTCTGTGCCTGCGCCTTCTTCTTCATCAGTTCAGTTTCTTTGGGTAGGTGCGCGAGTATCTTGTCGTAATTACGTATGATATCTGGTGTAATCTCGATGACTTTCCTGTAGCTGGCAATCGCTCCTTCGATATCGTCAGTCGTTTCTTGGGCGTCGCCGAGCATCGACCAGAGATCTGCTGAGTTGGGTGCGGCAGTGACAGCCTTCTTCAGCCACTCGATTGCCTCCTCTTTCCTCCCCATCCTCAGTGCGGCTCTCCCTGCGATCCCCATAGCCACTGGGTTTTTGGCGTCTAGTTGTAATGATACGGTAGCAGCATCGTGTGCTATCTGTGCGTTGTCAAGAATAAGGTACCTCTCGCCAAGCTTTGCGAATGTCACTGAGAAATCGCCGTGCAGCTTCTCGACGAACACGAGATTCTCTCTCAGCATGGCGCCTGTCTGATCAAGGATCCCTTTCGCCTCATCCTTGCGACCACTCTTCTCCAGCGCATCTGCTTTCTCTATCCCTTTCTTTGCCTTAGAGAGGGTTTTCTTCTCTTTGCTGAGGAACGAATCCAATAGACCCAAGTGCCATCCACCCTGGCTTTCTTTGCTTAATGGTGTGTTTCGTTAAAAGCGTTTCCAGAACGTTCCAACGGTTGCAGGAGATGCATGTATGTTGATTTTATTCTTTTCGTCTGACACGAGCGACGCCATTAACATCCGAGCAGGGGTATTAGTTGCCTGGTCCAGCATCATAAATCTCTAAGAGATTTCATGTGTTGATGTCAAGTTGTGGTCAGACGAATTGCACTAGTAGAATGCGACATACTCGCAAATGCTAAATAGTGGGAATTGATATATGGGAATTCAGCTGACAAATCGTCAGACAAACCACTTGGGATGGGATACAATGAGACGCAGGAATGCGGCACAGGCGGTAGTGAACGCCCAGGCGATCGAATGGGTGAAGACCCACACGCTTCAGGACCTTGAGACTCTCGTCAACGAGATGTCTGGTCTGGGAGAAGATGTCAGGGACATCGTCGAACTGCTGGATGATTTGAAGGCGATCGACCAAGGCCTCCATCCGGAAACAGAGTCAGTTGCTGAGGCATGTGAGTTCGCGGAAATCGCGGGATAGGTGGACACAATGTTCAAAACCAGGAAACTAAAGCAACAGAGTAACGAGTTCGCAGAATCATGCGATCCAATGGAACAACACAGAAGAACGCTAGAGTTTCGTCCACATTGCTTAGTGCCGCAATTGGCATTGGCAGAGGCTCGGAGATTCGATGACGCCTACACCCTTGCCCGCACACCTATCTATGGAGACGGCGAGTAAAGTCTAGTGGTGCACGCTCACACGCTGTACGATCAGACGGAAACCCACAGGGTCGAGAGTGCAGGTGCCGGGATTCGAACCCGGGCCGTTGGCTTTCGTCCCTCTCCAATTTTGTTTTCTTCATTGGAGCAGTTGGAAGGCCAAAATCCTAACCAGACTAGATTACACCTGCTTGAGTCGAGGAAACACATTCTTTGATAAATACGTTTATATCCCAACACGTGGCCCTTTTCGGATGTGCTCACCCTCTTTATTGTCGAGATTCATCCATTCAAGGGCCAGCTTGTCATGCATTCATGCGCAAAGCTAATAATGCTTGGCGCGCGTCAGATGTCTGGTCAGGTGGAGCTTGTCTAGACGTGGTACATCGAATTTCAGGATGCCTGCACTTGCGCTCTGCGCCCTGGTCCTTACAGCTGCAATATTGGTTGGGAGTGCGCAACCTTCATCGGAATCCACGATTTCATCAGTAGAGGATACGCTGAATTCCGCATACGTCGTCATAGGTGATTCGGGAATCCCGTTGCGTTTCGCCGAAGATGATGATGTCGCAAAACTGAGAGCCGCAGCCGAGATGATGCCATCCTCTTCAGACACGGTTGCCGTGATCGATGGTCATGGCACTGGCCTCGCAGCTCCATCAGCTGAATATCTGGAGAACCTGGAAGGACGCCTGGTGGTTCTGGATGAGTCTGCATATTCTCTCGAAGTTCTTCCGACATCCATCGACCTTTCGGCCAGATCGACCTTCCCAATCGTCGGGGATCAGGCGGCACAGGGTTCTTGCTCCGCTTGGGCAGGGACGTATTATGCCTATGGGTTCTTGGAGGCGGAGGACAACGGCTGGACCGATGCAAGTCTGGGAAACCCTGAACATCTGATCTCACCTGCATGGACATACAATATGGTCAACGGTGGTCGTGATTCTGGGTCATGGGTCGATTTGAACATGGTCGTTATCCGCGATTGGGGAGTCGCGACCATGGCGACGATGCCCTATGATGATGCAGATTACGCCAGTTGGGGTTCCGAAGATGCATTCCGGGAGGCTCCTTTGCACAGAGCGTATGAGGTTGGATACATCAGTTATGCTGGATCGTCGACCATCGACGCGATAAAGCAGATGGTGAACGACGGTGTTCCCGTGACATTTGGCTTTGATGCATACGAATACAGCTCGGGATTCTCAGATGGCAACTTCATCATATCTTCGGTTGAATACTCGTCAACCAGTCTGAATCATGCACAGACGATCGTCGGTTATGATGAGAGTATCTCCGATGATGGTGACAATGGTGCATTCAGGGTGGTCAATTCCTGGGGCGCTGGATGGGGTGATGACGGATACTATTGGATGACCTTCGATGTGATCGAGGAGCTGGGCACTCTCGGCATTCTGGATGCGAATTTCATAGTCGATATCGTAGATTATTCACCGACCCTCCTGGCAGTCTGGCAGTTCAATGAATCGCCATCCAGGAGTGCATTGGCCAGACTCTCCATCGGGGGGGCGACCGTTCTTGACACGAAGCTCCCCTATTTCGAACCTGATAACAGCCACGAATACCCGACGTTCATGTGTCTGGACATCTCGGAGTTCGAGGACTTGTATCCAACTTCTTCCGATAGCTTCGGGCTTTCCATAGGATCCTCACCCGGCAAGTCGACCGTATCATCATTCAAAGTTGAGCGTTACGAATCGTCCTATCTCCCAGGCGTTGCTTCACAGTCTTCAGGTCAGTCTCCAGATGTACCTTGTGCGACGCCTGCCTCCGTGACCGTCCAATTCCAATATTATCCGCCGCTCACTCTCGCCGAAGCGCTGGATATCGATGATGTGACTGCGACAGGAAACGGACCTGCGGAATGGGTTGCGGTCGATCATGAATACAATATCGACGGAGATTCGCTCCAGAGTGGAAATGTCGGTGATTCTAGCAGTTCCTCGTTCGTCATCACGGTCATCGGTCCTGCAGACATTTCATTTGACTGGAAGGTGTCCTCTCAAGCCAATTCGGATTGGCTAGATTTCGGGATCGAGGGGACGGGTGTGACAGATAGGATAAGCGGATCAGTCGATTGGACCACGGAGGAATACTCTCTCGGTTCAGGTGAATTCGACATCCAATGGACCTATTCGAAAGACGGGTCAGGTAGCAGCCTCGATGACTGTGGGTGGATAGACAATCTAGTGATCTCATCCGTCGCTCCGTCGCCCCCGTCAATATCGCTGGAATCGTCCTATTCTGCCCTCTACAACGAGCCATTCTCGATAACACCCCTTGAGGTCCAGCACGCGATCGGTACAGATGTGCTCGTCTGGTATGGCTGGGGAGACGGATCGCCATTGACGATGGGCGATCCACTTTCTGATTTCTCCGCATCCCATGTGTATCTGTCTGTTGGGTCATTCGAGCTGATGGCGTTTGTCGATGACGCCGAGGGCAACAATGTCAGCGCAAGTGCGATCATCGCTGTTGAAGAGTCCAATCTCAAGCCTCTGATCCTATCGATTGAGCATACACCGTCGAGCGCATATTATGTGCCAGGATCCACAGTCTGGTTCAATATCACTGCATCCGATGAAGAAGGGGATGAGATGACACTGTCTGTCGATTTCACTGACGGCACCTCCTTGGAGGTATTCTATGCAGTGGCGGAGCCTGGGATATCTGCACGGATCGGTTTCACACACTTATTCTCAACCGCCTCTGATGAGCCCTATGTGGCTTCGGTGATAGTTTCAGATGCTTTCGAGCATTATGATGATGACTGGGATTCTGCGACGACATCCGTGCTCATAAACAACGCGCCCGAGGCGCAGCTAGATGTCGCATCAATCGATTTGCAGACAGGTGTCGAGATAGAGTTCGATGCTTCATCATCGACGGACGCAGAGACCCCTATAGGTGAGCTTATGATCCGCTGGGATTGGAATGGGGACGGCGTGTGGGACACTGAGAAGTCCTCTGAGCTTACTGCTACCCATTCATTCTCATATCCTGGGACATACACGGTCAAGGTCGAGATAACTGATGGTGCTGGCCTATGCAGTGTCGTTTCTGAGGATATCTCGATAACAGGCGATCCGATACCGGAATTCTCGACGATTCTGATGCCAATCATTGCGATTCTGACCATCGTCTTGATGGCTGCATGGAACGGCCGCAGAACGCGAAAGGGTTGAACAATATCCGTCTGTCGTGCAGAATAGGATTCGATGATATGGCCAAGGCCATATATTAGATGGTCAAACCTTTGTCGAGATTAGGGACGGCCGAGTTTTGGCGGCTGTTAGGACATTCTCCTCGAATTCCAATCCTCTCTGATTAGAAAAGAGCTAGTAAGATGAAAGTGGGGTAGGTCGGATTTGAACCGACGGTCACGTGGTCCCGAACCACGGATCATACCAAGCTAGACCACTACCCCGGTACGTGGTGGGCGGTCAGGGGATAACCGAAGGGCCCTTATATATCTATGATGCGAAACCCGGATTCTGTTTCTTGTCTGCGCGCATGAGAGGGCGATTGCATTGATTCATCATTGCCTCGGCACGGATCTTCAGCGCTCTGGTAATTTTCTGATCATTGTATTCGGGCGTGGCTGATATAGAAAAATCGTCTATTGCCGTTAAGTAGGTACGGCAAACTATAAGTACCGACATTCAGCTCCATGGATTATGCGGGACCAAGTGAGGGAGAAGATCGCAGGAGAAATCTGCCTCTCTGAGGAGCCTGGCAGAACGATACGCAAGTGGCGCGAACAATTCAATATCTCTCAGCAGGACCTATCCAAGCACCTAGGGGTTTCACCTTCCGTAATAAGCGATTACGAGGCCGGAAGGAGGAAATCGCCAGGAATCGTGACCATCAGGAAGATCGTCGACGCCTTCCTGGGGATCGACGAGAAGACTGGCGGGTCGGTCCTCAAGCAGTACTCGCTCGCCACGAAGACCGAATCGATAATCGCGATAAAGGAGTTCTCCGTCGAGGTCCTCGCATCGGAGCTGGTCGACAAGTTGAAGGGCGAGAACCTCACGCCAGCTATATCCCTGAACAAGCACATCCACGGGTTCACTATCATCGACAGCATAAGAGCCATCACGACTCTCAGCTCGTTCGATTACCTCAAGATATATGGTTGGAGCAGTCAGAGGGCGCTCGTGTTCACGGGCGTCAGGTTCGGCCGTTCACCGATGATTGCCATCAGAGCCCATCCGCTCAAGCCTGCGCTGGTGATTTATCAGAAGCCGGAGCAGGTTGACGAGCTGGCGGTGAGGCTTGCGGAGCTGGAGGGCATTCCTCTCGTGAGGACGGAACTGCCAGCTAGTGAACTGGTCGAGATACTCCAATCGCTAGGATGATGGAGGCTGGATTCAGATGGAAGTAGGAATCGTGAGTTATGGAGCATACGTCCCACGCTACAGGATCAAGCCGGAAGAGATTGGCAGAGTTTGGGGCACAGATGGGAATGCGATGGGAAAGAGCCTGATGATATTCAGCAAATCGGTCCCTGGGCCGGATGAAGACACCATCACAATCTCCGTGGAGGCCGCCCGGAACATGATGAGACGTGTGGACGTTGACCCTAAGGACATAGGGGCCATCTATGTCGGTTCGGAATCGCATCCATACGCTGTGAAACCCTCAGGGACGATAGTCGCTGAAGCGATCGAAGCCTCCCCAGAGCTGACGGTGGCGGACTTTGAGTTCGCGTGCAAGGCGGGTACGGCCGCCATTCAGACCTGTATGGGCCTGGTCGGTTCAGGCATGATGAAGTACGGAGTGGCCATCGGTGCGGATACCTCTCAGGGAGCCCCCGGCGACGCGCTCGAGTACTCTGCATCCGCTGGCGGCGCGGCGCACATGATCGGAGCGGAAAAGATCATCGCGAGGATAGATCACACATATTCTTACACGACCGATACGCCTGATTTCTGGAGGCGTGAGGGTCAGATGTACCCGAGCCATGGCGGAAGGTTCACAGGGGAGCCTGCTTATTTCAAGCATATAGTAAGCTGTGCTAGGGGCCTGATGAAGAAGGCTGGTACGACCCCAGACGACTATGCTCATGCCGTGTTCCATCAGCCGAACGGCAAGTTCCCCACAAGGGTGGCGAAGCAGCTGGGTTTCACCGAGGGGCAAGGCAAACTCGGCCTGATTGTCCCTCATATCGGAAACACCTACTCTGGGGCGGTGCCGCTAGGATTGGCTGCTATCTTGGATGAGGCGAAGCCAGGAGACCGCATCTTCGCCGTAGCATACGGCTCTGGTGCTGGCTCCGATGGTTTCGATATCACAGTCACTGATGAGATATCGACATACAAACGGGATCGCGCGCCCACGGTGAAGGAGCAGATCGCCAATCCGAAGTACCTCGATTACGCCACCTATGCGAAATTCAGAGGCAAGATAACTCTCGGGAGGGGATGAACATGAGAAGGGTCGCAGTCATCGGTGTTGGGGACACGAAGTTCGGGGAACTATGGGACGCTTCCTTCAGGGACATAGGTATACGGGCAGGTCTAGCCGCAGTCGAGGATGCGAAGATATCCGCAGAGATGATAGATGCGGTGTTCGTCGGAAACATGTCTGCTGGCAGATTCATCGAGCAGGAGCACATAGGCGCGTTGATCGCAGACTATGCGGGACTTGCAAGGGATCATATCCCTGCTACCAGGGTGGAGGCAGCTGGAGCATCCGGTGGACTCGCCCTCAGGCAAGGCTTCATGGCGGTCGCGTCCGGGCTTCACGATATCGTCGTAGTCGGTGGTGCCGAGAAGATGATGGATGTCAGCGACATCGCATCCTCGATGATCCAATCCTCCGCATCGGACCAGGAATGGGAGACGGAGCTGGGTGCCACTTTCGCGAGTCTTCATGCCCTGATAGCGAGAAGACACATGCACGAGTACGGCACGACCAGGGAGCAGCTCGCGGATGTCGCGGTGAAAAACCACAAGAACGGTTCGCTCAATCCGAAGGCCCAGTTCCAGAGGGAGATCAACAGGGATGTAGTCCTCAGATCGCCGCTCGTGGCGGACCCGTTGCGCGTATTCGACTGCTCTCCCAGCTCAGATGGCGCGGCAGCGGTCGTACTATGTCCGTTGGACGATGCGAAGAAGTATGTGGAGACCTCGGTCGAGATCATAGGTTCAGGACAGGCGAGCGACACTCTAGCGCTCCACCACAGGCGCGACATACTCACCATGGACGCCACGAGGATAGCCGCGAAGAAGGCGTTCAAGAGAGCAGGTCTTGAGCAGAAGGATGTCCAATTGGCAGAAGTCCATGACAACTTCACGATAAGCGAGATACTCGCGATAGAGGATCTCGGATTCTTCAAAAAGGGCGAGGGTGGAAAGGCGACCGAGGATGGCAGGACCGCGCTCGATGGAGAGATCGCCATCAACACCTCTGGGGGTCTGAAGGCCAGGGGCGACCCGATTGGTGCTACGGGCCTTGCGCAGGCAGTCGAGGTCGTGACCCAGCTGAGAGGAGTGGCTGGGAAGCGACAGGTCAAGGATGCGTCGGTCGGTCTGACCCACAACGTCGGAGGGACTGGCGCGACTGTGATAGTACACATATTCAGGAGGTCTTGAGGATGGCAACAGCACCCAGATTCTGGAGGCAGAACCCTAGCAGGTACAATCTGATCGGGATAAAGTGCAACAGCTGCGGCAAGAACTACTTCCCGCCCAGGGCCATCTGTCCGATCTGCCACAGGAAGAGCGTGGGCAAGATCGAGCCGTTGAAGTTCAAGGGCGAAGGTGCCATATTCTCGTTCTCCGAGGTGCACGAAGGGATCGATGAGAGGGCTACGCTGAAGCCGTACTTCGTGGCCATGGTGGAACTCGACGAGGGTCCGAAGATCACCGGTCAAGTGATCGACTGTGACGCCTGCGACCTCAAGATAGGGGCCAGGGTCCGCACCGTGCTCAGAAAGCTCAGTGAGGAAGGGTCCGCGGGCGTCATCCATTATGGATACAAGTTCGTGCCCGTGCGCGATGAGAAGGGATGAGCCGTTAGTTTAAGGTGCACAAATGCTCATCACTGCAGCACATCACCTGGCGGTCTTGAGATGGTAAAAAACGCGGATGAGGGCACTGGCCCTGTGGTCATCGATGGTAACAGTCTTACCATCGAGAAAGTCGTGAGGGTAGCTAGAGGGTTCACGCCTGTTCAGATCGGGGAAGAATCCCGGAACAGGATGATCTCCAGCAGGAAGGCGCTCGAGAAACTCATCGAGGCGGGAGCGACGATATATGCGGTGAACACGGGCGTCGGGGACCTGGTCAACGCCAGGATATCCAAGAAGGACCTGAAATCGCTCCAGCTCAACCTCCTCCGCAGCCATGCCTGTGGTGTGGGCGAGAGATACCCGGTCGAGGTCTCCCGTGCGATCATGTTGCTTCGGGCCAATGCGCTGTCCAAAGGCTTCTCAGGCATAAGGCCGGACCTGCCAGAGATGCTGTCCAAGATGCTGAACGCCAAGGTGCATCCATTGATACCACGTCAAGGCTCGGTGGGCGCGAGCGGGGATCTCACGATGCTCGCACACTTGGGACTGGTCATGGTTGGCGAGGGCGAGGCTGATGCCGGAAACGGCCCGGAACCTGGGATCGATGCTCTTAGCAGACGGGGTTTGGAGCCTATCTCTCTCGAGCCTAAAGAGGCGATATCCATAATCAACGGGACGCAAGCGATGGGCGGCATCGGCGCGCTCGCCGTCAATGACGCATCCACTCTGGTTGACAATTCGCAGATAGCCGCTGCTATGTCCCTAGAGGCTCTCAAGGGCACATCGATGGCGTTCGACCCTCGTGTGTCCAAGGTGAGGCCTCATCCCGGCCAGGTACGAGTCTCTGGGAACATGGTGTCGATGCTGCAAGGTAGCGAGATCATGCTTTCCCACAAGCATTGTTCGAAGGTCCAGGATGCGTACACGCTCAGATGCATCCCGCAGGTGATAGGGGCCAGTCTCGAAGCGATCTGGTATGCTGACGATGTGATAAGCGTGGAGCTGAATTCCGCTACTGACAACCCGCTGTTCTTCCCGGAGGACGGATCGGTCATCTCTGGTGGCAACTTCCATGGACAACCATTGGCCTTGGCTATGGATTTCCTGGGTCTTGCGGTGCATGAGCTGGGAAGCTATTCCGAGAGGCGTGTGGCACGTCTGGTCGACCACAAACTGAGCGGCCTTCCTCCATTCCTAACTAAGCACGGTGGAGTCAGCTCCGGCATGATGGTGACGCAGTATGTCGCAGCATCCATTGTATCTGAGAACAAGGTCCTGGTGCATCCGGCGTCCGCGAGCTCCATCCCTACCAGTGCTAACCAGGAGGACTTCAATAGCATGGGTACGATCGCTGCATGGAAGGCAAGGACGATCGTGGAGAACGTCAGCAGGGTGGTCGCCATCGAGATGATTGCTGCTGCGCAGGCGCTCGATTTCATCTCCGCACCTCCCAGTGCACCCATACAGGAGGTCCGATCATTGCTCAGGTCCAAGGTGTCCAGGTTGGACAAGGACCGGTCGCTATCGGAAGACATCGAATCTGTCGCCCGCATGATATTGGATGGTGTGTTCGTCGATACGGTCGAACACACATGCGGATTTCAGAGGGCATGATACGGCGATAGGTTGAATTCCGAGGAAGTATTACGCCGCCATCTCGAATGGGGTATGACATGGAGGATCTCGCACAGAAGACGATCGATCACGTTACAGATCTGGGAGCCCAGTTCGCAGATCTTCGAATTGAGGATTCCCAAGGAACGAACATCGTTGTCATGGACGGCAAGACGAAGACCGTGACTGCTCGTCTTTCGAAGGGATGTGGCGTACGTGCATTCGTGGGTGGAGCTTGGGGATTTTCTGTCACCAACGACCTCTCATTGAAATCTCTGCGGCTGGCTGCCGAATCAGCGGTCAGAATGGCGAAGGTCGCCGAGAGTCGGGCCAAGATCAAGTTCGAGATCGAATCCGGAAAGGCCGAACACGCCACCGAGGTCTATCGATGCGACGAGCGACCTGGTGAGATCTCAGTCGAGGAGAAAGTAGGATTCGTCATGGATCTTGACAAGTCGATGAAATCCATCAATCCCAAGATAACGAGCACCAATGCTAGATACGATGATTTCGAAGGGATTCGTATCGTTGCGAACTCGTTCGGGACCCTTCTCCGGACGGAGGACACCTGGATTCTGGGTGCGTGTTCTGCCTGGGCTAAGGATGGCGAGGTGATCCAGAGAGGGCATCATTCGGTAGGCTCCGTTGGAGGTTATGAACTGATGCGCAAGGAGGACTCGATCGCCATCGGGAGGACCGCAGCGGAACAGGCTCTGCGCCTTTTGGACTCCAAGCCGACACCGGCGGGCAAATTCACTTGCATACTTGATAATGTGATGACTGGCCTACTCGCACACGAAGCCTTCGGTCATGCATGCGAGGCCGATGCCATACTGCAGGGCGCTTCCGTGCTAGAAGGACGGATCGGGGAGAAGGTCGCGAGTGATGAGATATCTCTGATAGATGATCCTCGGGTCGAGGGTTCGTTCGGATATTTCTCGTATGATTGGGAAGGAGTGCCGTCATCGAAGCATGTGCTCATTGAGAACGGTATCCTGAAAGGATTCTTGCACAACCTCGAGACTAGTAGCAGGATGGGCATCCCCCCGAATGGATCGGCTAGATCTGAGAATTATGGCAGCCCTCCGATCATACGGATGAGCAACACCTACATCGCAGGCGGCGATTGGGACAGGGAGGAGCTGATCAGGGACACTCCTGACGGCCTGCTGATCAAGGGTGCACAATATGGCTACGTCGAGCCATCCAAAGGACAGTTCATGTTCAAGTGCGACGAGGCATATGAGATTGTGAAGGGTGAGTTGTGCCAGAGATACAGGGACGCGTCCCTCTCCGGCGTTATCTTGGAGGTTTTGGGACATGTGTCTGGTCTGGCCAATGATTTCAAGATGACCGATCCTGGATATTGCGGGAAGAACGGCCAATCCGCACGGACCACCGATGGTGGGCCGCACATGAGGATAGACGAGGTCGTTGTCGGAGGACTTACTTAGGAGGCGATGATATGACTTTGGCATATCTATCTGAGGAGACGGTCAAGGCAGTCATGAGGCTAGGCGCTGACGAATGCGATGTTATTATCGCTCAGACCAATTCCATATCCGTCGAGATCGAAAGGGGTTCCGTGAAGCAGGCCAGTTCGTCCATCGACCCAGGTGTTGGCATCCGCGCGATCAGCGGCGGCTCCTCTGGATTCGCCTTCTGCACCGACCATGAACCAGCTTCGATCAAGAAGACCGCCGAACTGGCAGTCTCCCTCGCAAAGTCTGGCACTGCAGACACCGACTTCAGAGGTCTGCCACACCCATCCAAACCACAGATCATATCTGGACTGTTCGACCCGAAGGTCGCGGATATAACACCCGATGCAGGTGTAGAGATGATCTCGCGAGTCGCGGATGTGGCCGGAGACGACAAGAGGATCACATCCGTCATGGTTGGTCTAGGGATGTCCGTTTGCCAAGTCTCCCTGGCGAATAGCCATGGGCTGGTGGTCGAACAGGAGATGTCTTCGTTCGATGTATTCGCTGAGGCAGTGGCTCGCTCAAATTCGACCATGTTCTCAGGGTTCGATGGTTCTTCTTCACGCCGTCTGGATCTCAGCCAGTTGGACAGCGCCGGCCTTAGCGCCAGAGAGCATGCGATAAATGGCCTCCGGCAGACCAAGGTCGAGACGGGCGATTACGCAATCGTGGTCGATCCGCTCGCTGCCGGAATGATACTAGCTGACGCGATTGGTGGAGGAACGAACGCCGAAGCTGTTCAGCGCAAACGGAGCTATCTTACGGGAAAGATGGGTCAGATGATCGGGTCTGAATCTATCACGATCGTGGATGATCCACTGCTGCAATGGGCTGTGGGGAGCACATCGTTCGACGGAGAGGGCACAGTCGCGAGGCCGACGACTCTGGTGGATTCCGGTCGCCTATCCTCGTACCTATATGATTCGTATACTGCTGGAAAAGACTCGGTCGAGAGCACAGGAAATTCATCCAGAGGCGGCGCAGTATGGAGTTACAGACACCCGCCATCGATATCCACATCCAACCTGGTTGTCAAGAGTGGTAGCTCGAACATGGACGAGATGATCAAGGAGAGCGACGGGGGCGTCTATCTGAGGGTCACCTTCGACCACCCGAACCTTGCCACAGGCGAGTTCTCTGGATTGATGATGGAGAGCTATGTCATAGAGGATGGCGCGCTAGGGCCATCGATTCGCCAATCAACCGTCGGAATAAGCTTGATAGAAATGCTCTCGCGGATCGACATGATCGGCAAGGAGAGCAAGGACTACTTCGGGGTAAGGACACCGGCGTTCAGAATATCCAACGCCAGGGTTGCAGGTTCGGCCTAGAATGAGAACTTCTGTGAACAGACGGGGCATTGTCCAGTTCGCTTGGCGCAGGTGAGATGCAGGTTGCTCCCGCATCTGCATGTGACGATCTCGAATCCTGATTTGACCCTGCCCTGACAGTGAGCGCACTTGGTCGTTTCAGTTGCGCGGCCGATCGTGTATGGAGGACCGGCAGAGAAGACGCTCACCTTTCCATCTAACTCGAAGTTCAGGAGGCTACCGTCGAAGTGCCGCTTGCAGGTGATGTTCACCCTTATCGGTAACTCTCCTGACGCATGAGGGACTATCCTGGCCCTGACTAATATGTCTGTGCCGGGGTTCAGGCTTCCGATCCTGGGGGCGTCCACAGCTTCGAACTGTCCCGATAGCTGCATCGTGATCTCCTTGGCCAGGACATTACCGATGTTCTTGAGTGTGATGTCGACGTCCCCTTCAGCATCCTCCTGAAGTCCGGGCGAGTCTATAGTCCCAGTGATATTCGGGGAATGTGATTCTATGGTACTCTTCGCGGAATCGAGGGCTTCTGCGACGAACTCGATTGCAGAATCGTAGTCCTTGTCCCTCTCCAGGTCCGCGAGTGCGAGCAATCTCGCCGATTCGCCTGTCGATACTCCGATTCTCTTCAATATCTCTATGGCGCTTTCTGCAGCTATCGATATGTCTATGAATTTCTTGTGCGAATCCTCAACCCCGAGGATCCTCTGGTCTGCTTCCATGAGGAGCTGGAACGCCTCCGAGGTGTTGTTCTCGCCCGTAGCTTGTTGTGCCTGGTCCAGGAG
>JACZKW010000115.1:0-1743 GCA_014859835.1 Thermoplasmata archaeon | reverse complement strand
CCGTGGACCTACACACCTACGGCGACCTGGTCATGTGGCCGTGGGGATATACGGCAAACACCACCGCTGACGACGAGGACCTTTCCAGGATCGGCGCGGAACTAGCCGCCATCAACGGCTACACTGCGGACCAGTCCGTCGGCCTCTACCCCACCACTGGCGATTCACTGGATTGGCTCTACGGGAGCCTTAACATCTACGTCTTCCTGTTCGAGATCGGCGGCAATCTCGATGGATTCAACCCTGACGATGAGGACGCGGTCTTGGAACTGATATCCGAGAACATTCCCGCGCTCATGCTTGCGATCGAGATATCTGGCGACCGGGAGGAGCTTGCGTTGGACATCTCACATGACCCGCTGCCGGACTCCACGTTCTCCAGCGCTGGATTCTCTATCGAGGCGGAGATGACCGCCGAGCGCGGGGTCAGCGAATCGTCCCCAGAGGTCGCGTACAGGGTCGACGGAGGTTCGTGGTCATCGGAGTCCATGGATCGCCTGGCGGAGACGGACACCTTCGTCGCCGCACTGCCGTCTGTGCCCACGGGCTCGGAAGTCGAATACTACATCTCCGCCCGAGACACCTCGGGTGTGCTGGCGACGTCCCCCAGCTACGCTCCGTACACGTTGTACTCGTTCGAGGTGCTGCCGGACACCGTTCCGCCGATCTCCGACGCGGGTGGTGAAATCACGGTCAACGTCGGGGGACTCGTCGTATTCGATGGCTCTGGCTCGAGCGACGACGACATGATAACTGGCTATACCTGGGAGTTTGTCTACGACGGGGCTGAGAGGGAACTCTACGGTGTCTCGCCGTCCTTCACATTCCTGATACCGGACATATACACGATTACTCTCAATGTCACGGATGCATCGGGCAACTACGCGGTCAGCACGGTCACAGTCACGGTCCTCGACGATGCGATACCGGAGTTCGGGTCGCTCGTCATACCGGTGATCGTGGTGTTGGCTGTCTTCGCGGTCATTAGGCGGCGGACTGCAGGGCGTACCTGAGCATCGGCTCACTCGAGAAGTACTGCCTTCAGCCGCTCACCCGCTGGACAGTCCATGTCCTTGGACCCGACGGATGACATCTTGAAGCGCATCCCCTTGACCACGCCGAGGGGCTGGCACAACCTATAATGCGGACAGCCCACGTTGATGCAACCGCGTGGCTCGAATGTGAGCATCGCCCCCTCGAGGGCGGTCTTCGTGGGGAGGGCCGCCTTCGTCGGTACCCGCTCCACCTCGACGACGCGAACGCCTCCTTCGTGGATCTTGCATTCGTGCTCGACATTCCTTATCTGGACGACCCTGTACCTGCGGTTCTCATCGAGGTGGAAACATACGTTCCTCACCTTGCATTCCTTGCACTCCGCCAAGGGTCCGCTGAAGACGAACTCGAACCCTTCCTTACACTGAAGCCTGCCTACGACTGTGACCAATACCATGTCGGACACCCTCCGTTAGATTACCTTAGTTATCCTCGCAAGGCGCTCTGCGGCGTCGGGCGTCAGACCTCTATCTCCCAGGATGGTGTACCTGTCCTTACGTATCTCGTTGGCATGGACCAGGGCCTCGACGATCTGCTCCCTGGTGACTCCGAGCTCCTCTGCGCTTGTCGGGGCACCTATCAGCCGGAGGGCTTCCCTTATGCGCTGCCAATCCCCTCCGTGGAGATACATCATCATGATTGAGCCGACGCCGCACTGCTCTCCGTGGAGAGCCTTGCCTGGCGCGATCT
>JACZKW010000013.1:0-46900 GCA_014859835.1 Thermoplasmata archaeon | reverse complement strand
GGGGAGACATCAGGATACTTCGTGGACCCGAAGGCGGCCCAGGCAGTCCTGGATGTGCTATCGAAGACATTGGGTTTCACGATCGATCTTTCTGCCCTTGAGGACAGGGCAAAACAGATAGACCAGATCACATCGAAGCTCCGCGAGGCTGAGCCGACATCCGAGCCTCGAAAGGAAGATCTGGGCTACATCGGCTGATTCTATCCTGCCCATTTCGTCCAGCTTGCCAGCTATATGGCAAAATAAAAAAAAGGGGGGAGGTAATCCTAATTCTGAGACACTGAAAAAGGGTAGTTAGAGTGCATCCCATCCCGTTTCTGACTACTTCTTCAGATACTTTTCCTCGAATTGTCTCATTTCTGCGAGTGTTTGTTCCGCATGTTCCAGTTTCTTCATGCGGTCCATCACGAGCTCCATCCTGGCATATATCAGGTCCCTGATGGCGACCCTTATCGCCTCGGACCTAGAGGGAAAATCGTCTATCCCAACGAGGAAGTCGAGAGCACGTAGATGCCGCTCTGGTATGCGGATGGTGATCTTCTCAGTTTCAGGCTCCATGTTGATCGCCCCGCTACTGTCTCCCTCGCGACGCCTTCTGTACCTCTTATGCCTTACAAGCGTCGGACAAATCCCTTATAAAGTTGTAAATATATAAAACTTAGTCTTTTGGTAATGACTTGAGAATCGGGTCGATTCTATGATCGTTCGGAATATGATTCTTCAGAAAAACACTTTATATAGAGTTCATAATAAGGTGCCCAAACGCGTCCCTCTGGACGTCGAGAACCCGACTTAGCTCAGACTGGCTAGAGCGGCTGACTGTAGTATGGATATCGGTACGACCGATTTCAGTCGCTGATATCAGCAGGTCCCCGGTTCAAATCCGGGAGTCGGGACCACAATCTCAAAATCCTCTGTCCATTACTGCGTCCAGACCGTCATCCTCCGACGGCTTGACGACCTCTTTGTTCTTTTCGAGCAGTGCCAGTTCCCTATCGGAGAAGGCCCTCGGGTCCACGGAGATCAATAGCCTGGACTCGCTCGTCATTGCGGTCTCCGTCCATCTGTCGACTGCCTTCAGCATTCGCGCGAAATCATTGCTCGTGACGAGGTACTCAATCCCGTCCATCAGGACGACCCCGTTCGATGATTTCTCCATGAAGTTTGTGAGTAGGTCGGTCAACAGGCTCATCTTCGCCGGATCCATGTTGTCATTGCCAGCCACCGTCGAGAGCCAGATTATCGGCGTCGTCTGTATGAAATGCCCGGACCGCACATCGTTTGGGAATTGCCTGGTGATTATCAACCCTTGCGCCCTGTTCCTGTACTTCGAACATTCTCTGCATGGACAAGGCAGTCTGCACGTGCTGCACTCTATGCTCTCGCACGGGAAGCTGTCATCATTCTCGCAGTCGAAGCATCTGCGCTTCAGGATGTCAGTGAACATCTTGAACGTGAAGTCAGGCTTCTCCTCCTCTATCAGGTATACATGCCTGTGGAGCAGTTTGAATGATGCCTTGGAGCTCGATAACATGGCTTCCTGGACCGGAGCCGTCCTCATCACCATCTGTCCCCTGGCGATTGAGAATGCAAAGATCAGCCCCGACAGGGCCGTGCCGACTACCAAGGTCACTGGAGCGAGTGTGCTATGCACGAAATCCATCGACGAATTGCTGAGGACATCTATTGCGTAGGGGATTCCGCTGATCGCGAATATCCAGAGTCCGAGCAGGTATCTGATGCCCGACTGCTGCTGCGCTTCGCTCTCCCTGTCCATGGAATAAAGGACGAGAGCTGTGGCGAGGATGACCATTGTTGCGGTGTACGCCACCTTTATCCTCAAACCCGTCGGATCCAAGATCACTGTGTTGCCATGGCTGTAGTCGACTGTCGCCAATAGGCCTAGGGCGATTGCGATGATTACGCCCACGATCATGGCTGCGCCCGCGAAGTTGGGTGGCTTGATGCGTATCGTCCTGTCGACAGGGAAGACGATTCCTATCTCCCAGAGGAACGTCTGTGCCAGCAGGAGCGCAATCAATGATGTCTTAGCGATCGAATCCGCAGTATCCTTCTGGTCGCTATCGATCAGGGTGAAGAGCGAGCTCGTCGTCATCGATACGAAAACGAAAATCATTGCAAGCATGAAAACGGTGGCCGCCCTGGACTGAGGGTTCTTCATCCACCCGAGCATTCCTGCACCAAGGCATATCGCCCCTGCGCCGACCGAGCCAATCCAGATAAGATCTACCATCGGGGGATACCTCTTGCTGTCGCCTCAAGCGACATTGGATTCATGGCTGTCCCTGCAGGTGCTAGTGGACAACTACATCATGCCGTGGTTGCAGCACGGACGGCCTCAAGCAACCGCTCTACCTGGAAAGGTTTCGCAACGAAATCGACCGCACCGGCCCTCATGGCTTCCTTTCTCAAAGCTTCCTTGACCAGTGCGCTGACGACAATTATCCTCGCCTTCGCATCGAGTTCCATGATCTTCACGATCGCTGATAACCCATCCATGCCTGGCATCAATATGTCCATTAGGACTACGTCTGGCTTAAGCGCCTTGAATTTCTCAATGGCCTCAAGACCATTTGCGGCTTCTCCCACAATCTCATGGTCGTGAGATTCGAGAATATCGCGTATCATCTCTCTGATGAACGGTGCGTCCTCAACAATAAGAACTTTCGCCATCTCATGACCTGCCTTTACATCGTGGACAAACAAGTCTTAGCCTGTTCGCCTCACCAGTGAAAAAGAATCCGTGCATATATAAGTTGGCTATCTCCATTATCGAGATTGATAGTAAATGTGGTTTTGATCGAGTCATCGCGCGCGCGCATACGCTGGCGACGTCAATCTCACAGTCTATTCTCAATCAATGAGATTCCATGAAGGAATGTCTACGCATGAATGCCGATGGCATTCGTGTCGGACACTCGGTTCACGAATACCAGTCTCCGAAAAGTAATAAATACGATAACATACATATCATGAATCGTCTGACATATGTCGGACTCGAAGGGATGGGCATGGTATTTGGGATCGGCAGAAAGGATGCTCAAGATGTGCAAAATGCGCCTCAATCAGGAGGCGTCCCATACAAACTCGCATCTTACGATCACGACCACGAAGGCAAGAGGTTCAAGTCCAGCAATGTTGTATACAGCTTCTGGAGCGCATCGAAGTACGTGCTGATACTATCGCTCATCCTCTGGTGGCTCCCGATGTTCGGCCAGATGATTGCCGGATATGTCGGAGGCAGGAGGGCAGGTGGCCCTTGGAAGGGCGTCGCTGCGTCCATCATGCCTGTCATCTGTCTATATGTCGTTATGACTGGCTTCGACAGTGGCTTCTTTCCGTCGCACTTCTTCGGAGTGGCAATCGCACCGGCCGCGATAGGCGTATCTCTGAGCGAGAGCATCCCATTCTTCTCACCATATGTCCACTTCTCATCTGAATACATAGGGGCTTTCGTGGATACGCTCTCAGGTGCGAGCGCTTACGGTATCAACACATACATCCTGACTGTCGCCTTCGCATATGTCGGTGGAATACTTGCGGAGCAGAACCGGAGAGAGATCGAGTTCAACTCCGGTTCGATGATGTCCAACACCACCGTCTTGGTTGCTGACAACGCCCAACAACCGCAGCAACTCCCATCTTATGCGACGCCGAACCACAGCTTGGCGCACATGTTCAGCGCAATGTTCCCTTGGTCCAGAGATCATCAGATGGCGCAGCAGGGCCATCTCGCAGCCGCCCGTGCGTCGCACTGGGATGGCGCAGTCCCGATGAGGTACGGCGAGGGCGACTACCATGGAAGAGCTGCCGCGGCGGCGCCCATGCTCCCTGGTCATGTATATCAGGATGAGCCAGCGACATTCAGCCGCGCGACAGCGAAGAGGACGAAGCACAGGGCTGAGAGGAAGCCGCATCAGCGAAAGTCTGATCCATGGGTGAGAGCCCAGAGGCGCGCGAATCAGAGTTATTCATCTGCCCGAAGGCTAAGGATGCCAGAGGACGAGGGCGATCGCACTGTTCCTGCACAAAGACCCGCCCCACGTAATGCGCAGAGGTTCGTGCCCGGGGACACACGGTCAATAAAGAAGGCGCGTAAGGTCATTGATGCCGAGTGGGGCAGAAAGTCCTATCCTCCAATGTATCAGAGACCGAATCGCTCGCCATCTCGACATCATGAATTGAACGATTCAGAAGTGCCTGAACTTCCGCATCAGCAGCCAAAGGTACACAAACCGTCTTCTAATCACTGGGACTCAATCTGAGCTATACCAATCACAAGGCGTTCCGTTTCAAGGCAACTTTTTTATCCAAACACCGCTTCGGTTATCCATAATGGGAAGTGTCTTCGGGATGCTGGAGCGGATTTGATGTTCTGCAAGAATTGCAGAGCTCTGCTGTTTCCGAACAAGGACGGCAAGTTGGTCTGTAGGAAATGCGGAGCCGAGATAACGCCTACCGAGGATCAGGAAGTCATCACTCACAAATCCCGCGACAGGGAGATGGCCGTACTTGGCGAGATCTCTGGGACGCTTCCGACAACTGATATCGAGTGCTCTGAATGCGGCAACAGGACCGCTTATTGGGTGCTCAGGCAGACCCGGGCAGCCGATGAACCTGCAACCAGGATATACAGATGCACGAAATGCTCTCACTCTTGGAGAGAGTATTAGTCTGGATGTCGCGAAAAGGTTTTTAAAACGCTGATGGGTTACAGGTAGATACGGAAGGGGGGCCAATGTTCCAGGCGAAAGCCAGAGCTGAAGTCTTGAAGGAAGTCGTAAATGTCGTTTCCAGTCTCGTGGATGAAGCTAAATTCAGTGTGAACGCTGACGGCCTGACACTCAGGGCAGTCGATCCCGCCCACATAGCGATGGTCGATCTTTCGCTTGGGAAGGACGCCTTTGAGGAGTTCAAGGCAGACGAAACCGAGATCGGCATCGACATAGACAAGCTCGCACAGTTTCTCAAGCTGGCGAAATCCGATGACATTGTGGACTTGAAGCATGACGAGGACAAGCGCAGGTTGATTATCGTGGTGGGTGACATCACGAGGCGAATGAGCCTCATCGACACGACTGGCATGAGCGACCCTAAGGTGCCGAACCTCAAGCTCGATGCCATCATAACTATCAAAGGCGAGGATCTGATCCATGGAATACGTGCGAGCGAGACGGTCTCCGATCATATCGCTCTCATTGCCAACCCCGATGGGTTCGAGATGAGTTGCGAGGGCGACATGGACCAAGTCCATTTCAGGAAATCGAAGAAGGATCTGGTGTCATTGGAATCTCCTTCGAGCGTTCGGAGCCTGTTCCCATTGGAGTATTTCTCCAACATGCTGAAGGCCGTCTCTTCGGGAACCCATGTGGTGCTGCACCTGGGCAACGATTTCCCTGTAAAGATGGAGTTCACTATCGCTGGGGGAAAGGGCGCGGTCAGGTACCTGCTAGCCCCAAGGATTGAAAGCGGTGACTGATGAATATTGGTTCGGGAATTGTCTGTGCATGGTCCGTGAGGGTCTGATGATGAGCTTACCGCGTCTTACCCTGTAGGTGGCATGTTCATGAGAAGGCTAAGAATTGGTGTGCTCGCGTCGGGTGGAGGCACCAACCTCCAAGAGATAATAGATTCTTGCGAGAACGGCGAGATAGACGGTGATGTCGTCGTTGTCATATCCAACAAGCCCGACGCTCCCGCCCTGGAACGGGCGAGGACGCACAGGATCGATGCATTCTGCTTCCCCAGCAAGGGGGTGTCGCGAGAGGAGCACGAGACTGACATCATCGAGTGTCTCGATCGGAACAAGGTCGATCTCGTGGTCCTGGCTGGATATCTCCGAGTGCTCACCTCGACCATGATCAACAAATACGCGGGCAGACTGATGAACACCCATCCCGCGCTTCTGCCTTCCTTCGGAGGGATGGGCATGCATGGACTGAATGTACACAAGGCCGTGCTGGATTATGGATGCAAACTCTCTGGATGCACGATACATTTCGTCAGTCAGGATATCGACGGTGGTCCCATCATCTTCCAGAAGGCAGTACTTGTCCTTGAGGATGATTCGCCCGAGATGTTGCAGGAGCGAGTGCTCAAGGAAGAGCATCGACTGTTGCCCAGAGCTATACAGTTGTTCGCTCAGGGAAAGCTGCGACTGGAAGGACGGCGCGTCAGAATCCTGTCATGATGATTGCTATTCCATCCGAATAGTTTAAACTAGGACGACAGATATCCCGCATGCGACTGGCGGACGCTCTCCAGGAGGAGACTCGAGTGGAAGTTTACGACGGCGAATTCATCGCGGAACTCGAATCGATTGCGAAGAAGGTCAGATGGCATTCAATACGTATGATATACGAGGCGGGCTCAGGGCACCCCGGCGGATCCCTGTCGGTCACGGACATCCTGGTCGCGTTGTATTTCCACATCATGAAGCACGATCCGAAGAACCCTGATTGGTCGGATAGGGACCGGTTCGTGCTCAGCAAGGGCCATGCGGCACCAGCCCTGTATGCGGTTCTTGCCGAGGCAGGTTATTTCCCGGTCGACGAGCTCCTGACGCTTAGGAAGATGGGGAGCAGGTTGCAGGGCCATCCCTGCATGCGAAAGACGCCGGGTGTCGAGATGTCCACGGGATCCCTCGGCCACGGTCTTGCGGCAGGGAACGGCATGGCCCTCGCGGCGAAGCTGGACCGCAAACTCTACAGGATATATGTGGCCCTGGGAGACGGAGAGATGGATGTGGGTGAGAACTGGGAAGCTGCTATGCTGGCATCCCATTACAAACTTGACAACGTCATCGCATATGTCGACCGAAACAAGCTCCAACTGGACGGGCCCACTGAGAAGATAATGTCGATCGAGCCGCTCGCGGACAAGTGGAAGGCCTTCGGCTGGCATGTGATCGAGATCAACGGTCACAACATGAAGGAGATCATACAGGCGACGAACGAGGCGAAGAGCGTCAAGGGGAAACCTTCGGTCATAATCTGTCACACAATCAAGGGCAGGGGCGTCAGCTTCATGGAGGGTGCGCTCCACTTCCACGGCAAAGCCCCTGACGAGAATGAATTCAATCAGGCCATGAAGGAACTGGGGGCGGTCGAATGACCTGGAAGACGGAAAGCCAGAGGAAACAATATGGTCGCGCGCTTGTCGAGCTGGGCAAGGAGCGGAGCGACATAGTGGTGCTGGATGCGGACCTGTCGAGCTCTACGAGGACATCCGATTTCGCCGCGACATTCCCCGAGAGGTTCTTCAATGTGGGCATAGCCGAACAGAACATGATGGATACCGCAGCCGGTCTGGCTGCATCCGGAAAGACCGTGTTCGCATCGACATTCGCAGTGTTCGGCACTGGTCGATGTTACGACCAGATTAGGCAATCCATCGCGTATCCTCAGCTGAACATCAAGATTGTCGCATCCCACGCTGGTATCACAGTCGGCGGGGACGGAGCATCCCATCAGATAATCGAGGACATCGCCCTGATGAGAGTGCTTCCGAACATGACGGTCATCGTTCCGGTCGATTCGGTGGAGACTTACAAGGTCATCAAAGCCATCGCGAAGACGAAAGGGCCAGTCTATGTCCGTATGGGCAGGGCCGACGTGCCAACGCTCACGGACGAGAATGCCACTTTCGAGATGAAGAACGCTTCGGTCATGCGTGACGGAGAGGATGTCACGCTCATAGGATGCGGGATCATGGTGTCGAGATGTCTCGAGGCGGCCGAGGAGCTAGCCAAGCACGGGGTCGATGCCAGGGTGATAAACCTTCACACGATCAAACCCCTCGATGAGAAGACCATCGTCAAGGCCGCGAGGGAGACTGGCGGAGTGGTGACCGCTGAGGAACATTCCGTCATTATGGGCATGGGGAGCGCGGTGGCGTTGTGCCTCGTGGAGAACTTCCATGTGCCTATGAAGAGGGTTGGCATACCCGACACGTTCGGGGAATCAGGTTCCTGCAACGAACTGATGGAGAAGTACGGCTTGACTGTGGAGCACATAGTCGAGGCGGCTCATGATGTTCTGAAGAGGAAGAAGTGAGGTGTCCAGAAATGAAGATATTCATAGATACGGCGAACCTTGAACACATCAAGGAAGTCAACAGCTGGGGAATCCTGGACGGAGTGACGACCAACCCTTCCCTGATCGCGAAGGAGAGTTGTGACTTCAAGGAACGTGTCAATGCCATATGCGCTATCGTCGACGGTCCGATAAGCGCAGAAGCGGTTTCGATGGACGCAGAGGGTATGATCGTCGAGGCAAGGGAGCTCTCGAAGATACACAAGAACATCGTGGTGAAGATACCGATGACCGCTGAGGGTCTCAAGGCAGTCAAGATGCTTTCCAAGGAAGGCATACGGACGAACGTCACACTGGTATTCTCTGCTAACCAGGCACTGCTCGCCTCGAAGGCGGGCGCGACCTATGTCTCTCCTTTCGTCGGACGCCTGGACGACATCAGCCACATCGGAATGGATCTGATCAGGGATATAGTCGAAATCTACAGAATCTATGACTACGAGACCGAGGTCATCGCAGCCAGCATACGCCACCCGGTCCATGTGACAGAAGCTGCCCTGGCAGGCTGCGACATAGCCACAATCCCCTATGATGTCCTTAAGAAGATGATCAAGCACAACCTGACAGACGAGGGCATCCATAAGTTCCTCAAGGATTGGGAGACCGTCCCGAAGAAGTGACCGAACACCCGCAGCTCATCCTATATATGGAATGGTGCTGGATCGATCGAAACCTTTTACAAGTTCGATCCGCGGCTCGACCTGAGGCTTCCATCCATGGGCTGGATAGACGAGCTTCGGTATGAATCCCGAGAGGTCCGCTGCGAATTGGGTGACCGGATGTTCAGGTCCGAAGATATTGTCGCAGATCTCATAGACTTTTGTCCTGGTCGCGTTCTCGTCTATGATGCCTAGCGTGTGCAGGTACTCGTGCAGCAATATATGGAACACGTATGGTTTGTAGAGCGCGGGTTCCGTCTCCTCTATCCTCTTCAGTGGTATGCTGTTCATGACGATTATGTTCGTCGCGATTGGATAGAACGCTCCGACGAACCCTTCGAGGCCACCACCCAGGTTCGCCAGGCCAAGCATCAGCCCACCTCGCTCCATGCCAGTGCTCCTTCTCACTGCTTTCTTCACCAGTTCAAACACTTCTATGAGGTTGCGGGCTCCATCGAGCTGCTCCCCGTACGAATGAGCTTTGTCCACGATCATCATATTGGGCGGTTTGAGGATATAATCAGTGCGCCTGAAAAACCTGACACGAGTCGAAAATGCTGATATACATAGGATGGCTCTAGGCAATCCGTGCACTCTGAAGTGTTGATCATCGGTGCAGGCCCTACGGGTTCAACCGCGGCGGGATGCCTTGCGGACCGTCATGACGTGATGATAATCGAAGAGCACGACACACCCGGTCTTCCTATCCAGTGCGCTGGATTGATTACTCCGAGAGCAATGCCCGAATTCGCGAGAGGGTCGCTGATCAACAAAATCCGGGGCGCCAAGATACATTCTCCATTGGGATTCACGCTTACCCTGGATGCGAGGGATACAAAAGCGTTGGTCGTTGACAGAGCCAGGTTCGACGAATGTCTCTTCCACAATTCCGTCGACCTTGGTGCGGAACCATTGACCGGCGCGAAGGTCAGGGCGGTCAAGGCGGTAGACGGGCATGTCCGTGTCGAAGCCCGTGTCGAGAATAACATACAGGAATTCGAAGGGACGGTGCTGATCGGCTGTGACGGATACAGGTCCATCGCGAGATCCGCCGCAGGGATTCGCGGGCCGAAGCACATGCTGTCTGGATTCCAGGTGGATCTCATCGGGGTGGAACATGACCCTGATTTCGTCAACCTCTACATAGGGAACAAGGTCGCTCCAGGATTCTTTGCATGGTCGATCCCCGCAGGGGATCTCGTGAGGGTGGGACTATGTGTCTGGAAGAGTGATGACCCCCCTTCGGTCTATCTGAAGAAACTGCTCTCCAGGCCGGAATTCAGAGGAGGTAAGAAGATCTCGTCATCGGCGGGGAAGATACCCGTAGGGACCGCGAAGACTGCTATCTGCGGAAATATACTATTGGCCGGGGACGCCGCATGCCATGCGAAGCCCCTATCCGGAGGTGGAGTCTTCACTGGGATCCGTGGCGCGCAGTTGGCCTCGGGATGTGCCAGCAGATACCTGACCACAATGCAAGAGGATGAGTTGTGGAAGTACGACCGCATGTGGAAGGACGATTTCGGGAGAGAGCTTGCGAGCGCATTCCGAATCAGGAAGGTCTTTGTATCGCTGAGTGACAAGAAGATGGACCGAGCGCTCAGGATTTTCGACGATCCGGAGATGCTGTCTCTGATAAGAGACAGAGGGGACATCGACTATCCCTCGTCACTTTCTCCTTATGTGCTTAAGCTTGCCCCAAAGCTCGCGCATTTTTCCCCTCAGCTTATAGAATCTCTTCTCAAGTGACGGGTATTTGCCAGGGTTATCCAACACGAAGTAGTAGAGCGCCCCGAATCCGAGGGCGCACGAAGCGCCTATCAACACTCCCAATGGCCATTTCGGGATCGGGATCTTGACGCCGAAGGACGAGTCTGGTATGAGTCCATCGATTCCGAGCGACTCCATGTATGTCATATCGATTATGGACTCGCCAGGGTCGAAGGAGACGAGGTCGTCCCACTCCTCCTGCGAGAAGTAACCTCGGGACTGGAGGATCACCGGGGTCGAATTACCCTCGAACAGGAATGATAGCTTCAGCCTGATGAAATATGTCGCCTGTGAGAAATATGAGCCATGTGGCGTGCTCTTTCCGACGGCTATGCCGAGTTCTATCCTCTCAGTCTCTCCGATGTCCAGTTCATCGATGATGACAGATGTCTCAACGTCCCCGTTCTCGAAGCAGGGCGGCGATTCGAAGTCCTGATTGACATCGGTGACCTCTTCCTGGGTGGCATAGCGGTAGATCCCGACTGTCAAGTTGACATTAGTCATGACTGCCATGACGTCATCGTATGGATTTGTCAGGTTGAATGAGAACACAAATGTGTCTCCAGGGGCCACGGTCGGCGTGGAGAAATCCGAGAAGATGTTATTGGCATACTGAGGGCCGCCTGGCTTGTCTATGTCCGCGGATGCCATGCTGGGCAGGGCGATGATGAGCGCCATGATGATTGATAACGCTCCGCAGATCGCTCTCATTTCAAGCTGGGAAGTCCGAATCCGACTATATCGTTTTCGGTCTTCTCAGAAAACAGGGAAAGAGTAATTACCCGTCTCAATATTGACTCAGATGTGTTGGGCGTAAGAGTACCCAAGGGATCGGCAGAGGCCATTCGACTGAAACTGACCCGTTCCAACCTCGTGGACAAGCGCTTCCTCATAATCGAGGAGGACGATTTCGTGATCATTCCCGTGCTGGAGGAGCCGGATGAGGAATTGCTTGCTAACCATTGTGCGCAGATGACCTCATTAGATTTTCCGACAGGAAAGAGCAGGGTGGACCCGATCGAGACGATACGCAAGGATGCCGATGTCCCGGACGCGCTCAGGGGCCTGTTGCCAGACAAATGGGAGCAGTTCGGCGATGTCGTCGTCATCCGACTCCCGAAAGCCCTCGATGGTCACGAATCATCGGTCGGTGACATATACGCGCGCGTACTGGGCGTCAAGGCGGTCCTCAGGGATACGGGTGGGGTGACCGGCATGTTCAGGATGCCTGTCGTGAAGAAGATCCACGGGTCAGATACGGTCACCATACACAAGGAGAACGGTATACTCTACAAGTTCGATGCCGCCAGATTGATGTTTTCATCAGGCAACGTCGAGGAGCGACTGAGGATGTCTGAGATCATGTGCAATGGCGAGACCATCGTGGACATGTTCGCGGGGATAGGATATTTCTCGCTGCCTTTGGCCGTCAATCAGCGGCCGAAGAAGGTCATATCGTGCGAATTGAACGAGATATCCTATTCTTATCTCTTGGAAAACGTGCGTCTGAACGATGTCGAAGGGGTCGTCGAGCCGATCCTTGGGGATAACAGAGAACTTCCTGGGGAAGCCTTCGCAGACCGCGTGATCATGGGCTATGTGAAGACCACTCACGAATTCCTTCCTACAGCGATGCGGCTCGTCAAGGACGGCGGCATGATCCATTATCATGAGACCTGTCCTAACGAGCTTCTACCTGGCAGGCCTGTCCAGAGACTGAGAAGTGCCGCCCGGAACCATAGGGTCGAGGTCCTCAGGTTCAAGGAGATAAAATCATACTCACCAGGCGTCAGTCATGTTGTACTCGACGCTCGCGTGGTCAAATCCTCTTGAGCTCTTCCGTGCTTCCGGCTTCCTTCATGAATCTGGTGAGTGCCTCATGATGCTCCTGGATGCCATCGCTTTTCAGGAGTTTGTCCGCGAAGCCGGACAGATGCTTGCCGAACTCGAGCTCCTCGTTTGTGAACTTCCAGGATTTGGTCGAAACGCCCATCGCGAGGTAGAATGCGTGCGCGATCGAGCGCATGCGGTGATCGTTCGAAGTGTCCGCGTCAAGGACCGCGTTCGCACCAGCGCCCCCCTTTGTCTTGTACGCCCTGACGGTGTCATCTGTGAATTTCGCGTATTGTGATAGCTTCTCATACGCTGGTATCTGGGAATTGACCTCGTCATGTTCGGCTTTCTTGATGGCCTGCCTGATGAGTTTCATGGGGGACGCCACCGTTTCATCGTCGTCCTTGTATAGCTTGCCCGCGACCTTATCTGGCACAACCGCCTTGAGTGCATTCAGGCCGTGCTCTGACCAATATCTTGAAAGAAGGCTGTTGACGGTAGTGCCGGGCGCGACGATCAATGGATGCGTGATACCCTTAATCAGGCCCTTGAGCGAATCAGCCTCGACTTCATCCTCGGTCATCTCAGCGACGAATGAATCCACATCATGTCCGAAGCATTTGGACCCGATGATGTACATCCGCTCGCTTCTCTTCTCAAGCGCATCACGGACATTGTCCATATGCCTCTCCATGAGCTCCTTGTCACCTATTTCTCCCGATGAGTATTTGTCGAGCAGATCATTATCGATGCCTTCGAACAAGACATCCTCGAGATTTTCATTTCCAGATAATATCTTGACAGGCCGCCTTATCGTTATTTCGAATTCGTGGAGTATGTTCGGTACGGCCATACCCTCGGCGAGCACACTGAGTGTGTTCTTGTTCTTCGCACCGCACTGGGCGCAAACCACGACCTCCGACTTCGAGTTAATGAACCCGAACTCGATTCGGTCGGTCTCGCTCGAGATGTGTGGACATAGATACGAGTCCGCTTCGTGCCTAGTAGCACCGACAGCGCGTGCTGCGTCCTCTATATACTCCTCTGGTGGGTTCGAATCCTTGCCTGTGCAGATGAATTCATCATCGTATGAATAGAAATGCAATCCCTTCTTCTTCACGAGGTCAATCACAGAGAGGACGCGCCACTTCGGCGAATCGAAATTCTGCACACCTATCAGCATCTCCTTGCTTGTGCGACCTCTCAGGGCGAACATTACTGTCCCAGTGGGATACTTGGCGGATGCCAGATATGGGGCCTTCTCCTCGTGGACAAGACCGATGGTCGCCGCGCAAGCGCGCGCGAGTCTATCGCCTTTCTTGGCCAACTTAGCGAGCTTGACCGGGTCATCTTTGAACTTCGCAACCCGTTCGAGGTGAACCTTGGTCTTCTTGAACTGGCAGGAACCACATGGGCGCGCGCATTCAGGCAGAACGATCTGGGGGTCATCCATGATCGCCCTGGCCTTATCTATCAGATCCTTCTCCCTGACCTTGGAGGCTATTCGGGCGTTCACCCTCACGCGCATGTTCTTGTTTCTTTTCATTTGAGTGGACCTGATAACTGCCTCAGGTACAAGGTTTTTGCCCTTGTATCCTTCCCACCAGCCAGTCGTCAAGAAAAGATTATTAGTTCGCCCACCCCATAAGGACGTCATCGGGATGTGGATGATCTAGATGTCTCAGGAAGAGGACTATGCCCGAGGGCTCCTCAAAGGGTTCGAGGAAGGCCAGCAGGATGCTTGGGAAGAGATTATCAAGCTCTCTACCAAAGGTTATACTTCCAGAGAACTCCAGATCATGGCAAAGACGAAGAAGTCGATGATGTTCCAGAGAGTGAAGCTGAAGAAGGATGAACTGGAACGCGTTCTTGGCAGGAAGTTAGACTTGCCCGAGCTGACGTCCGAGGCTGCTGGGAAAGACCGTGTGGAACTGATGCCTGGTTGGAGCTATGTGGTGAAAGAGGAAAGACCCGCGAAGAGCTTCGCACTGTTCTCTTCCCTCGTATCCTCCGGTGCCAGAGGCCTCTGCATTTCCAGGGCCCATCCTGACATGCTCAAGAAGAAGTACGGTTTCGATGCGAGCGTGATATGGCTCACAAAGACGGAGACTCCTCAGAAGGCGACCGACCAGAAAGGCGTCGAATTCGTCTCTCCCAACAACCTGGCGCATCTGGCGTCGTCTATACGGGAGTTCCTTTCCAAAGGTGAGAACGGCGCCGTCATAATCGAGGGGCTGGAATATCTCAACACCCAGAATGATTTCAAGAGCGTGCTCAAGTTCGTGCAGCTGATCAATGAGCAGATCGTGCTGGACAAAGGCTTCCTGTTCGTGCCCGTGGACCCGGCGACCATGGACCCGAAGGACTTCTCCCTCATCGAACGTGAGATGAGCCAAGTCATCTGAGTGGTCTCGGAATGAGTCTGGTCCAACTGTCTTCTGTCGGAGTTCGGATTCTCAACGGGTGAATCGCTGCCCGCATAGCATGTTCCATGACCTTCTCTTCATTCTCTGATTGCTTCGGTGCGATACGCCGAATTTGGGGAAAACGATAATACTGCAACTGCGGATGGCAGAACTAGAGGATGATGGAATGACTTGTCAAGATGAATCGACCAGAGGAATACCTCTGCTGGGGGAGAAGTTCCCTGAGATGGAAGTACAGACGACGCATGGCAAGATGACCCTTCCTGGAGCGTTCGCGGGGAAATGGTTCGTCTTATTCAGCCACCCTGGCGATTTCACGCCAGTGTGTACCACTGAGTTCGTCGCCTTCGCGAAGATGCACGAGGAGTTCAAGAAGGTGAATTGTGAGCTGATCGGCCTTTCGATAGACCAGGTGTTCTCGCACATCAAATGGATCGAGTGGATCAAGGAGAAGTTGGGTGTGGAGGTAACGTTCCCTGTGATTGCTGACGGGTCCGCCAATGTAGCTAGGACATTGGGCATGATACATCCTGGTAAGGGGACCAACACCGTCAGAGCGGTGTTCTTTGTCGACCCTGATGGGAAGATACGGTTGATGATGTACTATCCACAGGAGATTGGCAGGAACATGGATGAGGTGCTCAGGGCGGTGAAGGCTCTGAAGACGTCCGATGAGAACAAGGTCGCGATGCCAGCCAACTGGCCAAAGAACGATTTCCTGGGTGACAAAGTGATAATACCGCCCGCCACGGACGAGAAGACTGCGAAGGAGCGTCTGTCGAAGTTCGACTGCTATGACTGGTGGTTCTGCACTAAGAAGCTGTGACGCTCTGTTACTTCAAACCCCTTCAGATCTCCTATTCTTGAAAAGGTTCTGCCGAGGTTGATAGACCATGGTGCTCCCGCCGGGATTTGAACCCGGGTGACCAGCTCGAAAGGCTGGGATGATTGGCCGGACTACACCACGGGAGCAGTTGTGTTGGCTCGCGGTCGGGCCTATGGACTGTCCATATTTAATGCTTGTCGGGACCAGGCGGATTCGTCCGCAGGTCTGACCGAAGAGGTTCTGTCAATTATCGGGTGGTGAACATTTTGACCGCCCGACCGACTCGTCCCATTCGGCTCCGACCTTGCGCCCTTCGTGGGTCGTAGAGGGTCATCACCACGTCATGCTGGAACGCGCCGGGGCTGAACCATAAGCCCCCCCTGCCACCCTTTCCTGGAAGGCTGGCTGCAGCAGGTTTATGCCGGCTGGAACACGACTGCTCTGTAGAGCATCGAAGGGCGGATCTGGCCATGGACATATCCCCCCACGCGGCTGCATGCACATCACACATGCGATCGATGAGATACTTGTGGCATCGGAAAAAGACACCATCAACAACACCACCACCCGATAACTATACAGAACCGACCGAAGATAAAGCTTAAGGGGACCTCTGTGGATTGCCCCATCTGATGGACAAGTCCGGCAAAGACAAGGTGAGTGTAGCGGGGGTCACCCGCAAGTATATCGACAGGCACCCGAGCATCAGGGACTGCATCAGCAAGGACCTGATCAACTTCTCATCCCTGTCGAGGCTCATAATGAAGGAGATGGGTGTGACCCACGAGGAGGCGGTCCTCGCGGCCAGCAGGCGCTATGCGGCCAAGCTGGCCAGGAGCGATTGCGAGGGCGATATCATGCGAGTGTTCGAGGAGAGCCGGCTGGAACTCAAGACCCGCATATGCATAGTCGTGGCGAAGAACGAGTGGATCGTTTTGAAGAACCTTGAGGAGATCGTGCGCAAAATCCTGTCGGACAAGAGCACCATGCAGGTCCTCCAGGGCACCAATGCGATAACGGTGATATCGGAGGACAAATTCCTGCCGAACATCGTGAAAGCGATTGGGGAAGACCATATCATCACGATCAAGCAGAACATCGCGGAGATCACCGTCAAGAGCCCCGCGAGGATTGAGGAGACGAGGGGCGCCTTCTCATACCTAGTCTCGATGCTGTCTGAGCAGGGGATCAATCTGTTCGAGGCTGTGAGCTGCTATACGGATACGATCTTCATAGTCAGCAGAGAGGACATGATGCTGGCGTTCGATGTGCTGTCCGCTTGCATCGAGGACAGAATCGTGCCGGAGAACAATTCGCACAGATGATCAATTGTCGAGGAGAGCGTTGACGGCCTCTACCTGCGTGGTGAGCCTCTGTATGATCTTCTTCGTTGAGTTCAGCCGCTTCTCTGCCATCCTCAATTGATTCCCGACCGCCCTGCTGCCGGTTCCGCCGCTGCATTCGCGTCTTGAGATCGATCGTTCCGGTCTGAGGAATGCCAGCTCCTTTGACTTCAACCCTTTCACAGTCTTTGGAAGCCTCTCCTCGGCCAATTTCAAGAACTCATCCATATCGCCATCGGCCTCAATCGCTATCTCGCGCACGATTCCATGTGCCTTCCTGAAAGGTATTCCCCTTGTTGTGAGGAAATCGGCGAGGTCGGTCGCGGTCATCAACCCAGCCTCTGCCGATTCCCTCATCCTCACCGGATCTATTTCCATCTCTCCCAGGAAGGCTGTGAGGGCATGGAGCGAGGCCCCAACGGTGTCGAAAACATCGAAGAGGTTCTCCTTATCTTCCTGGAGGTCGCGGTTGTACGCGAGGGGAAGAGATTTGAGTACGGTGAGGATCGCGACGAGGTGACCAACGGTTCTGCCTGCCTTGCCCCTGATCAGCTCCGGTATGTCCGGATTCAGTTTCTGTGGCATCATGCTCGAACCGCTCGCCAACCTTTTTGGTAGTCGTACGAAAGCGAACTCCTGCGACGACCATAGCACGAGCTCTTCGCACAAGGATGAGAGATGGATCATCAACATCGAGAGGGCGAACGCGCTCTCCGCAACGAAATCCCTGTCCGATACGGCGTCGAGGGAGTTTTCCGTAATGCCGTCCATCATCAGCAATCGTGATGCGATCGTCCTATCGATCCCGAACGAAGTCCCTGCAAGAGCGCCAGATCCCAGAGGGGACACATTCATCCTATGATAACAATCGATGATCCTATCACAATCGCGTCCGAGTCGCCAGAAATGTGCCATGAAGTGATGAGCAAGCAGCACGGGTTGGGCATGCTGCATGTGAGTGTAACCAGGCATGATCGTGCCCTTGTTCTCCACTGCTTTGAGAACCAGGGCTCTCTGCAACGAGAGCACTTCGGAGAGCACCGCTACCAGGGTCTCTCGGACCATCAGCCTCGTATCGAGGGCCACCTGGTCGTTCCTGCTTCTGCCAGTATGAAGCTTCGCACCTGCCTCCCCTATTCGCTCAGTCAGCAAATGCTCTATGTTCATGTGGATGTCCTCGAGTCTGGGATCGAACGAGACCTTCCCGTTCCGGATATCCTTGGCTAGATTCTTCAGTGCGGAGATGATGCGGTCCTTCTCCTTCTTCGTCAGGACCCCAGCCTCTTCGAGGCCATGGACGTGGGCGATGCTACCCGCTATGTCATGTCTCCAGAGCCTTCTGTCGTACCTGACAGAGGCTGTGAATTCTAGGAATTCATCACTTACACACGGGGATGCATTCCTGGTTGACCGCGCATTCACTCATCACACCGTTCCCGTTCAACTTGGCTGCCCTGGCAAGTGCCCCCACT
Source organism: Thermoplasmata archaeon (assembly GCA_014859835.1). Classification (GTDB taxonomy): domain Archaea; phylum Thermoplasmatota; class Thermoplasmata; order UBA10834; family UBA10834; genus UBA9653. The sequence continues at coordinate 28,457 of JACZKW010000013.1, read as the reverse complement.
TTCAGCGGCAGGCCCCAAACATAGATGAAGCCCTTGGCGGCGGAATGATCGAACTCATCTCCCTTATCGTACGTGGACAACGCCGTGTTGTACAGCGAGTTTGGGGATTCTCTCCCGACCACCGTCGCGCTTCCCTTGAATAGCTTGATCCTGACAGTGCCTGTGACATTGCACTGGGTCTTCTCGATGAAAGCATCCAATGATTCCTTCAGGGGCGAGAACCAAAGGCCGTTATAGACAAGATCCGAATAGTGCTGTTCGACGACCTTCTTGTAATGATGCAGGTCCTTCGTCATTACGAGACTCTCCAGGTCCTGGTGAGCCTTGATGAGTACCGTGGCCGCAGGCGCTTCGTAGACTTCTCGCGACTTGATGCCGACGAGCCGGTTCTCGATGTGGTCTATCCTGCCGATACCGTGGTTGCCCGCCAGTTCGTTGAGGGCGACTATCATGTCCAGCAGCTCCATCCGCGTGCCGTTCATCGTCACGGGCTTTCCCTCGATGAAGCCGATCTCGATATATGCAGGTTGATCCGGGGTCTTCTCGATGCCATCTGTCCATCCGAAGATGGATTCCGGTGGTTCGATCCAGGGATCCTCCAGGACACCGCATTCGATCGCTCTGCTCCAGACGCTCTCGTCTATGCTGTACGGAGCGTCCAACGTGACAGGTATTGGTATGTTGTTCTGCTTGGCGTAATCGATCTCCTCTTCCCTGGACATCTTCCAGTCCCGAGTCGGAGCGAGTATCTTCATCTCAGGTGCGAGTCCCATTATCGAGACCTCGAATCTCACCTGGTCGTTCCCCTTTCCAGTGCAACCGTGCGCGATGGTGTCCGCGCCGAGCCGCCTAGCCATCTCGACGAGCTTGGCGACCATCAGAGGTCTCGCGATCGCGGTCCCGAGGGGATAGTTCCCTTCATAGAGTGAGTTGGCCTTCAGAGCAGGCAGCACGTAGTCATCTGCAAATTCCTTCTTCGCGTCGATTACCCACGCCCGCGACGCACCTATCTCTCTGGCCCTTCTCATCGCATCCTTGAGATCGTCAGATTGACCGACATCGACGGTCACGGCTATGATCTCGCAGCCGTACTTCTCTTTCAGCCAGTGTATTGCCACTGACGTATCCAAGCCGCCCGAGTATGCGAGCAGAATCTTCTGCGTTTCTTTCTTCTGACCAGAGCCTTCCATGGCAAAGTCGCCTCTGAGTGTTCGATTGAAAGGCATGTATATGGGTGCTGTGACTTGTCGAGAACATAGTCACCCGATACCTGTCCAATTCTCGACAGTCGAGACTTCGGAAGATTTCATTTTTCTGGTTTCCAATGAGGTCTGGCATGCCACGGTTCAGTTCCAGCACCCTTTAAGTATACGCACAATATTACTTCCATATACGGAAGGAGTTATTTGGCACGCTATAGGCAGGAAGTCGAGGAGCCAGTCATCGGTGCAGATGGCCAACCAGAGTTTGTCAGGGTCCGATTGCCGAGGAAGAAGGATAGAGAGATATTCGGCATAGCGGACCAGCTCCTCGGTGCATCCCGGATCAAGATCATGTGCGCGGACGGCAAGGCCCGCATGGGTCGTATACCTGGCAAGATAAAGAAGCGCATGTGGATCAGGGAGGGCGACCTGGTCATTGTGCAACCCTGGGAGTTCCAGGATGAGAAGGCAAACATCCTCTACAGATACACCAAGACTCAGGCGATGTACCTGAGCAGGAAGAAGATGATACCGAAGTCCGTCGACATCTTCTGACCGCAGCGGTCGGGTGAATTCTCTTGACTCGTGACGAGGACTATCACGCCTTTGAACGCGAGATCGATGGCTGGCGGAAACGCCGCAAGGATTCTGATGACCGGAAGTCGTACGATGAGGTGTTCGATCACCAGAACCTGATGAGGATATACAAGCTGTTTACTGGCGGTGTCATAGACAAGTTCGATTTCCCAATATCAACGGGCAAGGAAGGGAACGTTTTCAGAGCGACCACCAAGGATGGGGAGTTGCGCGCCGTCAAGATATTCAGGACATCCACATCGACATTCAAGGACATGGTGAAGTATGTCCATGGTGACCCACGCTTCGGCGGCCTCATCTCGAACAGGAAGAAGCTCATTCTGGCATGGGCCGAGAAGGAGTTCCTCAACCTGCACGCATTCGACAGGGCCGGCGTCAGGGTACCGAAGCCATACGTGCACAAGGACAACATCATCGTCATGGAATACATCGGGGACGATGTCGAGCCTGCCCGGGAACTCAGAAATGTGCGTTTGGAGGATCCCGAGGCGATTGCCCGGAAGATCCTGGACTACATCAAACTCGCATACCAGAAGGCGAAGCTGGTACACGCCGACCTCAGCGAGTTCAATATACTGATGCTGAACGGCGAACCTGTCGTGATAGATGTCGGCCAGGCGGTAATGCTCTCTCATTCCCGGTCCGGCGAGTGGCTGGAACGTGATGTCAGGAACGTGGCAAGGTATTTCAAAAAGTACGGCTTAGCGATCGATGCAGCTACAGAACTCGAGGAGATACGAAGAGAATGATAAGGTCCGTTAAGATTCCGGCTGAGAGGATCGGGGTTCTGATAGGCAAGAACGGTGCGGTCAAGCGCAAGATCGAGAAGCTCACTGGCGTGAAGATATCCGTGGATTCAGAGGAAGGGGACGTGCAGATGGACCACTCCCACGCGGAGGATCCCGCTATGGCCTTGGCCGTGCAGGATGTCGTCGTCGCAGTCGGCCGCGGTTTCTCCGCGGAGAAGGCGTTGAAGCTTCTGAATGTGGACATATACCTCGAAGTGCTGGACATCAGGGACTATGTCGGCAAGAAAGCCACCCATGTGATCCGGATGAGGGCAAGGGTCATAGGCTCGCATGGCAAGACCCGTCAAATATTCGAGGAGCTCACGGGGATCGACCTTTCCGTCCAAGGGAACACAGTGGCCATCATCGGAGACCTTCTTCAGATCGATATTGCCCGAAGGGGTCTGGACATGCTCCTGAACGGGAGCGAACACTCTGCAGTCTACAAGTTCCTCGAGGGTAGGCGTATGGCGATCAAGATCGATGGCATGGGTTTCTGAATACCATGATCGGGACGATTGAAATACCATCAATTCCATAAGTGTGGGTGATATGGTCGAAGAAATCGTGAGAGCGTTCGAGTCTGACATCGAATCGATACCTCTGAGCACTATCATGGGCGAAACCTACAACGAGCGTATCATGAAACTATGTGTCCATATAATGCTCGGATTGTGGACGAGGATCGCGTTGGAAACCGGCCAGAAACTCACCATGACTCCGTATCAGTATTCTCTGGGCATATATCACGGTCAGATGAATTGGGTCCTCAACGAGGCGTTGAACTACAAGGACCTCCCTCAGGTCGAGCTCTCCGGCACCTACGGCAAGAGGCATGCGCTGGTTGCGGAGAGCTACAACAAAAAGGGGGAGGAGTGGATGAGGCTCGTGTTTGCTCTGGATGAGGAGGATGTGAAGGGGAAACCTTTGCCCATGAACTATCTTCTCTACGACGTCCCGTTGACTGAGTTCGCCATAGGGCCAGTATTGGACGCGATAAAGGACGCGCTTCCGAAATGGGTGGAGACCATAAGGGCCCGCAGCGAAGAGCCGCTATCGACCTACTGCAAAGAGAGTCTTGAATTCGTGGATCCCTAGGGAGAGTCACTGATCGTTAGAGTGGCGCACCACACGAATCGCATTTCTCTTCGTTCTCTTCATTGAGGGTTCCACAGTATCTGCATCTCACCTTTATCGTCGATTTCACCGCGTTGACAATCTCCTGTTTCTCCAATTCCCTCTCCGTTCTCTCCCTATCGATCTCTTCCTCGGCAGCGGCTTGTCCTAGGGCGTTCTCCTCAAGCTCTCTGCCCCTGGATGCTGCGCCCCCAATTATCAGTATGATGCCAATGATCACCATTATCGCAGCGAGCGCAGACATCGCGTCATGTCCGCCCGTGGACGTATCTTGTGGATAGAATGATGATTGCTCCTCCATGGCTGACTCTGCGACGCTGAGCATGATTCCCATCAATATGATAACGAATCCCGTGATCATCATTCCCAACCATTTTGGGCCATTCCATCTAGTACCTCTAACTCCCCATTCGCTCATATAAACCGTTCCCCCATTCTCGGATTGGCTGGGCACACCGAACCAGTGTTTGATTGACCATTCCGTTGATATTTAATTGTTGTCGGAGAAAGCCATCATACCGAAACACAGGAACGGATCATCCATGCGTGCTAGTTCACAATCAATATATACTCGGCACACGTCCCTGATGACCGACGATGTCCGAACGGCTGCAAATCGCAAGTCAGGCGCTTCAGCGCCCCTTGTGTAACCATTGCCTGGGACGGCTTTTTGCGAAGGTTACATCAGGTCTGACCAACGAACAGAGAGGGCTACTGGTCAGGAGCAGCATGACGGATGCGGCTCCGGAACCGTCGGACCTGACAGAATGTTCGATATGCAAAGGCCTGTTCCTCGAGGTCGAGAAATTCGCTGACCTGTGCGTCCGGTCAGGCGAGGGCTACGAGTTCACGACCTTCCTGCTAGGTACCAAGGTGGACGTCGATCTGCTGGAAGCCGAAGAGCAACTTTGGGCAGATATCGGTGCAGAAGAGGTCGAGTCGCTCAAATCCGAATTGAACAGGGAGATCGGGAAGATCGTGGAGAAGCGATTGGCTATCATCGCCGATTTCTCCAACCCTGAGATGGTATTCCTGGTCGATACCCGGTTCGATAGGGTAGTGCCTTCTATCACACCATTGTTCGTATACGGTAGATATCGCAAATTCTCCCGAGAGATACCTCAGACCCGCTGGCCTTGCAGAGAGTGCAGAGGCAAAGGATGTCCTAGATGTGCTGGCAAGGGTAAGATGTACGACACCAGCGTTCAAGATCAGATTGGACCGACCGTGATGAGGCACGCCGAGGGTGAGGAGGACTTCTTCCATGGCATGGGCAGGGAGGACATCGATGCCTGCATGCTAGGAAACGGCCGTCCGTTCGTGACTGAGGTCAGGAACCCCAAGAGGAGGACCCTCGACCTGCCCGCAATAGAATCGGAGATAAATTCGTCCGCGAAAGGCCTAATCGAGATCGAAGGATTGAGGTCCAGCAGCCGTTCGGAGATGAGGGCCATCAAGGAGTCAGCGCACCCCAAGACATACAGGGTCAGAGTGCGCTTCCAGCACGTTTTGGACGACAGAAAGCTTAAAGACATAGTTCGTGTATTGGCCGAAAACCCTATAAGTCAGCAGACGCCCACCAGGGTGTCCCACCGACGTGCTGACCTCGAAAGACTGAGGACGGTCAGACGGATCGAAATCGAGTCTGTCGAGGGCCAGGAGGTCGTGTTCGTCGTGGAAACGGACAGCGGGACATATATAAAGGAGCTGATGCATGGTGACCAGGGGAGAACGAACCCCAATGTCGCTGATGTGGCCGGAGTCCCCTGCGAGGTGCTTCAGCTGGACGTTATAAGGATCGGAGACAAAGAGGCGGAAGGACATGGTTAAAGCTTCCAAGGGATACAGACGCAGAACTAGGTCCGTCATGCAGAATCGTGCGAGAGACAGGGGTCTCTCTCCGATCACAAAAGAGTTCCAGACTTTCGACGTCGGGGAACAAGCATCGGTGACCATCGACCCCAGCTTACACAAGGGCCAGCCTCATGTGAGGTTCCAGGGACAGACTGGCACCGTCGGAGGCATGCAGGGCGATGCCTATCTCATCAATATCAAGGTCGGCGGCAAGCGCAAGCAGCTGATTGTCAGGCCAGAGCACCTGAGGAAGGCTCATTAGTATAGTTCCGGACGGTGTTTTTTATGGAAGACAAGAAAATGGCCACTCTTACCGAGGTAAAGGACATTCTTCTCGAGCGCGAGAAGGACAGCGAGCTGACCGGCGAGCAGAGATTGGCTCTGGAGCACAGTCAGAAGTTCGCCAAGATCGACTCGAAGAAGTCCAAGAAGCTCGTGAAGGAGCTTATGGAACTCGGATTCGTCTCTGATCTCAACGCAGTCAAGATCGTTGACATTATGCCCGATCACCCTGACGACATCAGGGCGTTGTTCGCCAAAGAGCGTGCGAACCTGGATAAGAAGGACATCGAAAAGATTCTTAGCATAGTAGAGAAGTATCTCTGACGAGCTTCGGGGGGATTTTCGTTGGAGGACTACGCAAGGATTCTAGATTTCTTACCTCAGGGCCTTCCTGATGAGAGGAAGTTCAAGCGGGAGCAAGTAGCCTACGCAATGGGAGAGGACCAGTTCAAGCTCTTCGAGCTTGTCCCGAAGGAAGGGATCAACATGACCATCGGGGACAGGGTCTACATAGGCAAGGACCTGGACCTGCGCCAGGAGATCCTGCATGTCAAACGGAGGATCAACTACTCCGAGCTGACCAATGCCGCTCAGAGCGAGCTTCCCTACATCATCGCGGATGTCATAAAGACCAACGAACCGAGGTTCGTCAGATTCTTCAACGAGTCTCAATCCATAACCACTAGGTTCCACATGCTCGAGTTGCTCCCAGGTTTGGGCAAGAAGACCATGTGGAGCATCATTGAGGCGAGGAAGAAGGGATTGTTCAAATCCCTGAAGGAACTCGAGGAGCGGGTCCCGATGGCGCACCAGCTGGACAAGTTGCTCGCTAAGAGGATAGAGGAGGAGCTCTCCAACCCTGGCGAGAAGTACCATCTGTTCGTCTCCAGGTGATCCCTGAGGATATGTTCTCATGAGAGCCGAAGAGGTCAGGACGGTCCTTGATTCGATAGGCAAGCGCCCGACCAAGCGGTTGGGACAGAACTTCCTGTTGGATGATTCGATAATCCAGAGGCAGGTCGCCCTCGCGGAATTGAAAACTGGAGAACGAGTGCTAGAGATCGGTCCGGGCATAGGAAATCTGACGGATGAGATACTCAAGTACGGCGTTTCTCTCGTTGCCGTCGAGCAGGACCAGGAGTTCTGCAAGTTCCTGAAGAAGCGATTCGGCGATAGGATAGAGTTGATCCAAGCTGATGCGGTCAAGGCTTTCCTGCCAGAGTTCTCGAAGGTCGTCTCGAACCTCCCGTATCAGATATCGTCTCCTATCACGTTCAAACTGTTGGATATCGGTTTCGAGGTTGCGATCCTTATGCTGCAGAAAGAGTTCGCCGAGAGGATGGTGGCCAAGCCAGGGACATCAGACTACGGTCGTCTCTCCGTCGGGATCTACTACCATGCGGATTGTGAGATTGCGATGAAAGTCCCGAGACATGCTTTCTGGCCCCAGCCAAAGGTCGATTCGTGCGTGGTGAAGCTGACGCCCAGGAAGCCACCGTTCACCGTGCTCGACGAGAAGCTGTATTTCAACGTCGTCCGCGCAATATTCTCCCACCGACGCAAGAAGGTGTCGAATTCGCTCGAGGTGGATCCAGCGGTCTCAGGCGTCGTGAGGCCCGACATGCGAGAATCCCTCAGGGCATTGCCTTTTGCTTCCGAGCGCGCACAGGACTTGACGCCCGAGATGATGGGCGAGCTGTCAGATGCGCTGTTCGAGCTGACTAGGCCTTCTCAGGGAAGAACCTCTTGATTATGGCGTCCGCGACCTTGCCTGGGCCGTCCACGAGCATATCGCATACTGGCACTCCATACTGCTTCTCGTACTCGGCCGTCTTCTCCTGGACCTGCTCTCTCGTGAGGTTCTCATGGTTGAGCGTGATTCCTATGATGTCCGAGTGCGCGTAGACCCGTATGAGCTCCAGCTCACGGTCGATGGTGCCGTTCGGGATGTGCAATTCGTCCGCATGGTAGCTCCTGTACTTCCTGCCTGGAGCGTGCTGGAGCACCACCGTGCTGGGCTTCGAGGCGCTGACTATGGCCCTCGAACCGGTCACATATGCTGGATGGCTGAGGGCTCCCTGTCCTTCGACGATTATGACCTGCGGTTTCTCGTTCTCGTATGCATTCCATATAGCGTTCTCGAGCTCGCCGACGACGTAGTCTCCGCGTATCGCATCGACCGGGACTCCATACTTCGAGCCCTGGAGCAGGCCGGTCTGGCCCGTCGCCACGAACACCGTCTTGACGCCTCTCGCGTTGAGTTCCTTGGTGAGGATGACCGCCGTGGTCCGCTTGCCGCTTGCAGCATCCGTGCCGAGTATCGGTATCCTGACCGCGTCGATCTTCTCCGCGAGACCTTTGTAATAATGCATCTCGCCCAGCGGAGGCTCCTTCCGTATGTCGACTATCTTGACGCCGTGCTTCAGGGCGAGCGGCCCGAACTCCTTGTCGTTCGCGAGCCATTCGTGCAGTCCAGAGAGTATGCTCATCCCACTGGATATCGCGGTCTTCACGGGCTCTCTGAACTCGGGTGGCAGCATGCCTCCTATCGTCGCCACACCAATAATCATCCATTGCGGTTTCTGGCCAAGTGCCTTGATCGATTCCTCGACTGACGCGAAGACCGGGATACCGACCTTCTTTCCGTCGAGCACTTCGCCAGCATCCTTCCCTGCCTGCTTGCTATCGATGACCCCTTGAATCTGGAATCTCAGGGAATGCCTTACGAGCCCGGCTGCGGTCTTCCCTCTCACTCTTCCAAAACCGTCTTCGCAAAGGATGATGGCAGTTTCCATGGCTTGGCTGACCGTGAGCCGCATATAAATTTCTTGAGACGGTATCCGCCTTCGTGCACTGGCAGAATGGATGGTCCATGGAGGGCTATTGTCAGTTTCGGGCAATCATCTTTTTCTATGAATACCGTCATTGAGCTCTGGGGAGCAGAATGTTAGTCGGAATTGTCGGCAAGCCAAACGTAGGTAAGTCAACCTTCTTCACCGCGCTCACATTGGCGACAGCTCAGATCGCGTCGTATCCTTTTACGACCATACAGCCGAACAAAGGCGTCGGCTATGTCAGGAGTCCGTGCCCTCATGTCGATTTCGGAAAACCGTGCACGCCCAACAACTCCATCTGCACGGACGGCACGAGGTTCGTACCGATCGAGGTGCTAGACGTCGCGGGCCTGGTCCCCGATGCCCATGCAGGCAGGGGTCTCGGCAACAAGTTCCTTGACGATCTGAGGCAGGCGGACGCATTCATCCACGTGGTCGATGCGAGCGGAGGCACTGACTTCGAGGGGAATCCAGTCGGTATTGGAACCCACGATCCCGTGCAAGACGTGAACTTCCTCGAGAAGGAACTCACCTATTGGATGTTCGGCATACTTGAGAAGAACTTTGAGAAAATGGCCAAGCAGTCGAAGATCGCAGGATCCAAGTTCGAGAAGATGCTGCATGAGAAATTGACCGGCCTGTCCATCTCCGAGGCACAGGTCCTTGTGACACTCAGACAAGCCGCACTGGATGCTGACCCAACACGTTGGAATGATGCGGACCTCCTGAAGTTCTGTTCTTTGCTTCAGAAGATCAGCAAACCGATGATCATCGCTGCCAACAAGGTGGATATCGCCCCACCGGAGAATATCACTCGACTGAAGGCCACAGGCCATCCGTTGGTTCCCACAAGCGCCGAGTTCGAGCTCGCACTCAGGAAGGCCGCGAAGGCCGGCATGATATCATATGTTCCGGGCGAGGACAAGTTCGAGCTCCCGGACAAGTCGAAGCTGAACGCGAACCAGGTGGCCGCCCTCGATAAGATGGCCTCCTGGTTGAAGGAGAACAAGAGCACAGGCGTGCAGACGGTCCTGGAAGAGGTAGTGTTCAAAGTACTCGACATGGTGGTAGTTTATCCTGTTGAGGACGAACACAAGTGGTCCGATAAGCAGGGTCGCGTACTGCCCGACGCGTACCTGATGCGAAGGGGCACCAACGCCAAGGATCTGGCGTTCAAAGTTCACACGGACCTGGGTGATAACTTTATTAGGGCGATCGACGGAAAGACCCACATGGCGATAGGCCACGATCACTTGCTCAAGGAAGGCGATGTGATCAAGATAGTCGCGAAGGCTTGATCTGAATGGGACAGTGGGACGTTCGCTTGATTAGTGTATCCTATTCGATGGTGGATGAAGAGCTCGCTCTGCACCTGTTCGGAAAGACGGATGACGGGAGATCTATAGCGATTAAATACACTGATTTCGAGCCGTATTTCTATGTGTTGGATCCTGATGATGGTGTCATCGGCACCCTCCAGAACGACCCTCGTGTGGTACGCCTCGAGGATGCTAAGCTGTATCACAAGGCTGCGGAGAAGCCCGCAAAGAAGGTCGTTGTCACTTATCCCTGGCTCGTGCCAGATATCCGCGGCCAGGTCATCCGGAGGACGACTGTCCTCGCGGCAGACATACCATTCCATTTCAGATTCATCTACGATAGAGATCTAGGATCATGCATCCGTGTGATCGGCGAGGAGTCCAAGGACGAGCGGTACAAGACGGACCTGTTTGTCAAGGCGAAGGAATTCCAGGATATCAAGCCGTTCAGGCCGAAGCTGAAGATTCTCAGCTTCGACATCGAAACGAGCCTCAGGGAATCGAAGATATTCACCATCTGTTGCGTGGCCAAGACCGGCGACGAAATCGAGTCGAAGATGTTCGAGGGCGACGAGGCGAAGATGATCCAAGACTTCTCCGACTACATTCTGGAATCGGATCCAGACGTCATCACTGGATACAACATCGATGGTTTCGACATACCGCAGATAATGAAGCGCGTGGATGAGTTGAAACTGCCCGAACCCGCATGGGGCAGGTATCCAGGTGCGATTAAGCAGTACAACAAGCGGTTCTGGAGGTGCGAGGGTAGGGTCATCATCGATGCCTGGTGGGCGGTCAAGAAGACCTTGAAGCCCAAACAGGAGACTCTGAACGCAGTGTCGAAGCAGCTTCTCGGCGAGGAGAAGCACGATGTCGACCCGAAGAAGATGGATGCCGAATGGGCGAGCGACAAGGAGAGGGTGATGAAGTACTGCACCCACGACGCTCACTTGGCGCTCAGAGTCCTGGAGAAGGTCTCGATGCTCCCTCGCAGCATGGACCTCGCCGCGGTATCCAAACTGCCGCTGGACGATGTCGTGAACGGTACCACCTCACAGCTCATCGACTCTATCCTGATACGGTTGGCAGATGAGAACAACATCGCTGTGCCGATGACCTCGAGGAACTACGACGATGCGGAGATGATCGAGGGCGGATACGTGCACGATATCACCCCTGGGTTGCATCACTGGGTGCTTACGCTAGATTTCAGGAGCATGTACCCTAGCACGATCATATCCAAGAACATCTGCTTCACGACGCTACATCCAGACGGCACGATCGTGTCTCCATCAGGCGCGAGATTCCTCGACAAGAGCGAGAGGGTCGGTCTGCTCCCTAGGATACTCGAGAACCTGATGGCTGAGAGGGCTGCGACAAAGAAGGCCATGAAGGATGCCGAGACCGCGGAAGAGAAGGATTACTATGACGGTCTCCAGGATGCCATCAAGATCCTGATGAACTCCTTCTATGGAGTTCTGGCCTCTTCGTTCTACAGGTTCACAGACCCGAGCATCGGAGCGAGCATAACCTCATTCGCTCGTGAGGCGACGAAGGAGCTCATAAAGAAGCTGGAGTCCGAAAGCCTCACGGTGATCTACTCCGACACTGATTCCGTCTTCTTTCTATCACCCCAGCAGAACCTGGAAGGGTCGATCAAGTTCGGCCAGCAGATAGCTGAGAGGTTCTCCAAAGGCGGGATGGTGCTTGAGTTCGAGAAGATCATGGAGCCGTTCTTCTCGCACGGTGTGAAGAAGAGGTATGTCGGCAGGATGGTATGGCCCAGGACGGAACTGGTCGTTCGCGGATATGAGATGAGACGGTCCGATTCGTTCGACCTTCAGAGCGAGGCCCTCCAGATGGTGCTGGAGAAGGTGCTCGACGGTGACAACGAGGGTGCGGTGGAATACACCCGCAAGGTCATAGACGACCTCCTAGCAGGGAATGTGGACCCTTCCCGACTGGTCATTTCGAGGACCGTACGTGACTTCGCCTCATACAAATCGAGCGACCGGATGGTCAACGTCCGCGCGGCCAAGAAGCTGCAGGAGATGGGCTACGAGTTCCAGCCTGGCATGAAGGTCTCATGGGTCGTCATCGACGGCAGGAAGTCCCCGAACGACGTGGAGCCCTGGGTCGAAGGCAGGGAGTTCACAGCGAAACCGGATTACAAATACTACGCCACACGCCTCGCATCGACCATATCCCGTGTGACCGATTCCTTCGGATGGGACGGCAAGTCCCTCGTGAGTGGCACCCAACAGGTCACCTTGTTCGACAACGATTTCGGGAGCAAGAAGACCGTCACGGAGCCGATCAATCAGGCCAAGAAGACCGACAAGAAACTGAACCTGGACGATTTCATGTGACCGCAAGGGTGATGTGTCCCATGTGCGTCGCCGAAACGATGCTCGGTCACAACACGTTTAAATATCCCTATCCTTTTGTTCCGGTTCGCAGCGGTGAGACCCCCTCGGTCTCGCATGGGAATGTGCGCTTTGGCGTGAACCCGTGAACAGCTGGAAGTGATTTCAATGGCAGAAGAGGGAAAAGCAGCTCCTCCGAAGAAGGAGCAGAAGAAGAAGGCAGCTGAGGCACCCGCAGCGAAGCCCGCAGCGGAATCGAAGAAGGGCCCCCGCGGAAGGAACATGTATCATTATGTCGGAGAGGCCTGGAAGGACCTGTCCACGGACGACATGTACGATGTCATGTGGCAGCGATATGTCGACTGGAGGAAGGAAGGGACCTTCGTTCGTGTTGACAAGCCAACAAGGATTGACAAGGCACGCGCCCTTGGGTACAAGGCCAAGCAGGGTTACGTCATCGTCAGGGCCAAGGTCAGGAAGGGTGGCCTGAGAAAGCACAGGATCCGAAAGGGTCGCAAGCCCAAGCGGAAGGGAATTCTGAAGATTACAATGAGGAAGAACATCCAGAGGGTCGCAGAGGAGAGGGTGTCCAGGAAGCACCCGAACCTGGAGGCTCTCGCGTCTTACTGGGTTGGAGAGGATGGCAAGCACAAGTGGTTCGAAGTCATCATGGTCGACCCGAATCACCCGGTCATCAAGTCCGATCCGAAGATCAACTGGATATGCCGTCCGAAGAACTCTACACGGGCATTCAGGGGCCTTACCCCGGCCGGAAAGAAGGGCCGTGGCCTGGTAAGGACGAGGGGCAGAGGTGCTGAGAAGGTCAGACCCTCGCTCGGCGCTCATAACAGAAAGGGTACCTAGGCATTCACTCGCTTGATGAGCGCGTGCACCTCTTCCGAGGTCATGCCAACCAATGGATAGAATACTGGCAGGTCTCCCTTCGGCGCTGGCCTCTTGTCGAGTTCGGTGATCCCCCACTCGAACGCCAGCCCCGAGCATTCCTTCCTCCATGCGAGCGAGAAGAGGTTGTCCTCCGGGTCCATGACCTTCAGGTCCGGGTTCCATGCGGTCAGGGGTGCCGCAAGATCGTGGTTCTGCGTGGCGATCTGCACATTGCACCCGCGCTTCATGAGGAGCCAGGAGGATGCTAGACCTCGTTCTGACTCTACAATCGAGAGTACCTTTCCCTGAGTCCCCTTCGGCATCCCTCCAGGTCCAGGCAGTCTCGAGCTGTGCAGATACGCCTCACGTTCCCTCACCTCGACGAATATCTCGACATCTGGCTCCCCGAGGTCGACCTTCAGATTCTTGTCTATGAATGATGTGAACACGACCGAACCCAGATCCCTGCCGAGTGATTGGCTGGTGTAGGGATGGTTCCCTGTCCTCCTAGCCCTTATGGCGAAGGTGGCACCTTCGAATACCAGTGGCTCTGCGAACGCTCGGATCCCTTGCTTCAGGGTCTCGAAATCGCTTGACACCCTGGTGACCGGGCTGAATGATACTACACCGAATGTGTGGGACAGTATCTCGCAGCTCTTCCGCCAGTCGTCTGAGTCGACGAATACCCTGCCACGAGGCGATGTGATCACGCACGGGACCCCTACTAGTGCGTGCTTTCTCCTGATGTCCTGAACCAAGGCCTGCTCGAACCTGCTCCTGACACTGTCGCTCTTGAGACCGAGCTCTCCGTACCTGACCAGTAACGTTGGCATCATGACGGCCATGCAACTGTCCTCGAATAAAGCTTTCATCCGTAGACCATTTCTAGAAGGAAAATCTAAATTAGTGGTTCCGCGTTCACTTGTTCAGAGCCCGAAGAGGGGTAAATTGAATACTGAACAAAACAAGAAGCTTTCTTTGAAAAGAGTTGTGGATCCCCCAGGACCGAAGGCAAAAGCAGTCGTCGCGAGAGACAAAGCCGTCCTCTCGCCGTATAACCGACCCTTCTACTACCCGTTCGTGGCCGAGAAGGGAAGCGGCTGCATAATAGAGGACATCGATGGGAACGAGTTCCTCGATTTCAATTCCGGCTTGGGTGCCATGAACGTGGGCCATTGCCACCCCGAGGTGGTCAAGGCCATAGAGAACCAGGCGAAACGCCTGCTGCACTACTCGTACACGGATTTCTACTACAGGTATGCCGTCGAGCTCGCGGAGAAGCTCAATGAGATCACTCCCGGCGATTTTCCCAAGAAGGTCTTCTTCAGCGGGAGCGGAGCCGAGAGCATCGAAGCTTTCGCGAAGGTGACCCGATGGCATTCGAAACGGCCTCTGTTCATTGCGTACACTGGAGCGTTCCACGGGCGGAGCATGGGCGCTCTGAGCTTCACGGCAAGCAGCATCGTGCAGAAGGCACGGTACTTCCCGACGATGCCTGGCGTGTACCATGTACCATATGCGTACTGCTACCGCTGCCCGTACAAGATGAACTTCCCTGACTGCGACTACTGGTGCGTCGACTTCATCGATGATTATGTCCTGAAGAAATATGTGCCGCCGCAGGAGGTGGCCGCATCTCTGATAGAGCCGATCCAGGGCGAGGGCGGATATGTCGTTCCTCCGAAGGACTATCTCAAGCGTCTGAAGAAGCTCTTCGACAAGTACGGCATCCTGTTCGGCGTGGACGAGGTCCAGTGCGGCATGGGCAGGACTGGCAAATGGTGGGCGGTCGAGCACTTCGATGTCGTCCCGGATGTCATATGCAGCTCGAAAGCACTCGGCGGAGGGATATCTCTCGGCGCCACAATTGGACGCGCCGATGTCTTCGACTGGGATGCAGGCTCCCACTGTACTACACTCGGCGGCACTCCAGTGGCTTGCGAAGCATCTCTCGCGACCATCCGCGTGATCGAGAACGAGAAGTTGATGGAGAACGCCACGAAGCAGGGCGATTACATCATGAAGCGCATGAGGGAGATACAGGAACGCTCTGAGATCATCGGCGATGTCCGTGGCAAGGGTCTGATGATCGGTATCGAGATCGTCAAGGACAAGAAGACGAAGGCGAAGCATGGCGAAGGCGCCCACGACATCATCCACAATGCCTGGAGGAAGGGCGTGGTGGCCATCGGTGCAGGAGAGAACTGTTTCCGGATCGCTCCGCCTCTGGTGATCTCCCGTGAGCAGGTCGATTTCGGGATCGACGCGCTCGAGGAGTCCATCAAGGAGGTGGAGAAGGGGAAGTGAGTTGCTGACCACGATCGGCAACTCCCACCAAACTCTTTACGCTCGACTTTTATGATATCAAAAGGAGCATGATACGATGGCAAACAAGAAATCTATGAAGTTGAAGGGTCCGAAGATAGTGGTAGAACCACCAGGACCCAAGACAAGGGCGATGTTGAAGCGGAAGGAGAAATGCGTGACCGACGGCATCAAGATCGGTCTTCCGGCTGCGCTCGAGTATGCCGAGGGACCGTTCATGAGGGATGTGGACGGGAACGTCTATCTCGATTTCACGGTCGGTATCGGTGTGCACAACTGTGGCCACAGGCCGGCTGAGATGGTCAAGGCATGCAAGGACCAGCTGGACAAGTTCATCCACATCTGCTTCATGGTCTCACCCTACGAGTCGTACATCAAGTTGGCAGAGGAGATGACTCGCATCTGTCCGGGGAAGCTCACTAAGAGCATCTTCCTCAACAGCGGTTCCGAAGCTGTCGAGAACGCCCTGAAGATCGCGAGGTCGTACACGAAGAAGAAGTGGATCGTGAGCTACCGCTCATCGTTCCACGGCAGGACCTTCATGGACATCTCGTTGACCGGAAAGGAGAAGCCCTACAGGGAGGGCTTCCACCCGCTCATGCCGTATGTACAGCATGTCGACTTCGCATACTGCTACAGATGCCCGCTCAGCCTCGAGCACCCGTCCTGCGGCCTGGCGTGCGTGGAATCCATCAGGACCGTCATCGAGACATCACCTCTCGCAGACGATGTCTGTGCCTTCGTCGGCGAACCTGTCCAGGGTGAGGGTGGTTTCATACCGCCGCCACCGGGCTACTGGGAGAAGATCCGGAAGATATGCGACGACAACGGCATCGTCTTAATTGACGATGAGGTACAGACCGGGTTCGGAAGGACTGGCAAGATGTTCGGGATTCAGAACTGGAATGTCGTCCCCGACCTGCTCGTATCCGGCAAAGGCCTCTCACTTGGCATGCCGCTCGGCGGCGTCACGGGCAAGGAGGAGATCATGGCATCTCCGGGACCGGCCAGCCTTGGCGGCACATTCGGCGGCAACCCTGTGTGTTGCGCGGGCGCGCTTGAGTCGATCAAACTCACCAGGAAGGCTCTCCCGAACACCAAGATGATCCACAAGGTCGAGAAGAAGCGGCTGAACGAGTGGAAGAAGGAATTCGAGATCGTGGGTGATGTCCGTGGCCTTGGCGCCATGATGGGTATCGAACTGGTGAGGACGAAGGCAGGCAAGGAACCGATACCTGAGATTGCCAGGAACATTCAGCTGAACTGTCACAAGAAGGGACTGTACATCCTGACTGCGGGGTCATTTGGCAACGTCATACGGCTGCACCCGCCATTGGTGATCCAACAGGGTCTGCTGGAGAAGGGTCTGGACATAATCGAATCCGCTATCGCAGAGGAGAGCAAGAAGGCCGGCCTCTGACGAGTTTGGCGGACCCAGCGTTCAAACCTCTTCACTCGTTTTCCATCCTTTCACCTGTTGTTTCATGCATCGAAGTCCAGCTAATGGGCGGAGGCCTGGTCTGTGCCGCAATATATATACCGGAGGACAACATTCGGGCAAAATCGGGGCGGGTATATAGAACATAAGTGCGGAATACGCCCCACGAGTTGAACATATTACGAACGGAACGATGAAATGTTGACAGTGACATGTGTCACAGGCGAACCTGTAATAAGGTGTTTGTCGTTCTCCAATCGCCTGCTATGCGGGTTCAACTCAATTGTCATGAAGTTGGTCGCGCAGACCATGAGGAATCGATATAATGGCTGTATTGTCTGAAGTCAAAAAGAACTACGGGAAGATGAAGAATTACGTGAACGGGGAATGGGTGGATTCGAACTCATCCAAACTCCTCGATATGGAGAATCCAGCGACGACGGATGTGATCGGCCAGGTCCCGCTCTCGACGCGTGATGAGACCAACGCTGCGATAGAGGCGGCCAACGACGCGTGGTGGGCCTGGAGAGAGACCTCGCCGGTCTCTCGCGCCAGGCTGATGTTCAACCTGAAGGTCATAATGGAGCGGGAGTTCGAGAACATCGCGAGGATAATCTCACAGGAGCAGGGTAAGACGATCGACGACGCTCGTGGTGAGACCCGCAGATGCATCGAGAACGTCGAGGTAGCATCCGGCATAACATCTCTCCAGATGGGATACAACCTCGAGGATGGAGCCGCGGCCAATATCGACGAGGAGGTAATCATATCTCCACTAGGTGTGTTCGCGGCAGTGTGCCCATTCAACTTCCCTGGCATGGTTCCGTTCTGGTTCTGGCCCTATGCCGTGGCAACCGGAAACACGTATATCATCAAGCCCTCCGAGCAGGTCCCGATGACCAGTCAGTACATTTTCAAGCTGATAGACGAGGCTGGCTTCCCTCCGGGCGTCGTGAATCTCGTGAACGGCAGGGAGGATGCAGTCAGCCCGCTGTTCGAGCACCCTGCGGTGAAGGGCGTTTCGTTCGTCGGCTCGACTCCGGTGGCCAAGTGGATATACAAGATGGGCGGACAGCATGGAAAGCGCGTCCAGGCCCAGGGTGGCGCAAAGAACTCGCTCGTGGTCATGCCCGATGCGATATTGGACAAGACCGTGAACAACATGCTCGCATCCTTCTACGGCTGCGCCGGACAGAGGTGCCTTGCAGGATCCAACCTGATCGGGGTCGGAGATATCGCTGAGCCGCTGCTCAAGAAGCTGCTCGACGCCTCACAGAAGATCAAGGTAGGTTATGGTCTGGACGAGTCGTCCAACATGGGACCTGTGATCTCGGGAGCGGCGAAGAAGAAGGTCCTCGGATACATAGACAAGGGAGTCGAGGAAGGCGCGAAACTGCTCCTGGATGGAAGAAATATCGAGGTCCCTGGCTACGAGAAGGGATACTTCATCGGCCCGACTGTGTTCAAAGATGTCAGCCCAGACATGACGATCGCGAAGGAGGAGATATTCGGACCGGTCGTGAGCTTCATGGCCATGGATTCCCTGGACGATGCGATCGAGTTCATACACACGAGTCCGTTCGGGAACGCGGCATCGATATACACTCAGAACGGTAAGTGGGCAAGGGACTTCAGGTATAGGGTCCAGTGCGGCAACATCGGCATAAACGTCGGTGTCGTCGCAGCGATGGCGTACTTCCCGTTCGCTGGATACAAGGACTCGTTCTTCGGTGACCTGCACGGCCAGGGCAAGGACGCTGTGACCTTCTTCACGGACAGGAAGGTCGTCATCACCCGGTGGTTCTGATGGTCGAATGCGATTTCCCAGAGCTGAACTCGTTCGGCACGGTCATACGCTTCGCTCTCGAGCTCGAGATGGTCGCCGCGACTGTGAACGAACAGTTGGCCAACGACCCGAAGCTGGCATCGGCATCGGAGACGTTCAGGGAGATCGCTGCCAACCACAAGAAGCGAGAGATCCTGCTGGTGAACACCAGGCGCGAGAAGCTCAACGAGATGATCCTCGAACCGATCCAGGACCTGGACCGGGAACGCTATATTGTGGATCCGAACATCCCTGCAGGGGCAGACCTGAAGACGTCGGCCAATTTTGCCGCCGGGATCGAGAGCACATCCGCGGAGTTCTACAGCGATTCATCCAAGATCGCGAAGAACCTGCTATCTGAGGCTGCTAGAATCATGGAGAAGATGGCCAAGGAGAATCTCGCAAACAAGAGCAAGCTCGATGCCCTTTGAGGCCGCAGGACAAACTCTTTTACTCAAAACCCTTCATTTTCTGCACTTCTCGAGGCGGGCGAACTGGTCTATTGTGATCTCTTCCAGCTCGTTCCTTGCGAGAGCGTCGAGGGTCGCCCTTACGGACGGGTCCGCCGTCATCAGGACTCTTACGGAGCCTTGGTGGAACCTCATCAGCGAATCGGGGGTGAGCCCCGTGATGATTACAGCATCGACTCCACGCCCGATTATCGCATCGATTGGGTCGACACAGGTCGCTCCACCACAGTTCCTTATCTGCGCGGTGTGCTCGAAGCGTCCATCAGCGTCTACGTCATAATGGTCTAGAAGGTCCGTCTCCTCGAATCTGGTGGCTATTACCGAATCTGGACCGCCTGGATCCGTGCACGGTATGCAGACCTTCACGTGGGTGCTATCGTCGTCCGGTGGATTATGCTTTCGCTAGGCCGCAGATCTATTCTCTGGTGAACAGGTCCGGGTATAGCTTGCGCGACGCGAGCACTCCGAGTACTATGAGCAGGACGGGTATGATGAACATGCCCCAGTCCGGGACTTTCTCGCTGCCTGTCATCATGTTCGACAGCAACACCCCTCCCTGATGGAACGGAGAGAATATTGCGATCGTCGGCCCATGGCTAAGGTACAGGTCGCCCCAGTAGCTAGTTTTGAACCATTGGTCGAACAGGAACGAGAGCCATTCGAAGACGGTCATGGTGCCGATGAGTGAAAGGTACATGAACATCCTGGAGACGACGGTCGGCTTGAGGACCATCCTCTTGGCGCCGAAATAGATGAGGCATGACCCATAAGCCGCGGATACCATCGTGAGCACGGCCAGTATGTACGATACCAGCGTTATCATGAGTATGTCGTTCGCGGACTGGTCGAATGGTGACAGCGATATCAGGGCCAACGGGAAGATGAATATCGGCCCCACCACGATCGGATAGAGTATCTTCGAGAAGATCATCGTCGTGACAGAGATAGGTCCGAAGAACAGGATCTTCAATGTACCCTTCTGTATCTCGTGGGCGAACCCTTTTGCGAACAGGCCGCCTGTGTAGATGACCGATGCGAGGAGCGCGGCACCGTACGCGAAAGTCAGCAGGTTGAACGAGACATCCTGACCGAACGGCGTCGCAGTCCATGGGATCGCGTCCACATCGATTCCGAGGGGGAGTGCGATGATCATTGTGTCCGTACCCATAGCATTCCCTGCGTCATCCCTGACCACCAGGGTGACATCATAAGGTCCCCAATGGTCGGCGGTGAATATCGCAGTCTCTCCAGTGTAGACCATTATGGTCGCATTCTGCTTGACATACCATGTGTACGCGACTATCCCTCGGTCGTCCCAGGATTCCGTTGCGTCCAGGGTGACCGTATCCCCCTGACTTACCAACTCGTCGGTGGATATGCGTGCTTCTGGTTGACTGTAATCATCTCCGTTCTGCATCACGTTGACATTGAACCCATTCTGGCCGATGTTCCCCGAAGCATCCCTCACGGTCAGAGATACCCAATAGGACCCTGCGTTCTGGAATCGATATTCAGGGGAGACACCGTACAATGCGACATCTCTGTAATCGTAGAACGTCCAGGTGTAGTTGATCACACCAACATCATCGTAGGATCCGGAGCCATCGAATGATACGATGCTTCCAGCGTTAATGTCGGAGATGAATGATGGGCTCGAGGTCGGCATTTCCGTATCTATTCCAGTGCTCATGACGGTGATGATCGTCTCATCCTCATCCATGTTCCATGAACTGTCTACCACGACCAGATTTATATTGTATGTCCCTGCGGCCATGAACGTGTATTGGGCAGTTTCCCCGTAGAGTTCGATATCTCGTTCTGAATCTCTGAAGTTCCAGATATAATACACGATCTCGGCATTGTCCGTGGACCCTGACGCATCGAGTGTGATGGTGTCTCCAGCATCCATTGTACCATATGTGCCTGCGTCAGCGACCGGTGGGACGTTCTCGGTCGCGCCAGGAATCGACATCCCTTCTCCGCCCTCATCGAACTCGAATGTCAACGCGAATGTCATCGTATAGCTCGCGATGTAGAATATCAGTGCGAGGAAGATCAGCAAGACGACAGAACTTATGAGTCCATGCTTCGCCATCGTCCTCAGGTCTTTTTCGAATATCGTCACGGCTCTGCGAAGCGTCGCGAAGGTACCGGATTTCTTGATCTTGATCCCTGGGTAGTAATTCGTCTCCTCGGCCATGTCCGAAGGTGGCGGAGGCAGCTCATCGTCATTCGGTGGAGGCGGTGCGGGCGTCATTGGTAATCACCCCTCGAAGTCCTCTCGAACACCTCTTCCATCGTGCCAGTCGTCTTCATCTCGTAGAGGTCCACACCCCCTTCGACAAGTATCTTGGCGACCATAGGGGCGTCGCTCCTCCTCTGCAATACGACGGATACATTACCTTCTGATATCTGGATCGACTGGAGCCTCAGATTGCCATCCAGCAGTTCCTTTGCCTTCTGTGGATCAGCGACATGCAGGAGGTAAGATGGTGCGAGGTACTTCTCCTTCAACTCCTCCGCGGTACCGACTGCTATGAGCTTCCCTTTGTGGATGAACGCGAAGCGGTCGACGATCTGCTCCGCTTCGATCAGATTGTGAGATGTGAAGAACACCGTGTTTCCTTTTTCGACGTACTGTCTGAAATGCTCCCTCAGCTTCCGTCTGTGCAATATGTCGACTCCTTCGAAAGGTTCATCCAGGAATATGAGCGGGACATCCGCCATCAACACCCTTGCGAGAGAGACCCTCTGCCTCTGTCCCATGGATAGTTGTCCGATCTTCCTGTCTATGTACCCTCTGAGGTCCGCAAGATCGGCAGCCCTGTTTATGGCAGCAGCCCTCTCCGTCCTCGACATCAGCATGAACTTGCCGAACATGTTGAGGTATCTGCGTGGTGACATCTCCTCGTAGAACTTTGACTCCTCGCTCAATATCGCGATGTTGTCCCTGACGTGCACTGGTCTCTTGATGACATCTATGCCCATCACGGAGGCATCGCCCTGCGTGGCGGAGGTGAGTCCACATAGCACCTTGATCGCGGTGGTCTTTCCAGCACCGTTAGGTCCAAAGAATCCGAAAATCTCTCCTCTGCCTACCTTGAGGCTTATCCCGTCGAGCGCCCTCACAGTCTTATAGTCCTTGACCAGGCCGGTGGTTTCTATCAAATAGACACCGGGAGTGTTTAGGAGTGGGCCGGATTATAAAGCCGCGCATGGCCGTTATCGCATCTGATAACGTATTCGAAGCACCCAGTTCTTATAGCCAGTATGGCGGGTCTCAATTGATGCTGACTCTACATGCGTATGTCGAGTCTGTCGAGAGTCTCCTGGGATGGGGCGCCGTTATCGTTCCAGCCCCACAACCTGTAGTACTCACTTATCTCGGTATCGAAATCCTGCCTGTTGACAACCGCTCCCTTTGACGGCCCATCGTGTATGGGTAGCGTGAAGAACCTGTCCGGCAGCGTATCGTCCTTACGTCCGAGCCCTTCCCTCAGGTTGAACATCCGTTCAACGGTCCACGCCCTCTCGCCCACCTGCTTCAGCTCATCGACCGTGTATCCGTAGCCCGTGGCGGCATTGGTCAGCATGACCATGCTATCCCATGAGTTGGCGAAAGCGTTCCTAGCGCCGAACTTGCAGAGTATCATTGAGTCGAGGACTGTGAAAAGCTCCTGCAGGTCCTTCAATGTCTGCGCCTTCCCTTTGACAGTGAACCTGTCCAGGACCCCCTGGAACAGCTCTGGGACGTACATGGTCGCCCTTAGGTGACAGGCGCCCCTCGTTGATGTGGCGAATGCTAGAGCCATCCCCTGGATACCTCTGGGATCGTAACCAGGGAATTCCATCCCCTTGACATTCATCGCGTACTTCGTCGCTTCGCCACCGTACTTCTTGGTCAGCCTTCTCGATCCCTCGCCTATGAGCTTCCCGAACCCTTCTCCTCTGCCGGTCATCTCCACGAGCTTGATGATCGTCTCGTGGTCTCCCCATTCGAGCTTGAGTCCTCCTGTGTCTTCCTCGGCGATGATGCCTTTCTCGAACAGTTCGAATGCACATGCGATGGTGTCCGCGCAGGATATCGTGTCCATGCCGTACTTGTTGCACAAGTCGTTCGCCATGATTATCGATTCGAGGTTGGAGTTGCCCAGGTTCGAGCCGAACATGGCGAGGGTCTCGTACTCAGGTCCCTCGGTCTTCGCTGTGTAATCCTTATCTGCCTTCGTCTCGTTCCCGCAGTGCAGAGGGCACCTGGCACATGCGACATCCCTCGTCTTGTGATTGTTTACGAGGGCGTCTCCGCCTATCTTCTCGTAGTCGGGGAAGTATCCGGTCTGCAGGTTCCTCGTGGGGATCGTTCCAGCCTTTCCAGTTATCCCGACGACCATGGATGTACCGTACTTCATGAATGCGGCAGACTTCTCCTTCACGGTCTGTGTCGCCGTCTTGAAAGTCTCTCTCAGCTTCTCAGGGTCTGCCTGTGGGACATCCTTCGTCCCGTGGACAACGACCGCCTTGAGGTTCTTGGACCCCATCACCGCGCCGACTCCACCGCGGCCCGCAGCCCTGTGGTGATCGTTCATTATCGCTGCGTACTTGGCGAGATTCTCACCAGAGGGTCCTATCACTGCCGATCTAGCCTTCTCGTGTCTCTGCTTCAATAGATCGATCGTCTCGAAGACGTCCTTGCCCCACAGATCCGACGCATCCCTCAGCTCGGGACCATCATCGGTGATCAGAAGATAGGAGGGCTTCGCGGTCCTGCCATTGATGATGATGCCATCATATCCTGTCTTCCTGAACATGGGTCCCCAATGACCACCCGAGTGTGCGGACAGGATTGCTCCCGTCAGTGGCCCTTTGGTGGTGACATTGTAGAATCCAGTGAATGATCCGAGGGTCCCCGTGTATGGGCCAGTCATGAATATTAATCGGTTCTCTGGGTCGAGCGGTCCAATCTTGGTCTTGTTCTCCACATACAGTATCTTGGCTGCCAATCCTCGACCGCCAAGGTACTTGCGGCAATCATCCTCTGCGACGTCGTAATCTTCAAACCTCTCCGACCTGAGATTCACTCTCAGAATTCTCATGCTAGTAACCCCTGGACGTTCACCGAATGAATTGCCATAATATATAAAACGATTGAGCTCGCATTGATAAAAGCAATCACATTGTTGTATGTATTTCGCAAAATGAATGTGCAATTCGAACAAGAGTATAATCAAATCTGTTTAATATCTGCCTACCTTTTATCCGCCCATGGCCTTCGAATCGCTCGGTGTCGAATATGTCATCATCGTGGCCATACTGGTCGGAGCAGTCGCATTCTTCTACTCGAACCTCGGACTCGGTGGAGGCCAGCTATACGTCCCGATAATGGACCTCTTCTTCATCAGTCTTTTCCTGCGAGACATAGTCCCGCTCTCCCTCTGCTTCGCATTCGTCACAATGCTCAGCGCCACGTACACCCACAACAAGAAGGGTTTGGTGGATTTCAGGTTGGGCGCGATGCTGGCTGCCGGAGGCCTTGCAGGAGTCCTGGCTGGCGTCATGTTCACTGCTTCAGTCGAGGACCGGATAGCTAAGATCGGCTTTGTCACATTGCTCCTGATAGTCGCCACGAAGATGGTGTACGACCTCTACAGGGTCAAGAAGGAGAATACCGTCTGTCCTACGAACTTCAGCCTGAAATGCAAACTCGCTGGCGTGGGCGTGAGCGTCCTGACGGGGTTCCTGGTCGGCAGCTTCGGAATAGGCGGCGGCGTTGTGAGCGTCCCTCTGATAATATACGTGTTCAGATTCGAGACGAGGAGGGCGATCGGCACATCCGCATTCGTCGGGGCCATACTGACGCCTGCAGCATTCGCGGCATACGCCTTCCAAGAAGGCGTGTCGATCAACTACGACCTAGTGCTCGTGCTCACACCTATAGTGTTCGTCATGGGTCTCATCGGATCGACATGGGGTTTGAAGAAGCTGAAGACCAAGGTCGTCAGGGCGATATTCACAGGCGGCGTATACCTCGCAGCCTGCGAGATGATATACAGCTTATTGTATCATTGATGTCGAGTTTGCGTATCGCCAGTTGCCCAGGTCGATTCGCAGAGCGGCCCTTCCCTTTTCGAATGTCACGCTTGCCCGGATATATAGGTATCGTTCTTCAGACATGCCTTCTGCGTTGTTTCATACGCATGTTTTATGAAGGGGTGTGTCCTAGTCGCTCATACCAAGGTGTTACCATGGTGAACAGACGTCGCTTGAAGGTTATCGAGGCATCGGGTTCATATTCCAACATGGGCAAGAAGCTCGGTGCGAGCTGCAAGCAAGAACTGAAAGGGATGCTATCCGATGCGAAGGATGGCGTCAAGAGACGCTCCCTCGATTGGTCGAAGGTCGTCGCGAACGTCGGCAAGCATGTGCCATACGCCGAGGACTACAACCCTGAGTACCTGGAATTCATACGATCGTATTCCGAGGCCGCGAAGGTGCCGTTCGACGAGATATTCTACTTATTCTGCCAGGACGAGACCGGTCAGTGTACTGACATCGCCGTCAACGGCGATGTCACTGCGGACGGATCAGTTTATTCCGCCCACAGTGAGGATTGGACTCCGAGCTCTGAGGAGCAGCTGGTTCTTATCAAGTGCAAGCCCAAGACCGGGCCCAGATTCATGGTGATGTCCATGGGTGGTCTCGAATGGATATCTGGCATCAACTCTGCCGGGATCAGCGTCACGGGTAATTCCCTCTACATGAATGATACGAGAATCGGCATCCCCAAGCTGATGATGGCCCCAAAGATACTTGGTGCGGCGAGGATCGGGGAGGCACTTGAACACGCAACGCCGGCTGCCAGGGCATCGAGCTACAACCATAACATATGCCATTCGAGCGGCGAGATGTACTGTATAGAAGCATCAGCGACCGATTTCGGATTACTCTATCCAGTCGACGGGTATCTCGTACATGCGAACCACTACCTGAGCCCAGATATGCACAGGTACGAGAACGCCTTCGGCCCAGTCGGTTCGAGGACCATGCATCAATCGTCTAGCACGGTAGTTAGATATCACCGAGCCCTCAGATTGATCCGGTCTCAGCTGGGCAATGTCACTATCGAATCACTTGCGAACATCCTGGGAGACCATGTCAACCGGCCCGCATCGATATGCAGGCACCCGGTCACGACAGAGCCGAAGCATGAATGGTCCAAGACCACCTTCGCCGTCATATTGGACACGACGAAGTTGAGGATGTTGCTCTGCATGGGTAATCCATGCGAGGGCGAGTACAAGGAGTACAAGCTCTGAATACCCACCCCTTCATACTAGTACTTCGACGAGTACAAGTGGAGGACCAATAGCGCGCTCACCGTGAGCCACTGGTCATCTATTGGGTGGGGTCGGTGTGATCTGTACCAGAACCCGTCCTTCCTCCTTTCGCCCAGCAACCATCTGATGGGCTTCTCCATCCGCTCATCATCGGGCCCGAAGCCGAGATAGAGCAATGAGTCCAGGACCGTGAGTCCGGATCCAGCATATGTCGGGAACTTCAACATGGTCCAGTTCTTCCCGGATTGATAGAAGTTGGAATGATAATTGCGCTTGAAGAACCTGTCCAGTACGAACTCCCCTCCCCTATGCGCAGCCTTGTTCGCGTGAAATGGCCGCAGCCATGCCAACCCTCTGTTCACTCCTGCGGTGGTCCATATACAGCTGGGTATGTCCATGTAATCCAGAGGGTCGTATTCGGGAGTCTTCCCTGCCTTGACCAAATCAATGAACTCATCGTTCCTGAGGAATCTGTACTCTGGTCTGTACCTCATGTCTTGGATGTAAGGTATGTTCCAGCCTCCATCCTTCCTCTGTGTTTTCAATAGCCAGTTGGCGAGCTTCTTGGTTCGAGGGTCGTTCTTATAGCCAAACTTGTGCAGGATTCCAAGCACAATGCCGTTGTAATGCGCCCTCGGGATCATATCGGGGTGGGGCCCGTTGATGTATCCCTCCTTATGCTGCCAGCTCAGTATGCGTTCCAAAGCAAGCTGTATGTGCGGGTCATCGCTACGCGCACAATATTCGTAAGCAATGTAGAGGTTCCTGACCATGCTGATGTAAGTCCATCCGTATGGTGGTCCGGGGCCAGCATCCTCCTCGATCTTTCTCTGGGTCGGGATCGGCCATGTGCCATCCTTCCTCTGCTTCGCCAGCATTCTTGCGAGAAAAGGATACTTCTGACTTTCTTCGATTGCTCGCTGGACACTCGGGTCATTTTCATCCTTGTCCATCACAGTCTCGAGCAACCATCTTCGGACGGGCGGGATGGACATTTGATAGAGCTTCCTGGCAGATTCTTCGACAGCTCTATCTATTTCCTGCTTCAGCATATCGCCTGTAGAACAGCTCCCTACTCAATGATTCTTTTGTATATGTTTGTAAAGTCGTGTATGAATCTGTCCATCGGTCAGGATCTAGATCGCCATGAGCATCCACTCCGACAGAGTTGTCCATATGAGTGGCCGTTTATCATTCGGTCGATGCATTTTCCCATTCGATAGGCTATGGGTCGTTGGACAATATGACCTCGCCGACCGGTTTCACGACTCCGGAGTGATTGATGCTTTATGAATGGAAACAAACAATGGTCAAGAATCCGTCTTTGCTTGTTCTCTAGTGTCCCTGGTAGAGTCAGTTGGCTGCTATGCCTCTCCTCAGTTCTACATGATCTTCAGGCACATCATACCTCGATGATGAGCTGTCCGCCTGGTTGCTCCTGGCTGTCAGAATCGCCTGGGCGGAGCAACGCTATTTTATATAGTCAGTGGCGAAGGTGCTAAGTGTCGGATTGTCGTTTACCTCTCCCAGCCTAAGGGGAAAGGGGGACATAACCGGTGTCGGTGATCAAGAGGGCTTCTTGCGTACTGCTTGCGATCGTATTCGTGGCCTCAGCATTCGCTGGGTTTGCGATAGCCGAGGAAGAGCTGGAACAGACGCCAGCAAAATGGTCTGTCCTGGTCTATCTCGTCGCGGACAACAATCTGAATGATTACATCCAGACGGATCTGGATGAGCTCATGACCGTGGGGACAGGGGACGATGTGAATGTGCTGACCATAGTCGACGGGTTGTACAC
>JACZKW010000114.1:0-9513 GCA_014859835.1 Thermoplasmata archaeon | reverse complement strand
GAACGCATCGACCGGGTTCTACATCGGAGGCTCGGAAGTATCCATAACGGTCGTCGGGAAGAGCGGTCACATACTGAATGCGTCCGCATATGCATATGCCGAAAGTGGATGGGTATGGCTTGGCGCGATGGATGCGGCTTTGGATCATTATTGCATCGAGATCAGCGCATCCTTCTCGATGCTCGGCCTCGAGTCGGATGCGATATATCCGATCACATTCATGTCTAGAGACTGGCAGAACGCTCAGGATGTTGTATCCTCGATGGTGTCCACACGCGCATCGCTCGGCACTAGAGAGTTCGGCGGGATTCTGATAAATGAACTATATTCGACTCAACCTTCCGTTACCAACGATTGGGTCGAGCTGTACAACACAGGACCGGTGCCCATTAACATAGGCGACTGGACGCTCTACAGCGGGTCTACACTCATTTTCACATTCCCTGATTTCTGGATCCCGTCGGGGGGGTTCTATTTGACTCCGTTGATCTCGTTGTACAAGTTGCAGGTGTTCACGCTCTACGATGACGAGGATGTTATCATCGATTCGGTGGCCATACCTCTCTGGAACGCTCGCTCCTATAGTCGTATAGGCACTCCTGACAGCGAGTACGATACGTGGGCCTGGACGGTGCCTACGCCTGGAGAGATAAATCAGGGCCAGATACCTATCCCTGAGTTCGGGGAGATATTAGCGCCGTTAGCGATAGTACCAATTATATTCTTGCTCATTAGGCGCACTAGAGGCGCGCGCCAAAAGAGCAGAGGGGAAGCAGAAGGGAGCAAACATGGTTGAAGCATCCGCAATACCCGCAGATGATGATAAGCGACCGAACGACGCGATATCACTCGCAACGCTACTCAGACCGCTGGGCTCGCACTCTGAATCGGTCCGACCGTTCATGCCTGTCCTGGGCGGTCCGAGACTGTACCTCCTGATGCTGTACGCAGCCGTCGTCATAGGTTCATCGATCGAGTTCTTCATGAGCCAGGAGATTTGGTACGGCAACTGGGAGGTGTACAACACATATGTGTTCACCGTCGCTGGTTTCTTCGTCCTCATGGGCGTAGCGATGCTCTTCCTCACCACTGGCAAAGCGCCCGCAGAGGAAGGAACCATCAAGCTCCCCATCCCGAAGCCGATCCTTTGGTACCTCGGTCTCTTCCTTGTTGTCATCAACCTTTTCGGACTCGCTGGTCTGGGCTCGGACCTGGGCGGTTGGGCGGTCCTGTTGAGCGTGCTCGCCCTCGGCGGGTTCGTGATGATGATCATGGGCATGAAGTCGATATCCAACAGGGACAGCGTCTGGCTCGCAGTGTA
The DNA here is from genome assembly GCA_014859835.1 of Thermoplasmata archaeon. Lineage (GTDB taxonomy): Archaea > Thermoplasmatota > Thermoplasmata > UBA10834 > UBA10834 > UBA9653. Next base: position 8,192 of record JACZKW010000114.1, on the reverse strand, counting down.
CGGCTTCGCCCTCGTATTGTTGGTCCTTATGCCTGTGCACGAAGCCTTCGACGTCGCAAGGAGCGCTCCAGGCGATTATCCCTTCACCGGGCTCAACCTGGTGTTGCTCGCTTTCGGCATGTCGTTCGCATTGATCTCGCTCCAGTTCATCAAGACGAGAGACGGTTACCTCGGCGCATGGGTCATGGGTGCCATGACGATCTTCCTGCTTGCGTTCCACGAACAGGCAGGCATACTATCATCTGGAGGGTACGAGCCGTACGACCGCGCACTCGCCCTGATCGGGGTCGTGTTCTCCTTCCTGCCGCTAGTCATGTACCTGTGGCGCGAGAAGGAATATCTGTCCATCTGGTCCAAGCTGCGCAGGGCGAACCATATGATACACTCGGGCGACTATCCCGGAGCGCTCGTCCAGGCCGATGCAAGCGTCAGGGAGGCGTCGGCGGCCGGAGTGAGCCACAAGTTCTCACTTCCGTGGAACATGAAGGGCGACGTGCTCTATCACATGAAAGAATATTCGAAAGCGAAATCGAACTACGACATCGCGTTGGAGATCGACCCTGAGGACTGCACCACCTGGTGCCACCTGGGCAACATGTACGCGTTCGAGGGCAAGCGCGCGCTCGCACTCAGCGCGTTCGACAGGTCAATCCAGGCAGACCCGAAGAACTCATACGCATGGAACAACAAAGGCGTCGTATTCACCAGCCTCGACTGGCCTGAGGAGGCCCTCGTATGCTTCAACAGGGCCGTCGCGCTCGACCCGAAGAACTTCGATGCATTCGTCAACCTTGCGAAGACGGGCGTCAAGCTCGGTCGCAGCGACGATGCGGTGCTGAACTACCAGAAGGCATTGGCCATCAAACCGCACAGCAAGGTCGCGAAGGAGGGCCTGCAGAGAGAGTTCTACAAGGGCATGTGCCTGGACCAGATACGCGGCTGGGAACAGATGGGTCTCGACACCTCCACCCTGAGGTCCATATTGAGTCAGGACCCTGCCAATTTCGAGAAGAGGTCCAAGGAATTCCTCTCATCGATAGTCGAGCAGAGGACGCAGCTCGTGATCGGCGGAGGCCAGGGCAAGCTGGATATCAACGCTGCGATAAAGGCGATATTGAACGTCGCATCCTCATCCGAGAAGGGCGCGACCCTCGAGAGGATCATGAAGGACACCAACCTCACGAACGAGCAGTTGGTGCTGCCCATCGCGTTGCTCATGAAGACCAATCATTTGCACTTCAAGCGTTCGGGGACACACAACGTATACGTCGGAACGGGCAAGGTCCCGGAGAAACCGGCGCTCCCATCGGAGCCTGCGGCGGATGCCAAATTGATCGCTAAGAGGAAGGAGCGCAGGGCAAGGCTGGTCGAGGAGTCGATCGAACCGACCGCGTCAGTGCTCCACTTCGGACGCTCCACCAAGAAGAAAGGGAAATCCAAGTAATATGGTATGATGCCTGAGAATATGGGGTCGGATATCGCAGATGACTCGAAGATAGATGATACTCTGGGTCATCTTATCTCTATCTTACCCTGCTTCATAAGAATCTTGAGAGCCTCATCCGCAAGCTCGTCATTCTTGTCCTTGTCATCCAAGGCCTTCCTCGTGGCCCTGTTGACCTCGTGGACTGCGCGCTTCTCCTCGATTATCTCCGCGCGCTCCTGCTGCTTGATGTCTATGACCTTTCCACGGAGATCCATCGCTTTCTGGTGGACGGCGTCGGCATCCTCCTTCAGTTTGATGAAATCATCGTGTTTCTTGTTCGCAGTACTAGCGAGGACTGCGATCTCCTTGCTGAAAGCGACTGCCTGTTCGTGGAACACATGCGCCTCGTCCGATAGACGTACGACCTCCGCATGCTCCTTGTCCGCTTCGTAGAACATCGCGTTGATGCTCTGGTCGATGTCGTGGATCTCCTTCTGTATCTTCTCCTGCTCCACGAGTATCTTCTTGAGTCGATCCGCTTCCGTGAGCTTCGCCTTGATCTTCTCGATGAGTTCGCGCTCCTCGGTCAGTTTCATGGGCACGGTCTGCTGACGCACCTCCATCGACCTTGCCTCCGCCTCCATCGCGCGTATCTCGCTCTTGAGGTCGCCCATGGGCCTCCCCTTGAGCTTCTTCTTGAATTCGATGAGTTCCTTGCCCTTGCCCTGCAGATCGTCCCTCTTGACCTTGTGAACCCTCATCTTCGCGACGAGCGCGTCGCGCTTTCCCCTCGCTTCCCTGAGCTGATCCTGGATATCTTTCTTGCGATCGTGAAGGGTGTCCCTTTCAGACCTTAGAACCGCTGCCTGCTCGTTTATTTCATCGCGCTTGTTCAGAAGAGCTCTGTACTTCAGCTCTGCGTTCCGAAGCTCGCTGATCTTCTTCGTCATCTAGTCCCGCCAGACCTGCCGTACTGGCACCCCATGATTGACCTAGGCTATAAGGATTATTAGTTGCTTTTTAAAGGGTATGCCGAAGCTGACTGCTGAAGAGGCCATGTATGGTGATTCAATCCATCGGTGTGGAGACGCCGAGGCCTGATCTGCTGGACGCGATCAGTCGTCCATCTTCGAAGGAAAGTCCTGAGGACGGGTCGTCGATTATATTGAAGTGGGAGTCGAGGTCGCAGTACTTGACGTTGTCCGTGCTCAGGACGAAGTTCAGCCCTGCCGCGATCGAAACCTGTATCTCTCCCATGCACCCGACCATCGTGCCGATGCCAGCGCTCTCGGCCACCTTGTTGATGGCCATCGCCTCGTGGATTCCTGCACTCTTCATGAGCTTGATGTTGATCAGGTCGACGGCCCCGTCCTTCACCACCCTTCTTGCATCGGCTAGTGATCTCACGCACTCATCGGCCATGATTGGGACTGCGCTCTTCTGTTTGACCTTCTTGAGCCCAGCATAATCATCAGCTTTGACGGGCTGCTCGATGAACACTACCCCGAGAGTCCTCATCTCTTCGGAGAATCGGACCGCCTGCTCGACCGTATATCCCTGGTTCGCGTCCACCCTCAGCTCGACACTGGGTCCGACAGCGTCCCTTACCGCTGCGATCCTGCTGATGTCGTCCTCCAACTCGAGGCCGACCTTGATCTTCAGAGCTCCAAATCCATCTCGGTAATGCCTCATGGCCTTCTTCACGGTGACTTCCTTCGTCTCGATCCCTATGGTCATGTCTGTCAGGACATCGTGTCTTCCGGAACCTCCGATGAATCCCCTGAGGGTCTTCCCATCCCTCTTGCTGAGCAGATCGTAGATCGCGATATCCACCGCTGCTTTGGCGGCAGTGTTACCAGGCGCGATCGCATCCAACCTCCTGTGTATGCTGGACACATCGTTCTCGTCCGTCCCGACTATCTTCCTCGGGACCTTCCCCAGGAAATCCTCGACGGTCTTCAGCGTCTCGTGTGTGACATCGCTCGGGCACGCGCTGCCTACACCGAAATCCTCGCCGGATCTGATCTTGACCATGGTGTTCTCTTCGACGTCCGAGCATCCGGTGGCTATCCTGAAACTGCAGATGCGCTTGTTGACGAAGCTCTTGAACTCAACAGAATCGATCATCTCTTGCACCTCCCATCGAACAGTTTCACCGCGTTGATGTTCTTGGCCAGACCCATGCTCTCGGCCACAGGTTTGCACTTGGTCCTCAGCAGATATGCGATCGGTTCGATGTCCGTCTCGGAGATCGCCTCGTAATTCGCCATCCCCTTCGCGATCACCAGGTCGTGCTTTCTCAGCATCCTCCCGAATGGACCATTGAGTGCTCGGATGCCCACTCCCACCGCGAACCCAGGGGTTTCTTTGATCTCTGCGACCAATGATTCCATCCCGAGGCCTTCTATGTCCTTGAGGGTGGCATCCGTCAGTATCGGCTTCTCTTTCACGATGAGCGTGGTCTCGACCCCTAGCCTCTTCAGCTCCTTTAGCACGAGCCTGTCGAACACCACCTCCCCGCAGTTGTCCGTCAGATACGCGACTGTCTTGCCGCGGCCGAGAAGTCTTCTGATCTTCGGTGTGTCATCGTATCCAAGTCCTTCTCCCAAGAGCGACCTGAACTCCTTCTTGAGCGTGTCAGGATGATCGAACCCGGTCCCTATCCCGAAGTCGAGGACGTTGCCTGCCACCGAGCATATGAACGCTGCTTTCAATCGGTTCTTCGAGGATGCGACGAATCTCTCCGCATGAGGATACAGCTCCAGCGCGACCTCGTTGCTTTTCATCTTGAGGTCCTCGTACGGGTCGTCGTTCCCCAGGAGCCCGTAGATCCTGCGATGCACCTCGGTCGCGACCGATGCGGAGCAGACATGATCGTCGAACAGCCTGCCAAGCACAGCCGTGGCATCCTTCACCGTCTCGATCGACTTGGACGCGTCGACCTCCTCCGTCTCGAAAAGTACCCGCCTTATAAGGCATGGGACGCACTCTGGACTCATCCTCATGGCATCCAGAGAATCTCGGTCATCGGATTTAATTAGTGGGTATCTACAGTACGCTCCCTCAGTTTGATATCTTCAGAGGACATTCATATGGATACGGATTCAATCTGAAAGGGGAGACGCACAATGCCCGTTACTATAAGGACGATGAAGGTCGAGGACATAGGAGATGTCAAGCGAGCGGACCTTCTCGCGTGGTCCGCGCTGATAGAATCCAAATACCCGGAGATCAAGAAGTTCTCACCGCGAACGGATCAGAACATAATCTCCTACCTTCACTCGGATCCGGAAGGTGCGTTCGTCGCGATCGACGATTTCGCCGGAATAATCGGCTATTCTTTCTCGCATATATGGGGCAGGACAGGTTGGGTGGGTCCGTTGGCCGTCCTTCCTACCAGACAGGGCATGGGCGTGGGCAAGGAGCTGCTGAGGTCGTCTTTGCGACACCTCGAGGACCGCGGTTGCACAGATATCGGCCTCGAGACGATGCCCGAGAGTCAGATCAACCTCGGGCTATACCTGGGCATGGGCTTGCGCCCGGAAGGCCTCGTTGTGCTCTTCGGGAAACAGATACTCAAGGACGGACTCAGGGAGGTTACATGCGATGGTCTCCTGATCGAGCGTTTTTCTGAGAGCAACGTGAGGAACCATCTGATGTCCCAGATCAAACGGCTCTCATCGACCATTCATCCAGGACTGGATTACACGCCCGAAGTGAAGGTCACCGAGGAGTACTCGTTCGGGGAGACCCTAGTAGCCTTGTCGAACGGTATCGCGGTCGGGCTGTGCGTAGTTCACACGGTATCGAAGAGGGAGGACATGCCAGGGTCGCTGGTCAGAGTGCTAGCAGTGACCCCTGGCGCGGACAATGTCATCGTGGAGGCGTTGATCCATGCGGCAGAGTTGGTCACGGCAGAGGATCGGTCGATAGAACTATCGGTCCCGGTCCCAGGACGGAATCGAAAGGCGATGGATGTCCTTCTGTCCAGGGAATACACCGTCGTCCAGACGTTCGAACGGATGATGTGGCAGGGGAACTCCGGCCTCGCCTCGGGAGGCAACAACCTCTGCTCCTGGTCCGGATGAATCACTTGAGTATGCCTAGCTGGGTCAGCTTCTCCGGAAGGTACTTGTCGGTCACGAAGTCGAGACCGTACTTCGCGAGCGCCTGCTGCTCCGCCTTCTTGCCTATCTCGAGCATCAGGTCGATCTCGTGCTTCCAGAACTCGTCCTTGAACCTCGGGTCGGTCTTCTCGGCGTTGAGCGCCTGGATGTCCCTGTCGTTCAACTCGTCCGTCGGGAGGTCGTAGTTCAGGATATCGGATGCGGTTATCCCGACATATTCCGCAGTGGGCGTGGCCAGATACTCGGATAAGTGAGCTGTCTTGATAGCGCCGTATGCCAGGGACGCGTGTATCCTGAAGCTCCATGGATCGCCATCCACGAACGTCACGACTGGTAGCTTCATCTCCTCGTTCACGCGCTTGATGAACCGCCTGGTGCTCCTCGCGGGCTGTCCCTTGAGGTGCACGATGACCGCATTTGCGTTCTCGTCGAACTTGTTCTCGACCAGCCTGTCGAACATACCACCAGTCTCTATCGCTATGATGAAGTCCGCGTCGCAGTCGACGAACTCTATCTTGTCCTTCTCCACATTGTACGGTACGCCGTACCCGGAATCGCCGACATCGTCCCTGCAGTTGATCTTCTTCTTCTTGCCCTTCCGGTCGGTCTCCATGAGGGTTATGTTCCCCATCACGCGAGCACCGTCCTCCTCGGGCCTCAGCTTGAAATCCTCTCTCATGCACTGGGTGATGATCTCCAGATCCTCTGCGAGCATGTTCGATTCATCCTGCGCGGAGAACTTGGCCTTCTCCCAGCCTTCGGATATGTAATACATCTCTCTCAGGGTCGAGCTCTTGCTCGTCCTGATCATCTCCTCTATGAATTCGAGCATGTACATCGTGCGCAGGAGCATCTGTGCGCCCGTGAGCTTCTTAGCGGACCGTGCCCCCATCGCCTTGCCGTACTTCCAGACTGCGGATTTGGAGTCGAACCTGATGTTGCTCTTGGTCCTGAGCGGTATCATCATCTTCGGTATCTTTCCAGAGTCGAGCTGGTCGTATACGCTCTGCGCTATTTCGGTGAGCTTGTCGACGGCCATAAGGTGTCTCTCGTTATTCTTCATCCTTGATCACCTCCGCCCCCTCGTCGTAGTCGATGTCGCCTTCCTCGCCATCTTCGACCTCCTCGGGTGCTATCTCCCCAGTGATCTTCAGATGCTCCAGGTCCCAGTCTCCTGGGAGCACATCCACTCCTATCACGGAGGCCGCGTCTATGCCGCTCACATACAGCTCGTTGTCGTACTCCTCTTGAGACAATCCTACGATGTCGAACTTGAGCTCGAAAGTGTCCGTGGATGCGATGCGCCTGATGTCCCACGTGACTTTGTTGCCTTCGCGCACCTCGAGCGGCTGAAGCTCCAATGTCTTCGGGTCTATCTTGTCGAATGGGACTATCATGTGCAGATGGAAGTTCTGCGACTTGGGCGTGTAGTTGTATATCTTCACTAGCACCTTGTGCTTCTTCTTCTCGTATACGGCCTCGTCGTCTATCCATACGACATTCATTATCTTCGTGATCGTCCCCGCGAGTTTCGGCATGGGCTTTCCCACGATCTTCGCGCTCTTCGCGGCTATCATGGGGATGATGCCCTGGACTATCTCGAACTTGACGCGGGTCTTGCTCTTCCTCTCCGTCTTGTTCAGATGGGTCTTCAGCTTCCTCGCGCACGCCTTCAGCGCGAGCTCGATCTCCTCTTTTATCTCCGGGATGTTGGCCACGGCTTCCTTCGATTCGGATGTGAATGGCACCTTGGTGGATGCCAGATGCACGAGGATGATGGCTGGTCCGAAAGGTATCCCGTGTCCTCCCCTCTGCTCGAGCCCGTACCTCCTCCAGTCCACGTTCTCTATAGCTTGTGTTATGGCGCACGCGCCCTGCTGGTACATCAACGGTACCCTGTTCGCGAACCTGAGTATCTGGACGGGGTCGTCCTTGGTTATCCCGCCGCCGTAGACGATGCCCACTTCCACGATGAACGGGTTGCCCGCGAACACCTTCGGCTCCCTCGTGACCGGTGGCGCGTAGAAATCCGCCTTGAGTTCGCCGAGGACGTTCTTCAGGCCCTTCCGTATGAGCGTCTCCCCTATCGGTGACAGACAATCCGTCTCCGGAGACATTATCTTGACTTTCTTGATCGCGTCGAGGATCGCGCCTGCTTGCTCGAGAGTCAACCTCTTGGGGTTCTGGGTGAGTGGCACTCCGGCCGCGTCACAGATATCCTTCGCTACGCGGTTGGATATCCTGGAGAATTCGGAATTGAGGAAGCTGGTTATCCTGTTCGTATCCGCGTACTTGGCCATGCTGAGCAGCTCGCCAAGCTCCACGCCTTCAGGATGCGGTTTGATGGCCCTCGTGGGTGGCGGAACCTGGTCGGTAGCCCGCTCGAACACGATGGGCGTTCCCTCTGGTGGGATGAATGTGATCTTCACATGAGGGTTGACGATCGCGACACCTTTGAGGTACTCGAATATAGACTGCTTCCCGCCGATGTACTTGCCCTTAATGCTCACCTCTATGCTCGTGCCGTGCTCGCGGTCCCATATTATGCGGTCCTCGCGGATGATGTCGGGGCTGTTCTTCTTTGTGTCGAGGATGAGCTCGCACTCGTATGCAGTGTCCTCATCCGATATCTTCGAACG
>JACZKW010000113.1:0-5218 GCA_014859835.1 Thermoplasmata archaeon | reverse complement strand
ACATAAGGGACCTCCTTGACAGCCTCGTTACGCAGGAAGGACCATTCGAGATCGTCATAGTCGATGCGGGGAGCTGTGACGGCACTGTCGAGATAATCAAGAAGTATATGGCGAAGCACCCTGAGATCAGGTTATTTCATCATCCTGGGACTCGCGGCGAGAGCACTAATTTTGGACTTGCCCAGACGAAAGGCGAAGCCATTGCCACTACCGGTGGTGATTGCATAGCCAACCCTTTCTGGCTCAATGAACTGAGAAGATCACTCGCAGAGTTCGATATCGTGGCCGGAAAGGCGATAAACATAGGTTATCACGCGTTCGAAGATCTGGAACGCGTCGAACTCTACCACAATGGCTTCGACGTGTCCTACCCGAGCGCGAACATGGCCTGGAAGAAGTTGGTGATGGACACGGTGAACGGATTCGATGAATGGTTCATCACTGCGGAGGACATAGACCTGAACTTCAGAGCCGTCTCCTCCGGCTTCACTCTGGGTTACAATGACGACGCGATCATATACCATCGCACGAAGGGTAGTTTCATAGGTTTCTTCAAGCAGGCTTTCTGGAACGGCTGGGGTCGTAAGCAGCTAACCATGAAGTACGGCAACCTCTGGTCGAGTTACAAGCCCCAGCGATTGTTCGAGACCTCGGTTTCCTTCTGGGCCCTCGCCCGCCTGGGCATCGCATTGCTCGGTTACCTGATGTGCAAGCTTTTTGAGCACCCCCCGGAGTATATATCTACCCTGCAGGCAGAGAGAAAGAAGCGGAAACGATCGAGCATTATTTTCCCGGGGAGATGATCTGTCCATGGCCGGAAAGATATCTGTCATCATCCCTACCATGAACGAGGAACGGAGCATCGGGCTGGTTCTGGACGAGATCAGATCCGCACTGGAAGGTGTGAGACCCTACGAGGTCTTGGTCGTCGACACAAACTCGAAGGACCGTACCCGGGGGATAGCATCTGAGAAGGGCGCGGTCGTCATCGACGAACCGAGACGCGGCTACGGCAGGGCTTACAAGACGGGGTTCGAAAAGGCATCTGGCGATATCATCGCCACCTTGGATGCGGATATGACATACCCGGCTTCGGACATTCCCGGATTGAGCGATAAGCTGGAGCATGAGGACATCGATTTCATCACCACCGACAGGTTCGCCCGCATGGAGACGGGGGCGATGAGCGGCATGCATCGATTCGGGAACAAGGTGCTCTCCGTCGCCATGAGACTATTGTTCAGAGTGCGCGTCCATGATTCGCAGAGTGGTATGTGGATCTTCCGAAAGGAGATACTACCGCGCCTCGAGATAGAGAGCGACGGCATGGCGATGTCCGAGGAGATCAAGATCGAAGCCTTCAGGAGATGCAGATCTGTCGAGGTCCCTATCACATACCGTGTCCGGGTAGGTGAGGTTAAGTTGAACAGCTGGCGAGACGGTCTGAGCAATCTGAAGTATCTATTCAGTAAGAGATTCTGAGCGATTCACAACCCGTTTTTCTTACGTCTGCTGCTCGCAGCGACCATCATCAGGGTGATTGCGATTACGACCAAGGCTCCAGCCGGGAGGTAGAATTGCATTCCCAGGCCCGTTGATGGAGCCGACCACACCAGCACTTCGGTCACCGGGCGGTTCGTCCCGACGAGAGTCTTATTCGACCCGATCAATGCTCCAGTCATCCGATCCCTTACTTCGATCGTGATCAGGTCGCCTATCGAGGCGTCATCGGGGACGATCATCTCCAGTGCGTATCCGTCGCCGGTGTTCGTGAGGTCGAATTCACCCTTCTCAGTGATCGCGACCACATCGACCTCGCTCGGTGGCGGTCCATTCATAGATGCGAGAACAACATTGAGGGTAATCGTGCACTGCATGAGTGCGAGAACTGTATAGTGCGCCTCCGCATGCATCTGAGATCCTGCCCATGTTGAGATGGTCAGCTCTCCACCCAGGCTATTGATGACGATCGAAGGTTCCTCGGATCCAATAATGTCCCACATTTCGAGCCCGTTCGTCGTGTTTATGAAGACCCATGCCTCGTAGTATTCGAACACTCCATCCCATTCTATTATCGCCGTGCTCAGCATGCCATCCGTCTCAACATAATCTACCGATGGTGATGGCGCGTCATTGTCCTGCACATCCCCCGTGTATAGTGCTGCGATACACATCTCATCCCAATTCGTCATCGAGAAATCGAGATCGTTATACCCATAATCCAGGACGTCATCTGCCGGGATGTACACAGCCGCACCTGTGAAGTTCGCCTCCGACTCATCCAACATGCTCGAATGTGACTGCGAACACATCACGAAATCGTCATAGGCCCGCAGGACCTCGGATGCAAGCGCTCTGAGTTCGATCGGGAGCGGAGCCTGCTGGATTCGGGAAAAGAGGTCTCCGATATCCTTGTACCATCCATCGTAGTCAGAACTCTGTGCTGACAAGATCGCAGATAGCAGATCGTTCCCATAGAGCGAGTCGTATATGACCGCCTGCCTAGAGAATCGGTCCATTCTCTGGACGAGTAGTTCGATCTCATTCAGGTCGAAGACTCCGAGTTCCACAGACCCGTCCGAGAAGAATGAACTGGATACATAATCATCGACTATCGACATCCCCCATTCCGCGGGAGTCTGTGCAGGGTCATCAGTGAGTGAATCCAATGCGTGGTCGTACCTGAAGCCAGTCGCCGGCACAAGTTTCTCGCTGCCGACGTATATATCCGCGCAATCCCGAACCTCAAACATGGTCTCCATCACCCCCTCGACACAGGTATCGGTGATGATCATATCGAGGCGTCGTCCGAGTTCGCCGGTGGCCTGATGTAGCGCGTCACCCAAATCGGCTATAGACATCACAGAAGAACCGTCCGGGCAGATGCCGAACCATCCACCTCCATGACCCCATATCACGAGCACCAGTCTATCGGAGGGGAACGCGTTGCTCGCATAGATGATGAAGTTGCTTAGGACCGTAGGAGAGGCCATGTCCGCTTCCCCTGTGGGCATCACCGTGCCGTCATCTGCCAAGATGGGAGATACGATAGCTCCATTCCATGGCTCGTCCTCTGCCAACTCCAGAATGACGGAATTGTTGTCTCCTAGCGGGTCCACCAGAATGATCACATTGATCTGATCATGAAGTGATGCCCCTTCCATCTCGTTGACATCGTCCTCCCAAGGTAGTTCGGGATATGCGTCCGCTGCCATGTAGACAACGACAGTCCAGCTGATATCATCGATCAACGAATCATCCACAAGGGAGCTGTCCGCTGGCAAGGGTATGATCGATATCAAGGCGACAGTCATCGCCACGCACACGATGCTCGCTATCCGCATCTCGCCCTACCTTCGAGAGAGACCCGCAGCTTCGACACATATTCTGATGGTCTCGTCGAACTTATCGACGTTCTCCCTCGTATAAAGACACGCCGCTGGATGATATGAGATGAACGCTCGTACATCGTGTCCCCAGAGGGTCACTGTCCTCTCGGTCCCCGCTAGTTCAGCCATGCTCCTGTCCTCGTCCAGGATGCTCTTGGCCACGGACTGTCCTAGCAGGCAGACTACAGACGGTCTCAAGTGCGAGAACTCCGATTCCAGATGCACCGAACAGGCTGAGACCTCGTCCTTTCTAGGCTTCCTGTTGTCGGGAGGCCTGCATTTCACGAGGTTGGTGATATAGACATCATCTCTCGTGACGCCCGCGGACGCCAGTGCGGAGTTCAGAACCATGCCTGCACGCCCTACGAACGGTTCCCCTTGCAGATCCTCGTCCCTGCCTGGGGCTTCTCCTATGAAAACCAATCTTGAGGACTGAGGCCCTGTCCCCGTTACCACCTGTGTCCGTCCCATGTGAAGACGGCATCTCCTACATCCAGGGTCTATGGCATCTCGGATCATATGAGGTCCTTGGCTTTGAATATCGATATCAGGGTCACGCCTTGCTGTGAAAGCATCTCGGTGGCGCCCTCCTCCCTGTCGACTACTACGATCGCCTTCTTGACGGTGGCGCCCTTCTCCCTGAGGGCGTTCACGACCTTCATGGTGGACCCTCCGGTAGTGGCGACGTCCTCGACTACGACGAAGGTGTCCCCGCTGTTCACCTCTCCTTCTATGAGCTCTTTGGTCCCATGGTCCTTTGCCTCCTTCCTGACCATGACATATGGTCGGTCGGTTTCCAGCGCGACCGCGACGGCTATCGGCACGGCTCCCAGCGCCATACCTGCGATCTTTGCGTCCCCTACATGAGGCGCCATCTCCTTCCCGATCTCGCGAAGCACTTTCGGGTCAGTGCTAGCCCTCTTTATGTTGACGAAGAACTTGCTCCTTTTTCCTGATGCGAGCACGAAATCTCCCGTCTGCACAACCCTCATTTCCACAAGCATCCTTTTCAGCAATTCCTTCACCCCTTTACCAAGGAACATTCTTCTTGCCAATCTTATAACCTATTATGTTTGCCGTCCTGTGCATCACTGGCACAGCGATCAAGAACGCAATCAGCCCCCAGACCCCCTCGCCTTCGATGTAGTGAGCCATGAACCAGCTGGGCTGCACCAGCAGGACCAGGATTATGGCGCCGATGACGAAGTTGTACTGATCCAGGACCGGGGCCTTGCTGCCTCTGCCTACGCCCAAGCGCCTCTTGAGGAACGATCCACAGCTGTCACCGACCATTGATCCGATACTCAGGGCTGCCACGATCACGGCTGCGCGCGGCAGGTCGCCGTATCCCCATGTGTCCTGGCTGTCGGCTATCATGGTCCACGCCACCGCTACCATTCCCACTGCGAAGCCAGTGAGCACGCCTCCGAAGAACCCTCTCCATGTCTTTCCGTCTCCGAGGAGCCTCTTGCCTCTCCAGGACTTTCCAAAATCAATCGGTCTGCCACCCCCGAACAGGACAGCTGCCGAGTTCGGCACGAGCGCAGGGAGCATCAGCAGGATGCCCGCCAGCGCATACTCCAAAGGAGACATGCGGGAGGGCATATGGTGGAGGGGTTTATTAATGGGAACGGATGGAATTGATGGGATTCGCAGCCTCGGGTAAGCGGCTTGTCCAATCGGGATGTGGCACGACCGACCATTCATGCCGTGCGTGCAAAGAAATCGAGAATGTCCGCGACCGGGTCCTCGGTCTTCTCAGCTTCGATGACCTCCTTGAAGTGAATCATCCTCTTGTCTAGCACCACGGCTGCCCCGCGGTCGGTTTC
>JACZKW010000112.1:0-52972 GCA_014859835.1 Thermoplasmata archaeon | reverse complement strand
ACCATCACGTACAAGACGGCTGCTAGGACGACGGTAATCGCGACCATCAAGATGGTAGCAATAACCGGAGATACTGCTTCGGCATCCTTGCGGATTGCCCAAATTCGCTTCATGTTATGTCCTCCTTGCGAACCTTTCGGCCCGCTTGAGGGTATTAACCGCTGGGCAGGGTTTATATAGCTTTCCGGCTGGTTATCATCATCGAGCGTTCACGACTTCGCTCAATGCCGAAGTAGAACATCTGGCTATGTCGCAAAATCATGACGCCAAAGAAGACTTAGTCTTCTTATTACAGTATTATCGTTTAAATAACGTCGCTTTTTGCCGAAACGTCGCCATTGTGATAACACCGTTACCGGTTCCAGAAGGACGATTTTCAGCAGGTCCGTATGCCCGTCTGATCGAATGTGCACGGCAGGATCCCGACTAAGCCTGGCCTGTTTCGGACCTTCTGCACGACGATGTACTTCTTGAACTCCTGTCCGATCTTCTCCCTGTCGAGCTCGAATATCACGTCCGCGAGGTCCTCAATGCTGCTCTGGATACGGGACTCATGGACGCCTTTGAGCATCGTCATCAAAGTGACACTCTCCGAGTGCTGCGTATGCGCCTTTATCGTGCGCATGGCCATGAGCACCTCCGAGCTGTCATAGTTCTCGAGGAAGAAGTCAAGCGAGTTGATGACCACCCTGAAAGGAGGTGTGATCTTCGATATCTCATATGCGAGGAAGGTCAGGAAGTTCTCTTCCTTGCCCGCGTCCTTGTCCTTGATCAGTCGGATATCCTGGAGCGTTATACCTTCCTGCCTGAATTTGCTGATCTCAAGTTTCTTTGCGAGCACGTTCTCATAGTACTTCGTGCCGATATTGACTATATTGATATCCGTCCTCCACCCGTGCTCGCGCATTATGCTCATGACGTCCTCGTCCCTCTCCGTTGACGTGAAGTAGGTCACTGGCTCCTGCCCCGTGGATGCGAACTGCTTCGCGAAGAATTCTGCTCCCGATCCAGGACCCCCTACGACCAGGACGGTCGATCCCTTCAGGACGCCTCCGCCGAGGTGGTCGTTGAGAGCGGGTATGCCCATGCTCGTCAGGTTCATCTCAGTCCCCCGGCTTGCCGATTCGTATGACCTGGTCTGCGACCAGGTTCACCAGGTTCACGATCTCGGGTGTTGAGTGCTCCTCGACAGACAGTATGATCGTGTATGCATCCTTCGCCCTGAGCCCGGACACCAATATGTGAAGGAACTCGGAGAGGATCCAGTTGTTGTTGTGGATCGAGAGGGAGTTGATCGAATCTAGCACGACCAGCTTGTTCTTCGACGGTGACATCCTTATGAGATATTCGACCTTCAGCATGATGTTCTCGAGCATCGTGGGACTCTCGACCAGGGATGCGTGCTCGTCCTTCTGCGCGGCCGCGGTGCCCATCATTATGTGCGAGATGCAATCGACGAAGTACATGCGAGATGTGTCAATGTCGAGGGCGTCCAACACTCGTTTTATGGCCTCGAACGAGATGGTCGCCGTGACGTATATCGTGTCCATGTCCTTCTTGCGGGCGAAGATGTCCAGCACCCCGCGCATGACTTCGAGGTAGCTATCGACGCTCATCTGCAACGAGACTGCCGACCCTGGGGAGAGTTCGGAAAGCTGTGCGGCTATCCCCTGTGGGGTATTGGCGTCGCTCATGTCCCAGCACTCCCGCCTTTCAGAAGTGGCACGAGAAGCACGCCTACCGGGGTCAGATCGAGCACGTACTTCGCTCGGCTGTGCATGGTCCCGCGCATCTTGATCACCTGCAGGGTGCGCAGGAGGTCTCCTCTCCGTTCCATGTTCGACATGAGCATGATACCGTCGGCAATTGCCTCCTCGACGCCGAACAGGGAGTACGCATTGGAATGCGGTGCCACCTCACTCACAAGTATCGATGTGCACTTGAGGTCCGAGAGCGCCTTGCTCAATTTGAGAACGAAGTCGCGTATCTTCTCCGGCGTCTTGAGCTTGTAGCATACGGAAGTGATGGAATCTATGACCAACCGCTTGGTGTTCAGCTCCCTGACCAGGCTGCTTATCGACGCGACGAGGAGGTCGATCTCCTCCATCGACAGCTCCGCCTTAGTCATGCCCAGCCGATCATACATGGCGGGGAGGTCGACGAAGACCAGTTTGCCTGATTTCAATAGGTCCTTATCGAAGAATGTGTAGGGTATTATGTTCGCCAAGAGTTTCTCAGAGTTCTCAGTGACCGATATGAACAACGAGTTTTCGTTGTTCAGAGCGCCGTGGATGAGAAACTCGAGTGCGAGAGATGTCTTGCCAGTGCCACAGCTACCAGTGAGAATGACAGTGTTGTCTGTGGGTATGCCACCATACAATATGGTATCGAGACCGTCGATACCTGTCGCGCAGCGGACGCGATCACCTGTTCTTGGCTCCATCGTTCCTTATGAATACCGTGGTTCGCATATTATTGTTTCTTATGCGCAGGCACGTGCACGTCATTGGGTGATGCGACACTTTTTTATCGGGGCAGGTGGGTCATTCATCTCGATGAACCCCGTACTTCAGGTCGCGCTCGACCTAGTGCAAGGCGAGAGGGCCCTCGAGATCGCGAAGGAGGCAGTCAGTGGTGGAGTCGACTGGATAGAGGCGGGCACTCCGTTGATCAAGAGCGAAGGAGTGGAAATCATCAGAAAGCTCAAGAAGAGCTTTCCTGCAAATACGATAGTTGCAGATATGAAGACCATCGATGTCGGTGGAGCTGAGGTCGAGATAGCTGCGAAGTCAGGTGCCGACGTGGTGGTCATACTAGGGCTGTCTTCTGATCCCACGATAACCGAGGCGGTTCTCAGCGCCAGGCAATATGGCGCTAAGATCATGGTCGACCTGTTCAACGTCAAGGACAAACCTGCGAGGGCGAAGAGGGTCGAGGAGATGGGGGCCGATTACGTCTGTGTCCATGTTGGTGTGGACGAGCAGATGGTCGGAGGTTCTCCCCTTGGAGAACTCAAGAGCGTCGTTGAAGCTGTCAGGGTCCCAGTTGCTGCCGCAGGTGGCATTAACAGCGAGACCGCACCTGATGTTGTGAACGCTGGTGCGATGATCGTCATCGTCGGCGGGGCCATAATCAAAGCAATGGATGTGTCATCCGCCGCGAAGGCGGTCAAGGATGCGATGGTATCCGGCGAGAAGAAGATGTCCGAGCTGTTCAGGAAATACTCCGCGGATGAGCTCTTCGAAGCTTTCTCGAAGGTATCGTCCCCCAACGTGACCGATGCCCAACACAAGAGAGGTGCCATGAAGGGTATACTCCCCCGAATAGCTCATAACATGAAGATGGTCGGGCGCGCCGTCACGGTCCAGACATTCAACGGGGACTGGGCGAAATCCGTGGAAGCCATCGACCGCGCGTCCGAAGGCGGTGTGATAGTGGTTGATGCCTGTGGCGGAGACATCGCGGTCTGGGGAGAGCTGGCCTCGTGGAGCTGCAAGACGAAAGGACTCGCAGGCGTGGTCATCGATGGCGCCACGAGGGACGTCGATGCAATAATCGACATGGGATTCCCCTGCTTCTCAAGATATATTTCGTCCAACGCCGGGGAGCCGAAAGGATATGGCGGCATAGGCCAGGAGATCGTGTGCGGCGGGGTCACTGTCCGTACGGGCGATTGGATAATCGGTGACGAGAGCGGCGTTGTTGTAGTGCCGCAGGAGAACGCCGTCGAGGTGGCGAACCGGGCATTGGATGTCATGGAGAGAGAGAACCGTATTCGAGAGGAGATAAAACGGGGCGGCACACTCTCAAGTGTTCTTAAGCTCGAGAAATGGGAAAAGGTTGGTTGAAGGCGTTTCTGATCAGCCTATGAAGCCCGTCTCGTCTGCGAGTTCGCGGAGACGCTTTATCCTCACAGCCATCGGCGGATGTGTCATGAACAGTGAGATCATCATCCCACCGCCCCTGAAGGGGTTCACGATGAACAGCGAGGACGTTGCCGGGTTCCCACGCTGCATCGGCTTGCGCATGTTGCCCTTCTCGAGTTTCTCGAGGGCGCGTGCAAGAGCGAGCGGGCGCTGGATCATCAACGCACCTTCGCGGTCGGCTTTGTACTCCCTGTTGCGAGATATAGCCAGCTGGATCAACATGGCTGCGATCGGGGCCGTTATGGCGACCACCAGCAGTAGGATCACGTTTCCGTTCCCCCTCCTGCCACCGAACATCGAGTTCCATAAGACCATCCGAGCTGCGAACGATATGGCGCCCGCGATCGTGGCAGCGACGGACATGATCAGGATGTCCCTGTTCTTGACATGGGCCATCTCATGCGCGAGCACGCCTTCGAGCTCATCGTCGCTCAGGAGCACCATTATCCCCTCAGTGGCCGCGACCACGGCATTCTTCTTGTTGCGGCCGGTCGCGAAGGCGTTCGGGTTCTGCGTCGGGACTATGGCGATCCTAGGCATCGGCAGGTCGGCCTTGAGGCAGATGCCCCTGACCAGCTTGTGAAGCCTCGGTGCCTCCGCCTCGGAGACGATCTTCGCACGGTATGACCATAGTACTATCTTGGCGCTCAGGAAATAGGATATCACATTCATGATGGCGGCGAGCCCGAGAAACAGCACCGCACCGAGAATCCAATTACCGTTCATGAAGTAGCCGCCCAGCACGAAACCGATGCCCATGAAGAGCAGCGTCAGCACCATGAAGAGCCCCATAGTTCGCAAAGTGGCGTTCATTCTCTACCTCACCCCAGTATAGATATTAGCAGTTCGATGCTTCGAGGACAATCACACAAGGGGCAGATAAGAATGTTTCGACGTGAAGCCACCCGATTTCGACGAAAATGAGACTCTGACTCGACCGTTTGGGTTGTTGAAACGTATATATTTATTGGGGATGACCGCTTTCCTCCAAAGGTGGTTAAGGCCACTCAGTAACCGGTCATCACCTGAAAGGTGTTATAATGGATACTTCGAACGATAAACTCGAGAGGAGAATGTATAGCCATGACCTCGCCCCGCTCCCGAAGGAGATGGACGTGATATTCAAGACCATGCCGGATCAGGTAGTAAGACCTGGTTACACGGAAGAGGTCGTTCAGATGGTCAAGAAGGCCATCGCGACGAGGAAACCGATCGTTCCCAGGGGAGCCGGGACCTGGGGGCTCGGTGGATCCGTTCCGGTCAAGGGTGGCATCGTCCTGGACATGACCGCCATGAACAAGATCATCTCAATAGACGAGAAGAATCTCGTCGTAACCGTTCAACCCGGCATCACCTGGAAGGCTCTGGCCGATGCTCTGGACGAGAAGGGATTGTTCCTGCCCTGCTATCCGAGCAGCGCACCATCCGCGACAATAGGCGGATGGATCGGGACCGGAGGAACTGGTATAGGCGCGTACAAATACGGGAGCGCTGGAGATCTCATCAGGGACCTCGAGGTGGTCCTTCCGACCGGTGCGGTCGTTCACACAGGGGATAAATTCGTGCCATCCAACGGCGGTGGCCCGAACCTCAACTGGCTATTCGTAGGGTCCGAAGGAATCCTCGGCGTGGTGACTGAAGCCACTTTGTCCATAGTACCCAAGCCAGCGGAGTTCAGAGTCGTCGCATATTCTTTCGAGAACCTATCCAAGTTCGCACCTGCGATGAGGAAGGTCACGAGGACGCACGTCGCCCCTATGCACATCATGTTCGGCGACCGTGCGCATTTCGAGTATTTGAGAGCGGTCGGAAAGCATGCCCCAGATATCGGCTGCATGATCACGATGGCCCTGACTGGCTCGAAAGAGTCGGTCGATGCCGAGGAGAAGACGCTCGATGAGATCATGGCCTCGTCCGAAGGTGCCAAGATGCCGAAGGACGTGGCCGATCACGAATGGTCCGAGAGGAGCTACGAGTTCAGGGTCAGGGAGATGGGTGTCGGCGCGATACCTGGAGAGATACTGATCCCCATCGAGAACTTCGAAAAGGTCCTGTCTGAGATGCAGAAGCTCGTGAAAGAAATGAAGCTCAAGGCGCCGACCATAGGCACCATCGTGGACAACAACACCGTTATGTTGATGCCTTACTACCTCACGGACGAGCACAACTTCCTGCGCTCGACTGCAGCAATGGGCTTCGGCAAGAAGCTTGGGGATATCGCCTTCGAGAACGGCGGTAGACCGGTCGGGCTGGGCATCTTCTTCGCTGGCAACCTTGCCAAGTACCGTGGCAAGGAGGGCGCTGAGTTGATAAGGTCGATCAAGGCCATGATGGATCCGAACGACATAATGAACCCGGGAAAACTGGTCGAGACGGGAACCAGATATGGCATCTCCCTCCCTGCGTTCATGATGAACTTCGGGATGAACATGATGGCAGGAATGAAGCGGCTCATGCCCAGGGACAAAGTAGGCGAGAGAGAGATCGCGAAGCTGAAGAAGTAGCCGCGCCCAGCGCCTTCCAAAAGGCAATCCTACTTGGGGAATCGGATGGACTTTCTGACATAGTGTGCTAGTACGAACCCGAGTGTCCCGCCGATCGCGACCTGCGGGATGTTGACGGTGAGCAGCTCTGTGAGAGCGACGCCCTGACCAATGTCGAGCAGGTATACTTCAGCCAGATAGTATATCGATACCATGCAGACACCTCCACAGAATATGCCTAGCACGGATGACCACTTCTTGCCGCCTTTGAACTTGGATATCAAGCCAGCAACGCACCCCTCGACGCCCTTGGCAGCGAGCGTTACCGGGGCGAAGGCACCGTAACCGATTATCACGTCTGCGATTGCAGAGCCGACACCACCACATATTGCACCGGCCCTCCAACCAAATACGAGAGCTGAGAAGAACACCATCGCTTCTCCGAGGTTGAAGTAGCCCTTTGTCGGAGGAAACGGTATTACTGTGAGGATGGTCACCGCGGCCGTCAGTGCCGTGAGGACCCCGTAGACTGCAACTGTCCTCGGAGAAACGAAATTAGCCTTTGGCATTTCCTCTAGTGGTGGCTGGTCAGCCGGTGGACTTTGAGGATCATTTTCTGTCATGCCGAAGACCGCAAGATACGGCAAACTACATAAAGTCTGACAGGTCGATGAGTCGATTCACGCACCCTATTTACGAAATCAGATTGCAGTCCCATAGACGATTCTCGCAACTGCAGGGACAGCAAAAATGAGTATCACGACGGCGAGCGCAACCATGTCCGAACGCGTCATTCGTATCTCCCGCATGTATGTCCGGTCCTTTCGTGCACCATAGGCTCTCGACTGAAGAGACAGTGAGAGTGTCTCGGCGGTCTTCAACGCATAGACTATCGCGGGTATCAGGACGGCGATGTAGTTCTTGGATCTGCGGATGACAGAGCCTTTGTCGAATTCGAGCCCGCGCGCGCGCTGAGCGTCCTTGATAGATTCGATCGTGAACCCGAAGGTCGGTATGAATCTCAGAGATATCGCGAGCGCAAGCCCGTAGTCATATCTAAGACCCATCTTAACAAGGGCCCGGACAAGGTCGCGCTGAGCAGTGGTGAACATGAGTAGGTACCAGACTGTTGCGAGACATCCGATCCTGATCGCAGAAGTCAACCCCCTCCAGATTGCTGGTTCGGTTATCTTGATCGGGCCGATCGTAGCCAATACTGGAAGCCCAGATTGGTCAAAGAACGGCCAAAGGATGGTGATAAGGACCATCAACCGCAATACGAACTTCAACGCGAAGTACGCTTTGCTGAAAGTGGATCTGGTCAAGTACAGCAGAAGGATGATGAAACAGAGCAGAGTGAACAGTGGGATCAGATTCGTCATGATGAAACCCAACAGGCTGAGGAACAGAACTGCGAGTATCTTCACTCGAGGATCGAGCCGGTGTAGGAATGTGTCTCGGGCAGTGTATAAATCGAACACGCCTTTCATCTGGACCCATACCTCCGAGATAATTCGAACACGAATTCGTCCGATGTGAGGAGGTCGCGCGAAATGCCTATCGAGGAGATCCTGCTGGCCAATAAGGTCACAGGTGGGGGAAGGAGCCTGCTCGCCTTCAGTATCTCCGGATCAGAGAACGCTCCACGGACATCGGAATCTAGCAGGATGTGGCCATCGGAAAGGATGATCACGCGATCTGCGTGCTCGGCCACAAGCTTCATCTCATGAGTGATGAGAATGATCGTTCTCCCATCAGCGTTCAACTTTCGAATTAGTGCCATTAGTTCCGATGATTCGTCCGCGTCCAAACCAGTCGTGGGCTCGTCGAGTATCATGACCTGAGGCGTCATCGCCAAGATTGATGCGATAGTGACTCTACGCCTTTCACTGAGGCTCAGAGAGAAAGGTGACATTGTCTTGAGTGAGAAAATGCCCATCAGCGAGAGGGCGCGCTCCATGCGCTCCCGCGACT
The DNA here is from genome assembly GCA_014859835.1 of Thermoplasmata archaeon. Taxonomy (GTDB): domain Archaea; phylum Thermoplasmatota; class Thermoplasmata; order UBA10834; family UBA10834; genus UBA9653. The sequence goes on along the minus strand of JACZKW010000112.1, from coordinate 44,589 downwards.
CCTCTGGTCCGATCCCGAGGTTCTTCGGACCGAACATCACCTCATCCTCGACGCTCGTACAGAATAGTTGATGATCGGGATTCTGGAAGCAGTAGCCGACCGTTTTCGATAATTCGGCTATCGATTGGCTCTCCGCGGGAGCCCCCGATATCTTGATCGAGCCACCCGATGGTCGGAGCAAACCATTCATTAGTTTGGCCAGAGTAGTCTTTCCCGAACCGTTGCCGCCTACTATTGCGAGGAATTCACCGCTCGATATCTTGAGGGAGACGCTTCGAAGGGCTTCCACGCCGGCTTCGTACGTGAATCCCACATTGTCCATCTCGATCACCCTTTTGGATCGGTCGGCGCTCGGTTTGGGTATCATCTCGTATCACCGCGCCTCGGCAATGACGGAACCCTCGACAACAGCTCGGCTTCGGCCTCGTCAAGAGTGGTGAAGGAAAAATCGGCACCGGTCAGTCTAGAATTCAACAAGGATGCGATCTCGAATATTTGGGGAGGCGGGACACGAATCGTTCGGAAATTACGGATGTCGCTGAGGATCTCGGATGGAGGAGCCACCTTCAGTATACGACCAGAATTCATCAGAACGACCTTGTCCGAGAACTCGAGTATGTTTTCCGAATCACGGTCCATCAGTAGGACTGCCATCCCATGCTTCTCGGTCAACGAACGAAGAAGCGCGTACAGCTCTATCCTGCCGACAGGATCGAGCGCATAGGCCGGTTCGTCCAGAACCAGCATCTTAGGACGCATCGCGAGTGCGGCGGCTATTGCAAGACGCTGTTTCTGACCGCCAGAGAGCGTCGCGGGAGAGCGGTCGTTCAATCCTTTGAGACCGACGAGGTCCAGTGCCCACTCCACGCGCTTGAAGATCTCGTCGGGAGGGATCGCCAAGTTCTCCGGGCCGAAAGCCACCTCCTCTTCCACGCTCATGCAGAACAATTGGCTCTCAGGTTCTTGGAATACCATCCCAACGAGGGTCGAGAGCTGGGCGACGCTGTGCTTGGATATGTCGTATCCGAATACCTTGACTGAGCCTTCGAGGGTGCCTTTGATCGCGTGAGGGATCAGACCGTTCGATAACATGGCGAGTGTTGTCTTGCCGGCGCCGTTTGCGCCGAGGACCGTCACGAACTCGCCTTCGTCAATTGAAACGGAGATGTCGTCGAGCGCATGACCTTCAGCACCCTCGTAGACAAAACTCACTCCGCTCATCTTCAACGCATACATTCGATGCACTGGTTCCGTTCGTCCAATCGGATGGGTTCTGTATTAAACCTTCGTCGATTCGCAGAAGCCAGAAGGCAGAGGATGTGCTTCAGGCAGGATAGAAGAGTGCCCTGTTGCCCTTGCGCACTACACGGATCCGGCCCTTCTTGGACAGCGAAGCCAACGCCTTTGTGGCCTGTTCGGGGGGCAACCGGCTGGCCCGGGCCAACTGCACCTTAGTGGAACCATTTGGCCTCAATGCATTCATTATGCGCTCCTCCGCATCCTCCTCGCCCGCGGCATCCAACACTTTCAGCGGCTTGCGCATAGGAGGGGCTGGAGGCGGCACGAGTCTGTATATCTCCGTCTTGCCAGTGCTGTCCAGGATCGTGCTTCCGGCAGAGATCAGCCTGCCGAGAGAGAGCGTGATCTGTTCCTCGGAGTGGCCAGTCAACGCCATCAGATCAGGGAGGGTCTTCCCTTCTTCTGTGATCAGCGACAGAATGTCACCATCGATCAGATTCTGCGGAAGATGCTTGTCCTTCACGACAGATATGCTATCCAGATGCGTCTTCAGGAAAGTCCTGCTCGCGACCTTGAACTTATCAAGGTCCTCGTCCAGGAGCTGTTCGAGTTCATCGACGTCCAGACCCATCTCCCGCCATCGTTCCAGCTTGGCCCTGTAGAGCTTCTTGCGCAGCTCCACCGGTTTCTGATCGACCATGTGGGTTATCTCACGGATCCCGTTGTTCATAGCAGCTTTATCGACGTCGGTTCTGGTTGTGACGGTGTACCTTACGCTTGAGCCCCTCAGCACGTGATGAATGTCCTCGAGTTTGTCGAAAAGTCTCTCATCCTCGCCAAGGCTTAATTCGAAATCGTATTCGCCGATGACTGGCACTGCGTCTATCTGTCTCATCCGCTCGATTATCTGCTTGGGCGATTCGCCCTCGCTGCTGAGTTCGATCCGTATGTAGGTCTTTATCATTGGGGATCACTTAGCTGGAAGACACAATAGCCGCTCTCTTTGATATTGTTTTCGAATCATGATAGTACAAGTACATGTACGGCAGATGTGAGGTTAATATACGAGTCAGCAACATAACACTGGCGCATGCCTCCTGACGCGAACAAACGGTTCCTAATGACCGCTTTTTCGAGACATTACAGAGATGTCTCCATCGCCATGCCGGATAGATTTGCGCGAAGGGAGTTCGGATTCATGTTCTTCGACCGGGATTATGTCATGAGACACCTGGGGTTTGCGAAGAGAGCTGAGCTGAAAAACTACCTCGTCAGTAATGTGCCATCTCACGCATACTACTCATGCGCATATTACGAGAAGCCGAATGCCCCCACTATGCCTGAAAAGAAATGGCTGGGCGCAGACCTCATATTCGATCTGGATGCGGATCACGTCGAAGGGACGAAAGGGATGACCTACGAGAATATGCTGAAAAGGGTCAAAGAAGAGGTGATTCGACTCATGGACGAATTCCTCCTAGGGGACCTAGGCTTCGATTATGATTCACTTAAGGTGGTGTTCTCCGGCGGCCGAGGATATCACGTCCACATCAATGATCCGAGGGTCTTCCGATTGTCGAGTCATGAGAGGAGGGAGATAGTGGATTATGTGACGGGGACGGACCTCGACATCGATTGGATATTCCCCGAAACCTCCTTCGAGATGGCGAGGTTCAAGGATAGGCCTTCGATAGCGCATAAGAGGACCATGCCGAAGCTCGAGGATGGTGGATGGCGGCGGCGTATGAGACGCGGCATCGATGAACTACTGAAGGAGTTGGAGGACGCCGACGAGACAACTGCCAAGGGCGTCCTTGCCAAGATATCCGATGAGGGGTCCAAGGAGATAGGTGTGAAGACCCTGGAGGGCGTGTACGACGACCTCTTCAAAGGTAGCCAGGGAAAGAGAGGGGTGGACCGGATGAGAGATGACGACACCTTCGAAGTATTTTCCGAAAAGAGACGGGCGGACGCATTCATATCAATCGTGGAGATGAGGGTTAAGGGGCGGATGAAAGGTGAGACGGACGAACCAGTCACTTCGGACATAAAGCGACTGATAAGACTGCCGTCGTCGTTGCACGGCAAGACGGGATTCGAGGTCATCCCCATGAAAAGAGACGATGTCGAGGATTTCGATCCGTTCATATCGGCGGTCTCGGCTACATTTGGAGAGGAGCCAGTCTGCGTCAGTTGCCAGGAACCGGTCGAAATGTCCCTCAAGGAGCGCATGTTCACGTTGGACGAGGGGCAGAACACTGTGCCAGAGTATGCTGCCATCTACCTAATATGCAGAAAGCTGGCGACTTTTGATTTCTGATGCACAAAATATTAATTCGGACTATGTCATCTTAATTCGCGATGCCCTTATCAAAAAAGGTCCTGGAGGATTCGGTCAGATTGACCAGGATTCATCGGATCAAGATCATGTTATACATGCTCCAGGTGGCCATCCTGGTGGCACTGGCGTTCCTCGTCGTATTCATCATAGGGGATGCGAAGATCAAGCCGAGCCTATACCTTCCCCTCGACTCCTTCGCCGCTGTGGTCGTCTTGATTCTGTTTGTCATCTGCGTCGAAGGATTCTTCTTTAGAATACTGGAGATACGGTTTGCCAGAAGCTCCAGCGCCAGGCACCTTATGGCCAATACCTCGATGAAGAGGTCGATACTGATAGCGATCATAAGTGCAGCCATCACGTTTGTGCTCATGGTACCACCGATACTCTCGGTGGTCGAGGACGCCACGGAGAGGACGGTCGCAATCACCAGTGGCACAGACTATTCCTTCTGGTCGAGGGACCCGGTCGCAATGTTGAGGGCCTCTGAGATCAGGGCCACCTCGCAGGACATTGTCCAGCTATACCTGGTCAAGGATGCGGTATATCGGGAATATAATGGCAGCTTGGACGAAATGTACTCGATGAGATTGAATCATGATAACTACGTAATCGACGGGGAGCTGACCATCACGATACCATTCGCCGATCACACCCTCTTCCATCTGGTGCTCAATGATCTGGACAATCCTGGCGCAATCATCACCGTGACCTTATCTAACGAAGTATCCGAAACACTCACTGGGCTCGTATCACTCCTCACCCTTGCGTTTGTGGTAGCGAACATAGCATGGGTCGCATATCTAGTCCCGATAGAGAGGAAATACGCTCACGGATCCATCTACAAGTAGCCGTACAGGGAACAGCAGGTTTCCCGTCGCCTTATCGCGAAACCGGATTTCTTCATAAGAGCCACCGTGGACTCCGAGGGCATCACGATCCCGTCCAAGCCGGCCTGGACCGCATCGAACTCCCAGGACCTGTTCCGCTTCGATCTCATGCAACCAAAGACGATCTTGGTTTCGGGCATCCGTTCGCGTGCGAGAGAGATGATCCCGATCATGTCGCTGGGAGACGGGGGCAACAAGCTCGCATAGCGCGTGCCTTTCGTCGGGATCAGGGATATCAGGACCAGGACCGGAACCCCGACATCGGCAATTTCTGCGATCGCTCTCCTCTCACCCCTCAGCTGCCCACCATGAACCCCCACACATACGTGCGGAACGACCAAGGGAGCCTTGAGGGATTTGAGAGATTTCAGAACGCACATGTAGTCCTCGACAGTGGCCCGCAACCCCAAGACCTCCGCAATGGTCTCATCCGACCCGTATATGTCGACGGAGAAAGTGTCAATGCCACTTCGAACGAGCTCTGCCAACTCGTCCCTGGGTGTGAGACCGATATGCGCATTGATCTTGAGGGATGTCTCGGTCTTTATGCGCGCAATTGTCGAGGCGAAATCGCTCAGGGGGACTCGGCCATTCGCATCCGATCCACCGCTGAGCAAAAATCCCTTTGCGCCTCTCGCTTCGAGGGCCTTGGCGAATCTGAGCAGGTTTTCCGGGGTGGTGGCCGGTACCATCCCTTCGAGATATTTCGCTTCACAGTGCTTGCATCTGAGAGCGCAGATTGGACCTGTGACGGAGACTGAAGGGAAGCTGCGCCCGGGGTAGAAGCACTCTATCTCTCGCAACACGATCCCTTAGCAACGCCCAGTCGGCATATCAAGCTTATGAGGGAGGCAGGCCGGGAAGGGGTTGTCCAGGCAAAAGCTTTATTTGCGACCCTTTCTCTAGGGCCCCTGCTGGTCTGCATGAAAGCTTTCGAAGTTAAGGGTCAGTTCAGACTATCGGTCAAGGAATGGCAACCATTCACTATTGAGGTTGCGTCAACTGATGAAAAAGGCGCTGTAGATAAACTGCTGGCATTGATCGGCAGCAGGCACAACGTCAAGCGGGCGTTCATCAAGATAGACGGCGTGAAACTCCTCAAATCAGAGGAGATCACGAATCATACCGTGAAATACCTGCTGGAGGCAAAGAAGTGATTGATGAGACGGTTCTCAGAGAGAACATGATGAAGCTCGACACGGCCAAGGCACAGCTGGAAGGGCTTGCAAGGCAGCAGGAACTGATCCAGCTCGCTATCGAGGAGCACGTCAAGGCCCGCGAGACCGTGAAGAGCCTTTCCACAGGAGCATCAGGAGATGATCTGATGATACCAATAGGTGCCGATTCGTACATTTATGCGAAGGCGTCCGAGAGGAAGGACGTTGTCATCGGCGTGGGTTCTGGGGTGTCTGTTCAGAGGGACGCCGTGGAAGCGCAAAAATTATTGGATATCAGAATAGAGGAGCTGTCCCAAGGGTTCCAGAAGGTCTCTGAGAAGGCAAACCAGGTAGAGGCCACCATTCAGCAATTGTCACAGTTGGTTCAGAGTCAATACGAAGAGATGCAGGCAGGCCAAATAGTCTGAGGGCTTATCATGTTCCGAGCGCTGAAAGAGAAATTCTCCGCCGCATCCAAAGTCGCGGAGAGCAGGTCGATCGACGACATCTCGGAAATTGCTGGTGATTCTGGAAGGAGGCTCAGGGAGAGCGTCCTTGACGATGTTCTCCATGAGCTGGAGATGGGACTTCTCGAATCAGATGTCGCTCTATCGGTCGCCGAGGAACTCACGAAGAGTGTGAGAATGGCATTGGTGGGCAAGAGGATCGATAAGGGGTTCAAGATCGATGAGGCGATTGAACTAGCACTGCGGGTCGCCGTGAGAGATGTCCTGCAGGCCAACACATTCTCCCTGAAGGATGCGCTGGCTTCGAAGGATCCACCTTATGTCATCATGTTTGTAGGCATAAACGGAACCGGGAAGACCACTGTCATTGCCAAGATGGCGAGCAGGCTGAAGGCTCACGGATACAGTGTCGTTCTCGCAGCAGCAGATACTTTCAGGGCGGGCGCGATAGAGCAACTGACGATACACTCCGAGAGACTTGAATGCAAGATAATCAAACATCAGGCAGGAGGGGACCCCGCGGCCGTTGCATATGATGCAATCGAGCATGCGAAGGCCCGCAAGAGAGGAATCGTCCTGATCGACACCGCAGGCCGGATGCAGACCAATGCGAACCTGATGGATGAGATGAAGAAGATCAAGCGCGTCGCGAAACCGGACCTCATCGTGTTCGTAGGCGATTCACTCGCGGGATCCGATGCGGTAATCCAGGCAAAGAAGTTCGACGAGGCCGTCGGAATCGATGCAGTTGTGTTGACGAAGATAGATGCCGATGCGAAAGGTGGCGCGGCGCTGTCCATCGCGAAGACGGTCGGCAAGCCCATCGCATATGTGAGCTTCGGCCAGGAATACGACCAATTCCGGCGCTTCGACGCGGACTGGATGGTCGGAAGGATTTTCGGGGACAAGCAATCCGCGTCCACTCAGGATTCCTGAGCAGAGGATATTGCGTCACCTGCGAAGAGCAGGGCGAAGACTTTCGTGTCAGACATCAAGTTATCGATCACGCAGTATTCATTCGCATCGTGTGCCGTGGAGTCTAGAGACGCCCAGACCACTGCGTCGATCCCTTCGCGCCTGAATGGAGTGGCGCATGTGCCGCCGCCCATGCCCGTGGGGCGTGGCTCCACTTTCTTGATCGTCCTGACGGCAACGGATAGCCTCTTCACGACCTCTGAGTCCACGCTGGTCCTCGGGGGCGCGTCGGCCCTCTGATCGACTTCCAGCACGATCTTGGCACCGCTCTCGGATTCGATTCCTTTGGCGACCCGGTTCATATCGGCCAGAATCTCATCCAAGCGGTATTCCGGAAGGACCCTGAAATCAAATGCGAACCTCTGCTTCCCAGGGATCGTATTGATGTTCGGACCGTTTGATTCGCACCTCGTCGCAACGAATGTGCTAGGAGGGGGGTTGAAAAGTGGGTCGCTATCTGCATATTTTGCACGCAGTTCGTCTGTCACCTTCAACATGTACTTGGCAGCAACCTCGAGGGCGTTGACGCCATCGTCAGGGGTGCTTGCATGGGTCTGCTTCCCGAGGACCTCGACGTTCACCCATAGAATGCTCTTCTCCACTACCTCCAGTTCAGACCCATCGGACGCCCCATGGTCGGGGACCACCGCGAGATCGCCTTTCTTGAACAATCCCCTTGAGAGCAGGAACTCGATCCCGTGGTCGTTGCCCTGCTCCTCGTCGGCAACGAAGGCGAGGTTGATGTTCATCTCAGGCGCAATCCCCGCATTCTTGACCGTCGCCAACGCGAAGAGGGAGGCGATGAGCTCCTGCCCGTTGTCCTCAGACCCTCGGCCATATATCCGGCCATCCTTGATCAGAGGGTCGAATGGTGGAGAGGTCCAGGCGGAGATATCACCTTCCGGGACAGTGTCCATGTGTGTCACGACCCAAAGATCCTTGCCGGTGCGCCCCGCGAGCCGGAGTATGATGTTCGGTCGGCCACCGGAAGGAACCCGTGGGTCGCTCGAGCTCAATACTTCGGCTTTGCCTAGGCCGAGGTCGGCCGCCAACTTGACAAGGAATTCCGCGCGGGCCTGCTCACCTTCGCCTCCGCTGTCAGGTGCGATCGCTTTTATTCTAAGCATCGAGCAGAAATCCTTGATCATGCCATCTTTCTGCGCGTCGACCAGTTGTGAAAGCTGCTCAGTATCCATGCAATACTCACTTCTCTTCGGGGAGGATATCAGGGATCGCCCATATGACGTTTGCTGATTATCGACATCACATCTCGATCAGCATGCCGACCGCGTTCCCCCCACCTAGACAGAGGGTTGCCAGGCCACGGTGCGCGCCGTGGTTCTTCATGGCATAAACCAGCGTGGTCAGGACACGTGCACCGCTGCATCCGATTGGATGGCCGAGGGCGACTGCGCCACCGTTCACGTTGAACCGATCCAGAGGGACGTCGAGCGCGCGAATGACGGCGACCGAGGCTGTCGAGAATGCTTCGTTGTGCTCGAACAGGTCGATATCCTTGATGGTCAGCTTGTTCCGCTCGAGAAGCTTGCGAACGGCATCGATCGGGGCCTCCATCAGAAGCTCCGGCTTCGTTCCCGTCGTTACATAATCTACAATCCTGGCCAGCGGAGTGATTCCTTTCTCGCGGGCGACTTCCCCATCCATTATGACTAGAGCCGAAGCCCCGTCGTTGATGCTCGATGAATTGCCAGCAGTCAGGACACCGTCGTTGCGAAACACGGGTTTGAGCTTCCCCAGCGATTCGATCGATGTGTCCTCTCGCGGGCCCTCATCGGTCGAGAATATGATGTTACCCTTCTTCGAGGGTATCTCCACGTCGACCGTCTCGGCCCTGAATGCCCCAGCCTTGATGGCGGCGATGGACTTCTTGTGGCTGCCACATGAGAATTCGTCGGCTTCGAGCCTCGTGATGCCGTGCTTCTGTGCGACTATCTCGCCAGTGTTGCCCATGTGGAAATCGTTGAACACGTCCCACAGACCATCCCTCACCATGGAATCGATGAGTTTGGAATCGAACAACTTGTACCCGAAACGCGCCTTCTCCAGAAGGTAGGGTGCGTTCGACATGTTTTCCATGCCGCCGGCGACGATGATCTTCTCACGGCCGGCTAGAATCGCATCGCTGGCAAGCATCACTGCCTTCATGCCGGATCCGCAGACCTTGTTTATTGTCAGCGCAGACACGGAATCTGGCAGCCCTGCCCAAAGAGCGGCCTGTCGACCAGGGTTCTGGCCCAGACCTGCAGACAGGACATTGCCCATGATGCATTCTTCGACCTCTTCTGGCTCGATTCCCGCGCGTCGTACGGCTTCCTTGACAGTCACGGCGCCCAAACGTGGTGCGCTCATGTCCTTCAGTGCTCCTCCGAACTTGCCAATGGCAGTCCTCGTCGCACTTGCGATTACCGGTTGTGTCATTGTTTATCACGCTCCCAGCACCCCTGGCTGTCGATGCAGGATGTGGTCAATTGATTCGAATATCTGTATTTATATTTTGTTGATGGCACCCTTCGACATTCGTCGAATCGGCTTGTGAAGATGGCGTCTAGAAGATATCGGGGGCTCGTACCACCCAAGGGCCAACCTCCTCGGTTCCTCGACTTTCACCGACGAGGAGTCAGGTGCGCGAGATCCGCACTTCTTGCACCTGAAGCCCTGGCCACGGCCCATCGACCCCATTGATTTCCCGCATTTCACACATGTCGGATTTCTCACCTTTTTGACATCCCGCGATAGGTTCGTGATCTGCAGCTTCTCGATATTCAGTGTCCTTGGTGATGACCTGACCGATCCGAAAGCGACCACCTCGTCCCCGGGAATCAGCGATCTGGCGACACCCCTGAAGCTCTTGGATGGTTCGTAGAACACCGCATCGATTTCTGAACCGTCGGAGATCCTGATGACGACATGACCGCCAGGGATTGTCACCGGCATCGTAGTCACGCGGGCCTCGACCTTGACCGAATCACCGGGACGAAGCTGGCGGATCCTCTTCCTGACGATATGGTCCTCGGTCCCCTGATTCGAGAGATACATCAGCCATCGTTCGGGCTTCTCGCCCCGGATCATGTCGCTTGCGAGCAGAAGGTCGCTCTGAGAATCACCCCGGATTCCATATAGGACAGGGCAGGGAGATCCAGGAACTATCGCCACGTGGCCGTTCTCAGGATCGTAGTTGTTGAATGTGCTCGCGACGCTCTTGTCCATCACAATGACACTGGCATCATCGATCACCCTCTCTTTGCCGAGCATGGAAGGATGCCGGTAAGTGATGACCTCCCATGTGCGGTCCCGTGGCCTCCAGGCAGCAGCGGCAGCTGCCCCGATTAATCCTCTGCCACCTTTGTACACCTTCCACTTGGCTCCGCATCCTCGAAGGATCGTCTCTACATCCTCCAGTCGGACTATCTCCCTCACTGCCTTCCAATACAGCGAAGGGGGCGGGCGATTCAATGTGCATAGGATGCCGGGGTTCGTGCTATGATATTCGAAACGGGCATTTGATTCCAGAACCTCTGCCGCGCGGGCAAGAAGTTGTTCGGGGTCGACCAGAGTGCCACTTCTGAAATACTTGATCGTGCGGCCTCCGATGTGACCGCAGACGGCCTCTCGCCCCGTTCCAGTCCCGAGCTGGATGCTCACCGCAGCATTGCCCCTCGTCTTCCAGGGGACGTTCGGGTTCAGCCTCACCAGCCTAGGCAGACCTATGAGATCATAGTCCCTCAACTCGTCTAGCATCAGGGTTGCGAGGTATGTCGTGCACATACCCTCGGGTGAGTCCGTATCATCGAAGGCGAGCGTTGTCCCGGGCACAATTCGCCGAACGTCCGCAACCAACAAAAGGGTTGCCATCAGGCTACGGGGCGAATCGCCCAAACTTGGAGACCTGTGACAAATACATCACTATCAAAGACCAGTGTGCAATCCAGTATCCAGAAACCGTCCCGCAGAGTCCCCAAAGATTCGCAAGGCCATAGCGCTATACTCGATTCGCGGTGTTCGTCGAACAGGCGATAGGTCCCGTCCGAATCATGCTCGACAAGGCCTGTCAGATCGAATCGATCGCCTTCGAAGAGCTGCCAGGATGCGCGGAGTGTGGAGAGTTCCAGCGCATTCTCAGAGGAGGATATCTGTTCGATCTCGCCATAGACGGTAAAAAGGGTGGGCCCTTCTTCGCCGAATGAGATCTCGCCTTCTACTCTGATCTCGTCACCTATGGACACCTGGCTGCTGGGGGGAGGAGCTGCAGAGGGGGTGCAGACGACCCTCAACGAGGATTCCCCGGATTCGTCGATCAACATGAGGATCTCGGTGCCTGATTCGTATCGCTTCAGGCTCGTGAGTATGCCATGGGTCATGACCCTGGCCCCGTCAAATTCGGAGGATAACTCATCGATGGACAGTACAGTCGTTTCTATCCCGTATGAGAGCAGCAGCACGGAGGATATGACGAGGGCGGCGATCGCGGCATTGCATCTCGGTCCTGGCAGACCCATGCGTTTCCGATTCGCGAGGGGATGCTATAGGATGTGGGCTGCATGTAGCGGTCTGCGAGCGATTCTGTCAATTATCGGGAGGTGGTCACTCGGACCCACCGTTCGATCGATCCGTGTATGTGCCATCATTGGCACCTGGCAGCCGGTGTGGCATCGGGCTCTTGATGCTGCGCACCACGTGTATCACCCGAGCATAGATAGAAACGTTGGGAGCAAATCCTTTTAACATTATTCAGATTACCATCCCTCTGAGGTGAGCGATTGGCCAAGAGGATAACTATTGAATATCGATTGGAGCTGAGCGTGCTCATGGTTATAGTGTTCGCTTTGGTGACACTTGTTGGAGTCGTCGGCGTATTCTTTGAGGATTCGCTGCCATCATCCATCTCGTTCCTGAGCGATATATCGACGCCTTTTGGAGCCTGGGTGTATTGGCTGGTCATCATGGGCCCGATCGGCCTGGTTTCTGGGATATGGTGGCTCTATGATTACGTGAAGAAGTCCAGGAAACTCGAGAACCTGATGAAGACCCCGAGCAAGGCGAAATTCGTACGGAACCTGGACGACATCGAGTATCTCGCATGGTCCCTGCCGCAGCGATTCGAAGATCGTGTATTGGAGCGCAAGAAGGGGTTCGGGCTCTAGGCATCGTACAGGCCCCCCTGTGGTTCTACTGGAGGATTTCCACCCTACACTGCCTCATTAAAGGGGCGGGGGCTGAATGAGGATCGTCCCATTTGATGCTCTCAGCCAACCAATGATCTTCTCGGAATCATCGATATTGCATCTCACGCTCAGTCGAATATGATCTTCCCAGATATCACTGATGACATCCGATAATGGATGAAGTCTAGAAATCAGACTGTAACTCTCATCCACGATTGGGAGTGATGCTTCGATGACATGATTCCTCCCCTGCATCTCATGTATACGCTCTCTTATCAGATTCAATCCATCTTTTGTGAAGGAGGATACGAACATCAATTGTCTTGTTCCTATAATCCCTTGAATAATCTTACGTGAGTTTTCTATCTTCTCTGAGGATATCTTATCCATCTTTGAACCGACAGCCACGATTGGTGTATCGCCTACCTTTGGAAGGAGTATGTCAAAAGCAGTCCTCATCTTCATCTCAAGAATATCAGAATCATCGCTTGAATCGAATACGAACAGGACGAGATCTGAATAGAATATCTCTTCAAGGGTTGATTTGAAAGCATTGATGAGATCAGGAGGAAGATCTCTAATGAATCCAACCGTATCTATCATCAGTACATTCTCTTTCATTCCAGGGATTCTCCTGGTCGTTGTCGATAGAGAAGAGAATAGTTCAGAACTGACTTCGACGTCTGAGCTACATAATGCGTTCATCAAAGCGGATTTCCCAGCATTCGTATATCCAGCCAATGAAACAAGCAGATAACCTTGTTCATGACGTCTCAATCTCTTCACTTCTCTGCCTTGTGATATATCTATCAACTTCTTCTCTAAACGTTTGATATGAGTTCTTGCATGTTCATAGTACACATCAGTTGCATATCCACCACCAGATAGGAACCCTGGTCGTTCACCGCTCTTGGCCTTGTTTACCCATTCACGCAAGAACGGTTGTTCATATCTCAATCTGGCCAATTGCACCTGTGCGATTGCCTCAGGCGTCTGAGCATGTTCTGAGAATATTCTGAGGATTACTCCAACCCGATCGATGCACTCCTTCTGGAATCTCATCTCGAGAACATGATGTTGTGATGGTTTCAGATGACCATTGATCACAATGACATCTGGCTCAATTCCCTTGATTTCTTCTACAATCTCGTCTATCTTCCCAGGGCCAAAATAGCTCGCACTATGAGGGATGTCGCGCTTCTGAACGAATTCCTTCACGATTTCGTATTTCAGAGTATGAAGCAGCGAGTACAGTTCAGATAGGTCTGTGGTTATTGATAGTATGACTGCGCGCATTTGAGGTGAACCATGTAACATAATCGTGAATGATAATGCATTCTATGGCGGAACTCGACCGGAAACGGGGGTATCTCGACCGAACCTTCCGATGGAATTTTCTACACTCCGTATGCTGAGGGGACGGAAAAACACCTCCATATGAAATGAAGGGGGGCCTCTACTCTGATGTATGCGTGTATACATTCCTCTGTTATGATCAAAATGCACATTTTTCGAGGTTTGCTGGCCAAATCAAAACCCGGAAATTCTGGGCCTGCGGGAAAAATGGGATTTGTAGATAATATTAACACTTAAGTACGGTGCCCCGCATTCCCCAAATCCCATCGTTTCAAGTGGATTCCGAGAACGGCTTCCACAGGAAGCAGCGGGGAGGGGAAAGACCTTTTGGCTTTCGGGGGCTATCGATGCAGGACACCATATTTCAACAGTACATAAGGTCCAAATCAATTTTCAAAGGCGACAGGGATGTGTTGCGGTCATCATACATACCCGACGAGCTGCCGCACAGGGAAGAGCAGATAAATCAGCTCGCCTCCATCCTCGTCACCGCCCTGGAAGGGCAGAGGCCCTCGAACGTATTGCTGTTCGGTAAGACGGGAACTGGAAAGACCGCCACCATCAAGTATATCGGCAAGGAAATCGAAAAGGCCAGGTCAGACCTCCGCAACGTGCACTTCCTCTACATGAACTGCGAAGTGGTGGATACGCAATACGGCGTCTTGCAGAACATCGGCAACGAGTTCATCGAGGATTTCGAACAGAGGATACCATTCACCGGGTGGAGCACGGAACGCGTCTATAACATCCTGCGGGAGAAGATAGACGAGGACCGGAGGGTCATCGTCATCGCCTTGGACGAGATCGACAAGCTCGTCTCGAAGAGCGGAGATGATGTGCTGTACCATCTATGCAGGATCAACGACGACCTGAAGAACGCAAAAGTGAGCGTGATCGGCATATCTAACGATCTCAAGTTCACCGAATTCCTTGACCCTCGGGTCAAGAGTTCATTGAGTGAGGAGAAGATGGTCTTCCCTCCATACAACGCCGAGCAGTTGCGAGACATACTCGGGCAGAGGTCCGCATTGGTATTCGAGGAGAACGTCCTGGAGCCATCGGTCATACCTCTCTGCGCCGCGCTGGCCGCGCAGGAGCATGGGGACGCCAGACGAGCGCTGGACCTGCTGAGAGTCTCAGCGGAGATCGCAGAGAGGAATCATCTGTCCGTCGTGAACGAATCCGATGTGACCAAAGCAAAAAACAAGATTGAACTGGACTGCGTCACCGAAGCCATACGTACGCTGCCACTGCAATCCAAGATGATATTGATGGGCGTGGTGCTCAGTGGTGAGCGCGGGTGCGGAAAACTGACCACCGGCGACCTTTATGAGACCTACAAAGAACTCTCCCTGTGCACGTCGACCGCGGTATTGACCCAGCGCAGGGTGACGGACCTGGTGTCCGAACTAGACATGCTCGGACTCGTGCACGCGCGTGTCAAATCCTTCGGTCGCGGAGGCCGGACGAAGGAGATTGAGCTCAGCGTTCCACAGCATGATGCCAAGAAGTCTCTCGAAGAGGATGAGATCCTAGGTCAGCTGAAGAACTATAGGCTGAGGTATCAGACGACCCTCATGTAAGGCCAGATTTCATAAGTTCTCATCTTGAGGCGGGATCGGTTCCATCGTAGGCGGTTCAGGCGGCGGCGGAGGTGTCTTCACTGGCTCCGTCGCTCCGATTTGTCGCTGCGTATCGAATTCGCGTTGAGCCGTCTCTCTTCTCCTGGCGATCTTCTTCCTTATTCTGAATGTGAGCACCACATCGACTACGATGGGTGCGGCCACGATGAATGCCATGCTTATCCAGAGGTTCCTAACGCTGTTCTCTGGGGCAGGGCTACCGAGCGAGTCCGTAGCCCACAGTTTCAGAAGTCCGAACCAGGGCATCTCGCCTCTTGCGATGCCGACTACCCAATCCAACTTGACCGGGCTGTATCTGCTCGCTAGAGATTGGTCGACATTGAGATTGTGATCCCCCTTCGTGATGTATCCGCTCGGAAGCGTCGAATATTGTCGGAATGCGGTTATGATCCTGCCAACGTCGATCGATGTGGACGTGTCCCTGTATCCAACGTTTCGTATCGTGAGTGTGCTTGTCAGATGATCCCAGGTATCAGAGGGATTGGAAGTGCTCCACTTGTTGTCCTCATCGGGTATATCCCTCAGGGACGGCGCGCTGTAGCTGACCCCGTCCGCGTTGCCCTGTAGGTATATCATCGCCCTATGGATGATGGGCGTGCTAGTCAACTGACCGTTCACCCTGTAGATGACGACGTCTCCGTAATCTCCGTAGGTCTTGTGCCCGGAGGTGTAGCCGTCCATGTATGTCTGGATATCTGTAACGGAATCGACGTCCTTGACCAGAACCAGATCTCCGGTATCGATTACCCCAATGTAGCTGGTGTTATCATTACTGTGCATCATACTGTCCGATTCGACGACCACGAGCGGTGGCCATAGACCAGTATATGCATACATGACGACGAGGATGCTCAAGACGAGTGCCAAAGCTATGCCTGCATCCCTCAGAAATTGGAGCCCGGGGGATAGTTTCTTCTTGCGCGCTGGCACACTTCCCTCACTCGCCACAACGCCATGAGTGAAAGTAAGGTATAAAATGAATATGGTGCGCCCAGGAGTCATCGGTTCAGCCCGGTTTCATAAAAAGCAGTGAAATTGATGTCGAAAAGGGTTTGATCGACAGCCACGCCCGTTCAGCTGCAGGTGCAGTTGTTAGCGGGGCAGTCGTTCACTACATCGTAATCGTAGGTGTAGTTGTAGTCGTAGTTGAACTCATGAGGGGTCTGCGTCGTGTCTCCACCGAACGCCCACTGCCACATGTGCTGCCACATGTTCATGTGACCGGCTCCGTCGTTTGTGCCCATGCCCTTCGAGTCCGAGCTCGCGGCGGTCAGGGCGCCGCTCGCTGCTGCGATCCCGGCGAATCCGAGAACTGCGACCACTCCGACAATCGCGACCATGATTGTTGCCTTCATTTCTTATTCACCTCTCTCTTCCGGCGCTTGGAGCCCGGATACCCCGGTCGCCCTTCGCGCCTCTTGAGTCTATACTTCGGTGAAAGGGTATTTGGACCTATGCTGAAAAGTGGCTCGAGCCTTTGCACCCCAGTGAAAAGTGAGGTGAAAAGTGCCATATGGGCTATCTTCTGAGGTTGATCCTGATCTTGTTGGTGGAGCCGTGCCTCTCCTTGGAGATGACCCCCTTCTGCTCGAGTCGTTCGAGGACCCTAGATACCTTGGCATTGGACATTTTCGTACGTTGCATGAGATCCTTCTGCAGGGCTTCTCCCCCCGAATCCATGACCGATTTGAACATGGTCCTCTCATCCCCCGAGAGCAGCCTCAGGGCGAGGTACCTCTCCTCCATGTCCTTGTCCTCAGAAACGGTTGCCTTTTCGATGATGGGTGATGAAACCTTCTCTTCCTCGATCGCAGACTCCGGAGCCGCCGCCTTGTCCTTCGTCGCGGGGGTCCCCTCGTCCTTAGGGGGTGGCGGCAAGGTCATCGAGGGTGGGAGGGGCACATACTCCTCGCGAAGGAGTATGAACATCACGGCGACGGCGATGATCAGAGATGCTAGGATGATCAGGGCGAGGTTGGACGTGGAATATGTATGGACATTGTCCCACATGCCCTTCTGATCCTCCGTGGTGTCCGTCGGCGTGTTATTGAGGATGGCGTAGGCCAACAGCGCTATCGCGATGATTGCGAGGACTGCAGCGATGATCTTAGTCCATTTAGTCATCCGGATCACTCTGATATCTCGGAGAATGTAGAACCTGATAGAATAAGTAAACGTTGGTCTGCCTCAATCGACGGAAAGGTAGAAATCCATTCAGCGTCTTCACACAGCCTGGGCAGAGACCGTGTCAGGCAAGAACAACAGGCGCATATCGAAGGACGAGTACTTCATGAACATCGCTATCGAAGTCTCGCGCAGGAGCACATGCACCCGCAGACAGATCGGCGCTATCATAGTCAGCCCACACGGGGAGATAAAGAGCACGGGATACAACGGCAACCCGAGGGGACTGCCTCACTGCGAGGAGATGGGGTGCATCCGGGACAAACTGAACATCCCCTCCGGGACGCGTCTGGAGACCTGCACCGCAGTTCACGCCGAGCAGAACGCACTGATCCAGGCAGGGACCAATGCTCAAGGCTCTACCATGTATTCCACAATCGTGCCATGTCCCATATGCGCCAGGATGATACTCAACTCACAGATCGTGCAAGTGGTTTTCATGGGGGATTATTCGGACCTGTCCGGCTTGGAGTTGCTCAAACAGGGCGGAATCAAGGTGACCAGACTTGGCAAAGCCTCCTTCGAGGGCCGTCTCCAACACTGACGGGGCATTCTCTTACCTCTGGACCTTGCACGTATACGCGTGCCAAATCGTCGAATGTCGAAAATTGTCGCCAGATTACCGAAACTCACTCATCCGATCGTCGATGTACATAGAAACAATTATCCGCAAAAGACCGTTATCCAAAAAACTGAAGTGGCTTTCATGGGGAAGGCAGAGATCCTCCAGAAGATCAAGATCGCGGAGGAGCAGGTCCGCGCGATGATTAAGCAGGCCGAGGAGAAGCGGAAAGCGCTGCAGGCCGAGGGAAAGCGGATGACTATAGAGGTGGTCGACGCTGCTGACGCCGAGCTGAAAAAGCAGATCGACCGCCGCATCGCTGACGCCAAAAATGACATCGGAGCGAAGAAGAAAGCAATCCTCGCAGAAGGTGTCAGGAAGGCAGATGCTCTGGAATCACGCGCTCGTGCTAACTCGAGCAGTGTCCGGGCCTTGGTTCTAACGGAGTTCGAGGGGACAGCAGATGCTTAAGCCGGAAGAAATGACCCGTGCGGTAGTAGTCGGGTCAATCGAGAGCCTCGATGTCACGATCGAGGGTCTGTACGAGCTTGGAGTACTGCACCTCATCGATTTCAACGAACAGGACGAGGACTTCAAGATCGGCCAACCGTTGGAGAAAGCATCGGATGCGTCGAAGAAGCTCATCAAGCTCCGGTCGATGATTCGCGCGCTCGAGATAGAGCCACACAAGCCACGTGAGAAGATGCCCGTCTCCGAGATTACCAAGACTCTAGAGCAGGCGCTTGTCACACTGGACCTCAACACTTCAAAGAAAGCCGAGAACAGGCAGAGGATACAGTCACTCATCCACGAGAAGAGGGTCGAAATAACCTCACTCGAACCTTTTGCGCCTTTAGGAATCACCATCGAAGACTTCGGAGGCTACGAATCGATTATCTCATTCGTAGGTCTTTGCACGACCAACCCTACCCTGGCGTTCAGCAGCAAGCTTCGTGATTCGGAGATGTTCACCAATCCGCGCAAGAGCGATATCGCGATCGCAGCCTTTGTCAGGACAGACGACCGGGCAGAAGCGCAACGGATATTGACTCAACATGGTTTCCAGGAGGCGAAGATCCCACAGGTGACCGGTGCCCCTAGAGACGTCATTGCCAGGAACAAGACCGAGATAGCGGACCTGGAGAAGGACCTCGAGCGAACGGAGGCGGACCTCGATGCTATCAGGAAGAAATTCGCAGGCCTCATCATCTCGTCCGAGGAACATCTGTCTATCGAGGTGCTCAAGGCGGAGACGCCTCTGAAGATAGCGACCACGATGAATTCGTTCGTAATCGACGGATGGATCCCCAGCAGCAAGGTCAAGATGCTTCAGGATTCCCTGAACCAGCAATGTTGCGGCCTTGCGTTCGTGGAGACCCTTCCAAGCGAGAAGGGGGATGAACCACCGGTCAAGCTGAAGAACGCAAAACCGGTCAAACCATTCGAGTTCTTCCTTGATCTCGTGTCGACCCCCAAGTACGACGAGGTCGACCCGACGCTTATCCTGTTCATAACATTCCCCATCTTCTTCGGGTTCATGATAGGCGACCTAGGGTTCGGGCTGGGCCTCATGGCGCTCGGCGCCTTCATGAGGTTCAAGCTCAAGGATTCGCCAGACCTGAAGATGCTCGGCACGATCATCATCGTCAGCGGTTTGATGGCGAGCCTGTTCGGCCTGTTCGTGTTCGCCGAAGCGTTCGGCGTCCCATTCCATCCGCCAGAGGCCAACCCGGACGAGCACTCGTGGGAATCCGTCGCCAACATTCCGATACATCCATTGCTGGACAAGATGCACGACATCAAGGAGATGCTCGCGCTGTCGCTGCTCGCAGGATGGGTGCATCTCACGGCTGGCTTCATACTCGGGTTCGTGAATCAATATCATCACAATAAGAAGCACGCGCTGGCAAAGATCGCGTGGCTCTTCCTGCTCTTTGGTCTGTTCATCGAGATGATGACGATCGCAGGTTCCGCGACGGTCACGAGCGAGTTCATCAACGGCACCATACTCAGTCCCGTGCCAGATATGACCACCACTCTGACCGGGATCTCCGTCTCCATTCCAGCAGTCGTGTTGATACTGATAGGTGTGATCGGGCTCCCGTTGACCGAGGGGCCTCTAGCCATGACGGAGATCATAGGGTTGTTCACCAACCTGGTCTCCTATACCAGGCTGGCCGCTCTCGCAGTAGGCAAGGGCGCGATGGCACTGGCGTTCAACACCATGCTCTTCCCTCTGATATTCGAGAGCCACAATATCGCATTCATCGTCCTGGGGGCACTCGCCCTGTTCGTTACCCAGATGTTCTTCGTCTTCTTCCTCGGCGCATTGTCCGCGGGGATTCAAGCTATCAGATTGAACTATGTTGAATTCTTCCTCAAGTTCTTCGAGGGCGGTGGGACGGAATTCTCCCCGCTCAGATACGTTAGGAAGTACTCGGTCGAAACGAAATAAGGAGGTAAGAAAATGGACCCAACACAAATGGGAATGGCGTTGGTCGGCGCAGGTATCGCGATAGGCGCAGCAGGTATCGGAACCGGCATCGCTCAAGGACAGGTAGGCGCGGCAGCGGTCGGTGCGACCGCAGAGAACCCGAAGATGTTCGGAAAGGGTATGATCCTGATGGTTCTGCCCGAAACCATAGTCATCCTCGGTTTCGTCGTTGCATTCCTGATAATGAACGCGTGAGGCATCGAAAGTCAGAATGAATGGTATGCTAGACGACCCAGGCGGTCTGCGGAGTTGAAGAGCTATGGGCTTGGACAAGGTAGTCGAGGACATCCTTCGCCGAGGCGAGGAGCAGAAGAGCGAGATAATTCGTCAAGGGGAGCGCGAGCGGGATGAGCAGTTGGCACAGACGAGTGCCATGATCGCGGAGCACCGCAAGAATGCTGAGCAGCGAGCCGAGAACGCCATCGCTCAGATGGAACAGCAGGAGCTATCCAGCGGGGAGCTCGAAGCGAAGAAGTCACTCCTGGCGGCTCAGATGCGTGTGATGGAGGAGCTCAAAACGCAGGTGCTGGTAGAGTTGGCGAACTACCCCGCGGACAAGCGCAAGAAGCTGTATGGCCGACTAATGCAGAACGCTATGACTGAATTGGGAGCATGCTACGTGTACTCCAATTCCTCGGACAAGGCTCTCTTGGAGCCCATCGCAGGCGTGACCGATGGTGGTGTGATGGAGTGCATGGGGGGTCTCGTCTTCGAGAGCAAGGACCGTAGTGTCAGACTCGACTACAGGTTCGAGAGCATCCTTGAGGGCGTGTGGAACAACAAGATACAGGAGATATACTCCAGTCTGTTCGGGTGAGATTGAGGATGAGGCTCTTCGGCGGGAAAGGGAACTATGCATATGCGTGCGCACGAGTGAAAGCGCGCAAGAGTTTCCTCCTATCGAAGGACACCTATTCGCGGATGATGGTGATGGACATACACGAGATTGGCCGGTTCCTCGGCGAGACCCAATACAGGGAGGAGATGTCCCTGTATGGTGGCAAGTACTCCGGGGCCAGCCTCGTCGAGGTCGCGGTGACGAGGAGCCTAGCCAGCACATACTCCGACGTGCTCGCGTTTACGACCGGGCATCTGCGTGAGATGGTCGGCAACTATCTGAGAAGGTGGGACACATTCAACGTGAAGACCATTCTGAGAGGCAAGGTGTCCAAAGCAAGTAACGATGAGATCATCGACACGCTCGTCCCCGCGGGGGCCTTCTCCGAGGAATATCTGAAAACGCTAGTGGCGATGCCTTCTCTTCAGGAGATCACCGACTCGCTCATGAAGCAACCCGCCCTCAGATTGACTCCCGAGATGCAGAGGGACGTTGTCGAATTGGGCAAGCTCGCCCCGATGGAAGATCACCTGGACAAGATGCTCTACTACGACCTTCTCGATGTGATCGAACCGACCAAGAACCCTGAGCGCCTGCTACGGGACTTCATCAGGAGGGAGGTGGACGTCACCAACCTCAAAGTCTTGTTGAAGCTCAAGGCCGAGCGGATACCAGAGGAACGCATCCAGAGATATCTGATTCCTGGAGGATTCGAATACGGCCTGGACAAGCTCAGGGCACTCGCGCAGGGTGGGGACGTATCGACCATAGTCGCAGAGCTGGAGAAGTCCTCATTGTTCGAGGAGTCCCGGCCGGCCTTGGAACGATATAGGGCAGATGCGCACATGTCCACGCTCACTATAGCATTGGACAAATCGTTGATAGGTCAGAGTGAGAAGTTCGCCCACTTCTATCCTCTATCCGTGCTTCCGATCGTGAACTACATGATACGGAAGAAGGTGGAAGTGGACAATATCAGGATAATCGCGAGAGGAAAAGAGAGCAGCCTCTCTAGCAAAGTGATCGAAGAGCTCTTGGTGATGTGAATGGAGATCGCAGTGGTAGGGTCTGAGGAGTTCGTCGTCGGCTTCAGACTCGCTGGGATAAGGATGGTGTACGGCGTGGAACCCGACAAGTTGCAGGAGACGATATTGCAGCTGTTGGAGGAGAAGAGCGTCGGTATACTAGCAGTCCACTCGAAGGATATCGAGAGGCTACCCCAGCCGCTGCGCGACAGGATGATGGCAAGCGTGGATCCCGTGGTCATCCCCGTCGGTGAGGAAGAAGGCGACATGAGAGACAAGATCAGAAGGGCGATGGGAATCGACCTTTACAAGACGAAATGAGAGGAAGTGTTCCGTATGGCGGATGAGATGAAAGGGAAGATCAGCAGAGTCGCAGGTCCCGTGGTGACGGCCGAGGGCATCTCGCCCAGGATGTACGACGTCGTGCTAGTCGGCGAGATGAAACTCATGGGTGAGGTCATCAAGCTCGTGGGCGACAAGACGGTCATCCAGGTCTATGAGGACACGTCGGGCATCCGTCCTGGTGAGGAGGTCGTCGACACAGGCGCCCCTCTGCAAGTGGAGTTGGGGCCTGGCCTGCTATCGAGCATCTACGACGGAGTCCAGAGGCCGCTGCCCGTCCTGAGGGACAAGCAAGGCGATTTCGTATCGAGAGGAGTGACAGCTCCTGGTCTCGACCGCACGAAGAAATGGAAATTCAAACCGACAGTCAAGAAGGGAGACGACCTTCATGGCGGCATGATCGTGGGCGAGGTCCCCGAGGGGAACATCGTACACAAGATCATGCTCCCCCCGAATGTGAAGGGTAAGGTAGTCAGCATTTCCGAAGGGGATTTCACCATAGAGGAGATCATCGGCGAGCTCGACTCCGGCCACAAGATCATGATGTTGCAGAAGTGGGCGGTCAGGAAGTCGAGGCCATATATCGAGAAGCTCCTCCCGGACATCCCTCTCGTCACAGGTCAGAGGGTCCTGGACATGCTCTTCCCATTGGCAAAGGGCGGAACGGCCGCCATCCCCGGCGGGTTCGGGACCGGGAAGACGGTCACATCACAGCAACTCTCCAAGTG
This sequence comes from Thermoplasmata archaeon, assembly GCA_014859835.1. Taxonomy (GTDB): domain Archaea; phylum Thermoplasmatota; class Thermoplasmata; order UBA10834; family UBA10834; genus UBA9653. The sequence continues at coordinate 21,168 of JACZKW010000112.1, read as the reverse complement.
GAGCGATGCGCAGATAGTGGTCTATGTCGGATGCGGCGAGCGCGGGAACGAGATGACCGAGGTGCTCACAACATTCCCGGAGCTGGAGGACCCGAAGAGTGGGAAACCTCTCATGGGCAGAACGATCCTCATCGCGAACACGTCGAACATGCCAGTCGCTGCGAGAGAAGCCTCCGTTTATACTGGTATCACAGTCGCCGAATATTACCGGGACATGGGATATGATGTCTCTCTGATGGCCGATTCGACATCTAGATGGGCCGAAGCCATGAGGGAGATCTCGTCCAGACTCGAGGAGATGCCAGGTGAAGAAGGATACCCCGCCTATCTCGCATCGAGATTGTCAGAATTCTATGAGAGATGCGGTCGCGTGAACACACTCGCAGGACCGACCGGCTCCATATCGGTCATCGGCGCAGTATCGCCATCCGGCGGAGATTTCAGCGAGCCTGTCACTCAGAGCACCCTCAGGATCGTGAAGGTCTTCTGGGCGCTCGACTCCAAGCTCAGGGAACGGAGACATTTCCCTGCCATCAACTGGCTGACCTCTTACAGCCTGTACAGCCCGATCCTGGAGGAATGGTACCGCCAGAACGTCGCGGAAGACTGGAATCCGCTCAGGCTCTGGGCCATGGACAATCTCCAGAAGGAGTCCGAGCTGCAGGAGATCGTCCAGCTGGTCGGATCAGATGCGTTGCCGGACGAACAGAGGCTGACTTTGGAGGTCGCAAGGATGATCCGGGAATTCTTCCTGCAGCAGAGTGCGTACCACGCGGTGGACACATACAGTCCGTTGAGACGTCAGTATGATTACATGAACGCGATCCGCAGGTACGCGGAACTCGCCAAGAAGGCTCTGGCTCTTGAGGTGCCCTTGGAGAAGGTCATCTCTCTCAAGGTCAGGTCAGACCTCGGCAAATTGAAGTTCGAAGAGACGATCGACAAGGACCTTAAGTCGATCCTGGGTGAGATGGACAGACAGTTCTCAGAGCTGGGGGTGTGATGCAATGGTCAAGGAATACCACACGATAAGCCAGGTCGCAGGGCCGCTGGTCTTCGTCAAGAAGACCGAGCCAATATCCTACGGAGAATTGGTCTCGATCAGCCTGCCTGACGGGTCGACCAAGAGGGGCCAAGTCCTCGATACATCGAACGAAGTGGTCGTCGTGCAGGTCTTCGAAGGCACTGGCGGCATCAACCGTTCGTCGGGCGTCAAATTCCTGGGCGAGACCGTCAAGATGCCGGTCTCCAAGGACATGCTCGGAAGGATACTCTCCGGCTCGGGGGATCCGCTGGACAAAGGCCCACCTATCATCCCTGAGAAGCGGCTCGAGATCATCGGCGCAGCGATCAATCCATATGCCAGGGACAATCCTCAAGAGTTCATCCAGACCGGTATCTCATCGATCGACGGCATGAACACCCTGGTCCGAGGACAGAAACTGCCCATCTTCTCAGGGTCCGGTCTTCCGCATAACGACATCGCTCTGCAGATCGCGAGGCAGGCCAAGGTGCTAGGTGAGAAAGAGGAGTTCGCCGTCGTCTTCGCAGCCATGGGTATAACGAGCGAAGAGGCACAGTATTTCATGAAGGATTTCGAAAGGACGGGCGCGCTCAAGCGAGCGGTCGTGTTCCTCAACCTCGCGGACGATCCGGCGATCGAGAGGCTGCTCACGCCGAAGCTGGCACTGACGACCGCAGAGTACCTCGCATTCGATCTCGGGATGCACGTGTTGGTCATTCTGACTGATATCACGAACTATTGCGAAGCGCTCAGGCAGATCGGTGCGGCAAGGGAGGAGGTCCCTGCCCGGAGAGGCTATCCTGGGTACATGTACACCGACCTGGCGGGTATGTACGAGCGTGCCGGGAGAATAAAGGACAAGGCCGGATCGATCACGCAGTTCCCCATACTATCCATGCCGGGCGATGATATCACTCATCCGATACCCGATCTGACGGGATACATAACGGAAGGGCAGATCGTGGCTTCCAGGGAATTGCACAGGCAGGGCATTTATCCGCCGGTCGCGGTAGAGCGGTCGTTGTCACGTCTGATGGGCCAAGGTATCGGCCCCGGTCGTACGAGGGAGGACCACCGAGCCGTATCCGATCAGCTCTATGCCGCCTACGCCGAGGGCAGGGATCTGAGAGGGCTCGTTGCGATCGTGGGCAAGGAGGCGTTGTCCGATAGGGACAGGAAATTCCTGAACTTCGCAGAATCCTTCGAGGACAGGTTCATCCGTCAGGCGAAGGATGAGGACCGGACAATAGACCAAACGCTGGACCTCGGCTGGGAACTGCTCTCGGTGCTCCCGATGGATTCCCTAACGAAGATCGACAGGAAGTTCATCGAGAAATATCACCCCGCGAACAAGAAGAAGTGAGTTCAGATGGCCGTCAGAGAAATACAGCCTACCAGGTCGGAACTGCTCGAGACCACGAGGAAGATCAGGCTGACCAAGAACGGACACAAGATCCTCAAGCTGAAGAGGGACGGCCTTATCCTGGAATTCTTCAACATACTCGATCAGGCGAAGAACCTGAGACAGGAGATCGCGGCACTTTACAGGACGGCGAAGGAGACGATCGCCATCGCGTCCGCGGTGGATGGCGTGATCGCGGTCCGGTCGGCCGCCTATGCCCTCACGGTGCACCCTGAGATCCAGCTCCGCAGCAGGAACCTGATGGGGGTCGTGGTCCCCGAGATAACATCATCCCGTATCGTGGCTCCGCTCGACGAGAGAGGTTACGGGATCATAGGGACGTCTCCTAGGATCGACGAGGCCGCGGATGCCTACGAGAAGCTGGTCGAGACGGTCGTGAAGGCGGCCGAACTGGAGACCACGATGAAGAAGCTCTTGGAGGAGATCGAGAGGACGAAGAGGCGAGTAAACGCCCTGGAGTTCAAGGTCTTACCGGAGCTGGAGGAGATCGAACGTTTCATCAGATTCAGACTGGAGGAGTTGGAACGTGACAACATATTCCGTTTGAAGCGGATCAAGAACAAGACCGCTACGAAGACCGAGGCATGAGGACTTGCGACTGTTCGATATATTCCATGATAGGGTGAAGCTCATCAAACTCTTCTACATCGCATTCTGGGTCAGTCTGGTGTTCCTAGGGATCGGTTATGCGATCATCATCACGGATCTGTTCGGCTAGAGCACCTTGAGATAGTTCTCGATCTCCCATCTGGTGACCTGGGTCCTGTAAGTGTCCCACTCCCTCTGCTTGATCACGATGAAGTGGTTGAACGCGTGTTCCCCCAAGGTATCCTTCATCAATTCGCTCTTCGCGAAATAGCTCAGGGCATGGCCCAGGTTCGCGGGCAGGGATTCTATCCCGTTCTTCTCGCGGTCCTTCTGCGACATCACGAACAGGTCCTTCTCCACAGGGTCAGGTGGGTCCAATCTCTTCTTGATGCCATCAAGGCCAGATGCTAGCATCACGGCGAACTGCAGATACGGATTGCCGGCGGGATCTGGGTTCCTCACCTCTATCCTCGTGGCGGCTCCTCGGCCTGCAGGGACGCGGACCAGCGCGCTCCTGTTCCTGTTGGCCCATGATATATAGGCCGGTGCCTCGAATCCTGGGACTATCCTCTTGTACGAATTGACCCACGAATTCAAAATCGCACAGTTATCCTTCGCGTGGTTCAGTATTCCTGCTATGTAATGGGTCATCGTCTTCGAGAGCTCGTTCTTCGCTTTGGGATCGTAGAACGCGTTCTCGCCTTCGGCAGTGAATAATGACTGGTGCACATGCATCCCACTTCCGTTCACTCCGTACACTGGCTTGGGCATGAATGTGGCCCAGAGGTTGTGCTGCAGTGCGACCGTCTTGATCGCGTGCTTGAGCATCAGGATCCTGTCAGCTATCGAGAGCGCATCGTCGTATCTCAAGTCTATCTCGTGCTGTCCAGGTGACACCTCGTGTGTGGTCCTCTCCACATTGAACTTGAGCTGGTCCAGATAAAGAGCGGTCTCCTTTCTGACGCGTTCTGCCTGGTCCAAGGGCAACAGGTCGAAGTAGCCTCCGTGATCTGTGGGGGTGGTCGTAGGCTCACCATGTTCATCAAGCTTGAACAGGAAGAACTCGAATTCGGGGCCGGTGTTGAATACGAACCCGATCTCCTTGGCCTTGTCCATCTGTCGTTGGAGTATGTATCTCGGGTCTCCTCTGAACCTCTTGCCATCTATCGTGAAGATGTCACATATCATCCTGGCAGTCTTCATCCTCCCCTCGGTCCATGGGAATATCAGGAATGTGTCATGGTCCGGATGCGCCCGCATGTCGGACTCGTCGATCGTCGCGTAACCGACTATGGACGATCCATCGAACAATATCCCCTCGTCGAGCGCCCGTTCCATCCTGGCGACCGGCACGGACATGCACTTGACGGTGCCCAAGATGTCCATGAACTGGAATTCTATGAACTCTACCTCCTCCTTCTCGACTATGTCGAGGAGCTCCTCTTTAGTAGGTTTCGCCATACCATCTCCTCCTGGACTTTCTTCTACTTGGTTCTGCCCTTACCTCTCTCAGATCGGCAGCCATCCTTCTTCGGCTCAGGGTGATCGATGCCCATCTTGTCTAGCCACTTTCCTCGCTCAGAGAGTGCATGCAATGCCGTGATCCCTCTCTCAGGGACAGACATGACCGGTATCCCCCTCGAATCAAGATACTGTTCCGACTCCTGATCGAAGATGCCGGCAAAACACGCAACCGTCGGCTTGCCGCTCAGCTTCGATGTGATGGCTATCCATTTGGCTATCTGGAACAGGTTCGTCGCGGCCTGCCTCGCAGCTATCACCATGATCGCCTTGACCTCCGGCGCCCTGCCCACCGCGGTGAGGACCTTGGCGTATCTGGACGTATCTGCGTCCCCTATGATGTCGATCGGGTTCCCCCAGCTCCAGGTCGGTGGGCAAGCCTTTCCGATGTCCTGGAGCGTTTCATCGGACAGCTCCGCGAGCTTGAGATTCATATCGAAAGCGAAATCCGTCGCGATCACTCCCATGCCGCCGGCATTCGTCACGATCGCAACGCCTTCTCCTTTCATGGGCGGCTGGTTGGCAAGCGCCTGAGCCGCATCGAACAGCTCGAACATGGTCTTGGCCCTGTACACGCCGGTCTGCTTGAACGCTCCGTCATAGGCGGAATCAGAACCGGCCAGAGCGCCAGTGTGCGATTTGGCAGCCTTCGCTCCTCTCTCAGTCCTCCCCGCCTTGAGGATCACGATTGGCTTCTTCTTGGAGGCTCTCTTGAGCGAGTCGAAGAGCGCGTGTCCATCCTTCGTAGACTCCATGTACGCTGCGATGCAGGTGGTCCTCTTATCTGATGCGAAGTGATCCACCAGATCCGAATCCCCCACGTCTGCCTTATTTCCAGAACTGACGAATGCTGAGAACCCGAGCATCTCCCTTACGGAGTATTCTATCGCCGCAGTGCAGAATGCGCCGCTCTGCGAGAAGAATGCAATCGGCCCCTTCAAAGGCGAGGTCCTGGCGAAAGACGCGTTCATCTTATGGTGTGGCGAGATCACTCCGAGGGAATTGGGCCCCACTATCCTCATCCCGTGTTTCTTGGATATTTCTAAGATGAGGTTCTCTCTGTCTCGTCCCTCCTGGTCACCTTCCGAGAAGCCCGCGGATATCACCACCGCCCCTTTGACCTTCTTCCTCCCTGCCTGCTCAAGAACATCGGGTACTATCTTCGCGGGGACGACTACTATGGCGAGATCCACACCATCCGGGCAATCGGTTATCTTCGGATAACACGGCATCCCCAGGATCTCGTCATAGTTCGGGTTCACGAAGTGTATCCTGCCATCGTATCCCTCTCCATAGAGGTTCTCTATTACGATGTTACCTATCTTTCCCGGGGTCGGGGTGGCACCTATCACAGCGACCGACCTTGGCTTGAAGAAGACCTCCAACTCTCGCATGAGTCTCAATCCCACTCACACGATATCAAATATACTCTCATAAAAGGTTCAGTACGAGAAATCTTCGATCCACGACTCCCCAGTACCTAGGTTTATCATGGGTACTCTGGCGGGGTCAGGGACCACGTTGTGCATCCTCTGGAACTCCGTCTGAGATTGCCAGGTGGATGCGTTGATCAGTTTGATCCCCCTGTACTCCGAGACGCCACACGAATGCACGTGACCGGTCACGAATATGTTCGGCACACGATCGATTATCATGTAATCCTTCTGCTCAGGCGCGATCGCCGTGCGCTCGCCGTACACAGGAGCGAGATGCCTTCTCTTCAGCATCTCCTTCATCGCATCCAAGGGTGCGGAATAGGATAGGCTGGGCACACTAGCTATGAAATCGTCCATGCTCCGACCATGATATGCCAGGATCGAACGTCCTTCTATCTCCAGGTAGCACGGGTTCCCGGCGAACATCACGCGGGAGTCGAATATGTTCTGGATCTCCTTCGACAGGGCTGGCTGAGGTTCGGCGAGGCGGACGGCGTCATGGTTGCCAGGCATCATCACGATCTTGATCCAGTCCGGGATCGGTTCGATCAATTTCGACAATGCCTCATATTGCGCAAAGACATCCTCTATGAGGAGCTCGTCCTCCTGACCTGGGTATATCCCGATGCCGTCAACGAGGTCTCCTGGCATCACCATGTATCTTATCTTCTTCGCCGACGGATCCTTGTTCAGCCATTCGAGGAACCTGTTCCATTTCTCCGGCAGGAATGTATCGCTGCCGACATGGATGTCCGAGACGAAAGCAACGACCGAATCCGAACCGTTCGGGATCATCGCACTGTTCATGGGAACATCTGGTCTGATGATCTCCTTTGCGATTATTATCTCGCCATCCTTGCTGAACGAGCCGATCACGCCGACCACTTCGTCCTTGAGGAATGCCTCCTTGATCTTCCTGGAACCCTTCATGATGAGTATCTGGATCTTGTCCGCCTCGTCTTCGATCTCCAGGAGTGTGTGCCCGTTCTTGGTTGTCCTTATTTCGTTGACCATGCCCACTATCTTGATGTCCCTCTGAACCTTCTTCGCTCTGGATATCGAGACGATGCCCGCGAGTTCCCTTCTTCTATAGAGCATCTTACGTATGGTAGAATAACGGTCGTTGAATAGCTTCGCGAAGTCGATCACGTTGCCAACACAAGTGGAATCTCCGGTGATGTCCCTGACCACGATGACCTCATGTTTCTTCACGGTCGTCTCGACCGCTGCTGTCTTCTTCTTGGGTTCCGATACCTTCCTAGGTTCGGCGATCGTCTTCTCGGACACACAATGAGCATATTGCTCGACATCTTCCTTGGAGAGTATGAGTGGTCGGTTGTCAGGGTCCTTCAAGATGTGCTTCACGCAACCAATCGGATCAGGCAATGTGCAGAGCAGATTCACAGCCGCTGGGTCGACGAGTATCCCACCTTCAGTCAGCAGCTCCAAAATGCGCTTCTTCATCTCGGCAAACCTAGCGCGGACGTCTTTAAATATCTTTTCGAGCATGGTCAGCACATCATGGATATAAGGGCAGTGGCCAGATGCTATCCCACTGAGGATCGGTCGAAGGTGGTTCAGGCCATTCTCTCCATCTTCCCCGACGCAGTAATCGACGGTGATGATGAGATCATAGCGAGAACCTCTTCCTTGGAGCATTTCAGTGAACTGTTGCAGAAGCAGAGGATACGATCAGCGGCTCGGTCGGCACTGAGGAGGTGCATGATGCCCGAATCCATACGGTTCAATCTCAATAAGCAGGTGGCCACCATCGGCAAGATCTCTTTCTCTGAAGAGTGCCGACCGTTGGGGGACATCGCGGTCGAGGTCTCGTGCGAGGATCCGGAAGGGCTCATCGATTCGATCGCCCCGCTCCTCGCGAAGGGGGGGTCGAAGTGATCGGCGTCGCCTCCCCTGCTTTCTGCGCCAAGCCTTTCGATGAGACGTTAGCGACTATCTCCAAACACTTCTCACTCTGGGAAATACTTCCGGAAGGCGAACATCATCTGAACGAGATCAAGACGGGGATGTTATACGGCCGAGATTCATTGGATCTGAAGTTCCAGATCCATGCGCCGATGACCGATGTGAACATCGGTAGCGTATACGAGCCGATGAGACAGGCAGCATTGAAGGAGATTCGAAACGTCATATCGGTCTGCAGGGAACTGGATATCAGACTCGTGACCATCCATCCGGGTTTCGTGACCGGCATCGCCTTCCTGGACCGATCGAAGGTGTTCGAGGCAACAAAGCGCTCGGTTCGCGAACTGGCTCCGTTCGCCGAGGATAATTCCATTCAACTAGCTCTTGAGAACATGCCTGCGAACATCAACGCGACATGCACAGCCGCGGCAGATCTGGTCGAAGCGGTCCAGGGGACCGACGTCGGTCTATGCTTCGACATGGGGCACGCGAACACATCGAATCAGCTCGACGAGATGCTGAGGCACAGATCGGAATTCAGAAACGTCCATCTCCACAATAACGATGGTCAGTGGGACCAACACAACAGGATCGATCACGGCACTGCTGACCTGGACCGGGTTCTCAGTGCTTTGAAAGGTTCTTACGACGGCAATCTGATCATAGAAGCGACCGGCCTCGATGAGGGGATTGAGAGCAAGAGAATATTGGAGGATCGACTACAGTAGCGATCCGCATCTGAGGCACTGGAACCGTCCATCGAGCCATCTCGCCTGCGTGCTGCCGCATACGGGGCATATGAACACCGCTCCGAACCCAGGTATTGCGTTTTGCGTTGTCACAGGTTCGCGTCGGCCGAGTTCTGGACTTCCCGTGACTGGCGGAGTCTCCCTTGGCGGTTGCGTAATCTTCCCACCGTACGAATAGGCGTAGTGCACTGGCTGTGGCGCGGGTCGGTCCTCAAAGTACTTGCGTTTGGTGACGAATTCCGCCATGCGTGTCAGGTAGTATCCGAAGAATACGCTGCCCATCCCGATCCATAGGAGCAATGCCACTCCCAGGAACACGAGTATGCTCAGGGATGCCCCTGGGAAGACATCGGACGGGAGTGAGAGGTAGTCGAATCCGAAATGCAGCATGATCGAGGCGGCGAGCCCATGCCTCAGGAACATGTATCCGAATGCGAGTCCAGCCACCGTCGCAGGGAACACCTTCCATGCACCCCATCCTTCGTAGTGCCCCATGCCAAACATGGCAGATGAGAATATCAGAAGGGCTGCCTCCGGGATCCCTATGCTTATCCCTCCACCTAGAACATACTTCTGAGGTTTGTACGGTAGCGCTCTTCCGCTGAACGCGCGTCTTAGGAGATCGATGGCTATCAGGGGCAGGCCGATCATGAGCACCCGTACTATGAGCTCTTCCCAGACAGATGCATTGGCCAGCAGGAAGAGGAGTTCCCATAGGTCCGTGTCCTCAACGGGCGAGGTCGCCTCGTTGCCGAACATCCCCATCACAAGTATCACTACCATGTTCAGGAAGAGTACTGCGAACATCAGTCCGCAGAGATCGAATATTGCGCTATGCTTTCTGGACTCGGCCTTCATCCCCAGTTCCTTCCTGAAAGACCTCGCGCTGGTCACAAACAGCCAAATGGCGCTCATCAAGATCGCCGCGACGATGAGGAGATAGTACACACCCAGCGCATCGCCGGATATCCTGCCTATCTCGACCAGGTTTGGTGTGATGATTATCATCGAGAAAGTATGTTTGACGATCTCCGGGAGCACTATCGTTATCCCATATATCAGGGTAACAAGAGAGAGGATGAACTGGGCCAGCATTGTAATCATCGAATATGCCGACCCAGTTTTGAAGAGTCTACGCCACGAAGGCCCTGTCCTCACGGGGACGGTTCTGGCCATGGGGAACGGTGACTGGACCGGATCGGAAGCCCTCAGTGACGCCCTTATCGCCCCACATCTCGGGCAGAAATTACCCGTCGGCGGTATCCAAGCACCGCATAATGTGCAGTACTCGCCGGGCGTATTCTGGCATGCTGGCCGTGGCTCCTCTGACACGATCGAACCAACCTGCTCGTCACTATATTATGATTTGTGTATCCGTCAACAGTCATGAAAGTCTGGGGCAATCCTCGTGGATATGAATTCGGACCATCTCAGGACCATCTCATTGTGCATAAACATGTACGGCGCCCCATATCCTCCGCCAACGTTTATATGACCGGAACGGTGTTTTCACTGCCGCCACATCACGGAGGCAACCAAATGGATGATGAAAAGGGAGCAAAGGTCCGTTTTGAGACGTTGAGCGCTGAGAAGATTCCTTTTGGAAAGAACAATTTCTTGGAAGTCGCGCGAAAGAAGGCAATAACTGATGAGGGCGACAGTGAGTTCATCTCTGTGTCCAGGGGTTACTTCCTTCCGGATGGTAGCGAGAAATACAAGAAATCGATCACCATCCCGGACGAACCCGCGATCAAGACCTTCGTAACGGAGAAGATAAACACGCTCTGAATCCTCCGTCAATCAAACGAGTTCGCGTCAATCCGTAGTTGATCGACGAGGGATAATCCCTCGTTCCTAGTGTCACTAAGAGTCCTAGTCCTTGGCTTTCTGAAGCGTCAGCTCGAGATATGTTCGCGGTTCCACCTTCGATAGTGCCAGTTCGGCTCGGAGCTGCTCTATGAGTCTCTCCGCTCTCTTTGGTTCCTCGGTGATGAGCTCAAGCTCTACATACTCTCCGAGACCATCGACATCGTCCACGGCGATCCTTATCTTGTCATAGATGTAATTCACGCGCCTCTTCTTGATGGTCATGAATTCCGCGAACCCGAGCCTCTCCACGATCCTCTGCATCGCGAGGGGGTTCTCCATCCTCATCGTGATCTCCTCCCTCGCCTTGGTATGCTGCATATGCATCCTCGGACCCTTGTATGTCAGTTCGGAGGAATCCCCCGTCTTCCGCAATCTGAGGGCTTCGTCCGTCTTGCCGAAATCTCTGACCGGATGGCGATAATAGATGTCCTCCATCTCCTCCTCGGAGGTCTTGACCGCCCCGATCATCTGAAGGGTCTTCTCGATCTTGTCGTTGCCCGGGGATAGGTACTTGCTCTCTACTTCCAACACGGCTCCAGATATCTTCTGATGGTAGATTAACTTCTCCTGGAGGAAACAAAGCGCATCACTGAGAGCTGGTGGAGGGCCAACCAAAAGTTATAAGTCTCGATTCATTGATAGATGGGATCCCCAGTGTAGGTGAATATCATGGAGCAACCAGACCGCGCCATAAAGATGCGCAAGGAAGAGCTCGTAGAGATCAAGAGACTTTACGAAACAGTCATGACTTTTGCATCCCACGGAATGTTCTACAGAAGCGGAAGGATAATGGGCAATCGTATCGTCAAGACGACGGGCACTGACTTGGGCAGGATACGAGAAGTCCTGATCAAGGAAGGCTGGGCGATCGACCTCGTCTTTGAAGGCGATACCGTGTCCATATCAGGCTCTATCGAGGTGCACAGCTCAGACATGCCGACCTGTCATATGCTCAGAGGCATACTTGCAAAGGTGTTCGAGGAACGTACAGGCAAGGATGTGTATTGCCACGAGAGGAAGTGCGTCTCCAAAGGAGACGATAAATGCGTCTTCATCATAGATACAGAGGTGCTGTAGATGTCTAGGAAGACTTCTGGGATACCAGGCCTGGATGGAATGCTCCAGGGAGGTTTCCCGTTCCCATCCGCAGTGCTTGTCGCTGGCGAGCCAGGTACTGGAAAGACCACCTTCGCGGTCCAGAGCCTGTTCCACGGTGCTCGCGAGGGCGAGAAGGGCCTTTACATAACTGCAATATCGGAACCGCAATGGCTCGTGCAGAAATTCCTTTCATCGTTCTCATTCTACGACCAGCAGCTGGTAGAGCGTGGGATTGTGAACTTCATCGATATCGGACCGACGCTCATGAAGAACCCGAGTGACATGCTGGGCACTATAAAGAAGCAGATCGAACAGCACCATCCCGCCAGGATAGTGATCGATCCCATCACCCCGATGACCGATATGCTGCAATGGCGTGGAGAGACGAGGGAGTTCATGCACGAACTGTTCGCCTACCTGAAAGCGTTCGAATCGCTCGCGATCATCACCGCGGAGCTGTCATACGATGACATCTCCCATAGCCAGGAATCTTACATGGTCGATGGAGTCGTGATGCTCTCCTACCCTGAGGAAGAGAAGGTCAGGCGGAAATTCCTCGAAGTCTTGAAAATGAGGGGGACCAAGCACACGACGGGAAGACAGTTGATCGACATCACCGACGAGGGATTGGCGGTCCAGGCAGGCTTGAGGTAAGTCATTTCATGAGTGGCGGATATGGCCCTGCTCTCATCAACGGCAACTCGTACCTGTTCACGAAGAAGGGCGTCGAACAGGCCTATGATGCCATGAAGAAGATGCTCGCTGAGGGCAGGCGTGGACTTGTAATCACCCGCACCCATCCGAGTCGGGTGCAGCAGCTGTACGGCTTGGACTGCCCCATCATGTGGATCGCCAAGAACATCAAGACGACCACAACTGCCAGTGGTGTGATCAACCTCGAACCGACTAGATTGATGAAGATACACAGCACGATCTCGGATTTCATAAAGGCGAACCCTGGAGCGACAGTCCTCCTCGACGGTCTTGAGTACCTGATAACCGAGAACGGTTTCTCGACCGTCATGAAGGCGATACAACTCACGAACGAGGAGGTGGCGATGTCCGGAGCCCTCCTTCTTGTTCCAGTCGACCCGAGAACCCTGGAGACGCAACAGTTGGGATACCTCGAGCGCGAGTTCTCTCTGCCAGAGGATAACAACAGGGACCGGTGAATCAGCCCAAGCGATTTTCTAGTCGGACGCTACTCCCATTCTCGATGTCTGAGGTAAAGGGCTTGGGCAAGATCCACGTCATCACTGGGCCTGGCAAGGGCAAGACCACCGCAGCTTTCGGGTCGGCCATACGTGCAGCTGGCCACGGCATCCGAGTCGGCATTGTGCAGTTCATGAAGGCCGACGGCAGCGGAGAGGTCATCTCTGCAAGACATCTTGAGAACATCGAAGTAGTGCAGTTCGGGACTGGCAACTTCATCGATTTTGGCCAGGCTCGCGAGCACGACACCGCGAAGGCAGGCGAGGGTTTGCGACAGGCCGAGAAATTCTTGACATCCGGTGATTATGGTCTCGTGATCCTGGATGAGATAAGCGTCGCGGTCGACTTCGGATTGTTGAGCGCGGATGAGGTGCTCGCGGTCATCCGATCGAGGAAAAGTGGCGTCGAGGTCATCCTGACGGGTAGGAACGTGCCGAAGTCATTCGTGTCTGAAGCGGACTATGTCTCCTTCATCCAAAGCGTGAAGCATCCATTCGATAAAGGCGACGAGGCCCGACGTGGAGTAGAATGGTAGCCGTCAGCCCTTCTTATCCTTGAGGAAGAGGAGGTAGCGCGCCTCCTCTGTCGTGAAGACCGTGTTCTTCTTAAGCCCTTCATAATCGCCATCCGCGAGCATCCTCAGGATCATGGGCTGACCGCGGCTCATCATGAATATCCTTCTGAACGCGTCCTTCTCTATCTTCTCGTTACCCAGGAGTCTCATGGCGCTCTTCTCATCGAGCCCTTTGATCCTGAGCACCCTGACAGTCTCGTCATCGACATGCTTCTTGTGGTAGAACCAGTTGTATGCTGGCGTCTCCTCCCTCGCGGTCACTATGATCTTCGTCCTTCCGTCGGATTCGATCATGGTCGTGAGGAACTCGACGACCTCTTCGGTTACTATGAAGAAATCATCGAAGATTATGACGCTCTCCTCCAGATCAAGGGCGCGGTCATTCTCCGTGGATTGCCCTGACACCTTCTCGGCGAATCGACGCAGCTTAGCAAGGATCTCTTCGAGGGAGGTTTGCGAATCCAGAGGGATCCATAACGCATTGGCTTCGTCATGGGTCTGTATCAACCTTCTTGCGATGGTGGATGTGCCGGAGCCGCGATTGCCCAAGATGACCATTGCACGCGAATCAGACCGGAGGAAGTCTTCCCCACTCCTAAGCTCATCATCTCTTCCATAGAACTCTACAGGCTCTGGGGAATCGTCTATCATCCTGATGGTCTCGGTCTGCTTCTTCCCCATGTCGACGACCCCATCTTTTATGCGTGATACAATGGCGAGAGCCTTCTTCTTGCCCACCAGCTCCTCGATCTGAGCGCCTGTCATGGATTCCGCACTGTCTCCGCACTGGACTTTGAGCAGGGAATTCGAGATATCTCTCCAAAGCTCCGAGGCGGTCTTGACACCTTCTGCGGTGACCGCATAGACACTCATCCTTCTCTCATGACCCGTGACTCGGGCCCTCGACTCATCGACAAAACCCTGTTTCATGAGCCCCTTGACCGCCCTCGGGGCATGGGTTCGTGATATGCCGATGGCCGCTGCTATTCCTGCCTGTGTACACTCCGACGGGAATTCCGTAGGTGGTACGTCGGTAGCGAACCTGAGCAGGTGTAGAAGCACCCTATCATTGACGCTGAGCTGGCCAGCTTCAGACATCAACCCGCGAAATACCCTTGAGCTTATATAACCGTGCGGTCGCGATCGGTACCAGACACATGGTGGCCGACCTCTCGTAAGGTAGTTGGTAATGACCGCAACACGTTTATATACGCACTTATACGTTTGAAACCTAAGCTGGCAGGGCACTCCATCTCCCCGGAGGATGCATCGATGAGTCTGAAACTATTCAAGAGAAAGGCATGGTCTGATGATAGCGCTGTTTCCGAAATTATCGGCAATATACTCATACTAATGATAACTGTGATGCTGTTCAGCGGAATCATGGTATTCGTCAATCAGATGCCCGTCCCTGAATTGGCCACGAAGACCGATTTCGTCGGCAGCGTTTCGTTCGATGCTTCTGGCACGGAGGCGACTCTGACCATCACTCACTCCGGAGGTGCGGTACTTCCTGCCAATTACACGACAGTTTTCGTCCTCATCGACGACGTGAGCTACACCTACAAACTCTCTGAGGATGCAGAATTCACTCATGATTCTTGGGCCACTGGTCTTGATTGGACCAAGACCTTCACCAGCACTTCATATTCAAGCGTAATAACCGTGACGGTCATCGACGATGTCAAGCACTCTGCCGTCTGGGTCAGCCAGCTCAGCGGTGGAATGGGCGGCGGACCACCTACCATACTGCAGAGATACGTCGATTCCAATGTGAACACACCGACTGCGGACTATGTCAAGGCCGGAGATGATTTCTCACTGTTCGTCAAAGTCATCGATCTTGATGGTGATCTGGACACTACTACGAGCGGTGTCTGGGTCGATTCGACCAGTATCGGGGGCCTCGCTGTTGATACGTATGAGGGGGCAAGCGGAGGTTGGTT
Source organism: Thermoplasmata archaeon (assembly GCA_014859835.1). Lineage (GTDB taxonomy): Archaea > Thermoplasmatota > Thermoplasmata > UBA10834 > UBA10834 > UBA9653. The sequence goes on along the minus strand of JACZKW010000112.1, from coordinate 5,802 downwards.
CCGATGGGACTACATAAATGTGACCAATGACGTGGTCAGCGTTGACGGAAAGGTCCTCATCATCCATGCTGAGGACCTTGCTGGTCACGAGTCCATATCAAATTTCAAGATCTCAGTAGTCGTTCTCCCTGTCGACACCTCGACAACATTCATCGATACCGAGACTAGCGAAGGCGGTCTGCCTTCATATCTCTCATTCACATCACCCATGCTGGGTGCAGGCTACGGTGTCTATGGCGAGAACATAACGGACGGTGTGCCTACATGGAAGGCCGATGTCAATGATGCAAGGACGACATTCAACAAAGATGAGAGAGTATTCGTCAGGGTCGGAAGCACCCAGATGACCAACATCCTGGGCAGGAACGATTTGACTCTTACAGATACCAGGACGGGTCTCACTTATGTCCCAACCTACTTCAACGAGAGTGCCGTCACTCCCGGTGATCCATTCTATGTCTATGGATCGTCCGGACCGGCTCAGATGTATCAGGCCAAATTCAACACATCTGGTCTGCCACCGAGCGCATACAACATGAACATCCTCCTCAGGAGTGCAGGCACTGATGAGGTCGTATTCCAGGCAGATATAACGCTCATAGTCCAGCAGGCCGACTCTCCGATCACCTTCATCCCGCGGATCTACCTGTACTCGGATGCTACGATGACCACGCCATTCGGTACAAAGGATACCCCTTACGAGGTCAACGGTGACACACACACCATCTACGCAAGCGTAAATGTTCAGGATGCTCAGGACACACCATCCCCTGTAGTCGGTGAGATAAGGATAGAGGATCTGACAGGTGGTGCGCAGATATTCGGAACCCCGCCTGCCGGTGCAATGATCAGCAACTTCGTGCAAGACCCGACCAACACTAGCCACGAGAGATACAGTTTCACCATCGACCTGAGGATCAACAATGCTGACCAGTGGCTCTCTGGCAGAAACACGTACACGCTACGCATATCCAGTTTCAGTGACGATAATGAAGGGGTCTATAGCCTCGCAAAACAGGTCAGTATTACGGCAAGCGTGAGCAAGATGGACTTCTTCACTGCAACGAATGGCATCTATTCGACGAGAGGTGGCAGTACCAACTTCATCAATCCCGAATATGTTTACCATATCGAGAACAACAACTTCTTCACGACCAGGGTGCTGTATGATCAATCGAATTCTCCAAGTGCCGCAGCGATGTACTACATGACCGCAATGGCTGTGGGAGATATCGACGGTGACGCCGATGACGACCTCATCGCAGCCAAGTTCAAGCCAGCAGGAGCAGGTTTTGTCGCAGAAGGACATCTTCTATATTTCGAGAATTCGATGAACACATACGGTACTTGGCAATCCCCATCGTATATCACCAGGGCAAGTGCAGATGATACGACTATCCTGATCGAATGGATTGCAGCAGGAGACACTAATGGCGACGGTGATATCGATATCGTATACGCAACAGCAGCAGACAAGCTGTTCATCTACAACAATACCTACGGTGCCGTTGCAGTAAGATTCATTCCTTCCGTTACGATCGATGCGACTTACGATGGTATCAGGAAAATCGATTTGAAGGACATGAATGGTGATGGTGCGGATGACCTCATCACACTCGCGAACGGTGTCGTGTATGTTCACGATCTAAAGCATTGGGCGACAACTCAGATCGCGCGTATCCCGGCGAGCGGCAATGCAAATATTGAGGATTTCGATATCGCAGATGTAAATGGCGATGGGATGTATGATATCCTGACCGCCGACCCAACGACTGTTGGGGCCGCCGGAATCCAAGGGGTCTATGTCAACTATTATTCGCAGTCCTCATCGGCGAGTGAGAATGTATTCATTGCATATTCGACATTCAACACCGTAATTCCATATGGCGAGATGGATCCGTCGGATAATGTTGATGGAGCGACGTCAGTAGGCGGCGACTACCTGACATTGACCGAGGATGCAGTCGAAGGGAAGCTGTCCGCGACATTCAAAGTCGAGACACTCACTGCCAATCTGGACCAGATATTGCATGTCAAAGCTCGCACTATCGGGAACGACGAATCGTTCTATATCTGGTATTCGACCGATTCGACGAATGGGACAGATGGCAAGTTCACCCCCGTCATTGTCGTAGTAAACGGCACGACTGATTGGACCGAGTACGATTACAGGATGCCATCCAATGTAGTCGGACACACCATCTTCGTTAGAGTGACGGACTCTCTTAACACCTATGGGGCCCTCCAGGATGAAATAGAACTGGACTTCGTGGTCGTCTATTCGGACGTGTTCGGGACATATACGGATGATACTCTCCAGGTAGCGGCCCAATCCAGGCTCTATACTTGTGTTCGAGCAGCAAACATCTACGATGCTGATGAACTCGAGGTAGTTGCGGCGAAGAATGGCAACTGGTCGACATTCAATACAACGGGCCTTGAGGATTATGTCAGCGGGTGGAGTGTCACGAACTCGTACCTCTATGTCTATGGCCCTGGCGCGTACATGGCATTAGTATCACCGACACTATTCACCGTCGCCGATGTGAACGGTGATGACTACTCCGATGTTGTGGCAAGCTTCACTCGGAGCGATATCAATAGTGCATCTCAGATCACCGTGGTCGGCGTGTACATCAACATCGACAGTTACTGGTACGTCCAGATCAAAGATCATTATGCCGGTTACCTCACGGGGACCGAGCAGGGATCGATGATCGCGTTGCTAGTAGCCGATGTCATGCACGAGAATTCCTAGAGAACAAAACGCTCCAAACTCCTTTCTTCTCCAGTTTTTCGATCGAATACCTAGAGGGCTTCCTTGATCCGCTCGCTGACCTCTTGCGCCCTCTCGAGCTCAAGGACCACCAGAAGATCCTTCGAGCTCGTCGAGGCATCCAGTATGCCCTTGGCCATGGCTTCGACCCGCTTGCTCTCTATGAGTCTGAACCCCTGCATGCCGTTTATCACACGATCCCAGAGCACCACGAACTCCTCAGGTGTTTCCGCATTGAAACTTCTGTGCCTGAGAGCCCATGTCCTCGTGGAATGCCTGAAGAGCGCGGAGCCCGTGACGGCCGCACAATAGAGGTCCGTGTAGCTGACCTCATCCAGATCCACCGGGACGAGAGGTATTCCGAAATGGTCCGATAGCTCAACGGCTGCCACATAACACGGTGGTGGCGCGGCGACCTCTCCATATCTGCCCAATCTGGAAACATATATCTCGTCATATCTCGAGAGTTCAGGCTCGTAGTCATCGGGCAGGTTCCTCAGACCTTCTATCTCTTCCTTCGAGAGCGAGATCGCCACCTTGTTCGGCTGCACCTTCTCGAAAGCATCCTTGACCTTGTCTGCCTCGGATTTCAGACCTTTTATCACGGGAAGGATGTGGATCATGTGGCCATTCGCATTTATGGTGGTCATCGCTTTCATTGCATCGGCCTCTTCTCTCTCTTGAGTATGAGTTCCATCAAATCATCAGAATGGTCCACCCTTCTGAGCTCGTCCTTGGTCACAAGCGGTGTGCCATCGATCTCTTCGATGCTCGTACGTTTGTGTATGATTATGACGCTTTTCCTCTCCGTGACCCTCGAGAGGTTCCCGACGACCTTCGCCTTCTTCTCGGTCATCCTTGGATCCTCTCCTATGCCCGTGAGCAGAAGCAGCTCCTCTTCGCTCGCGAGAGCGTCGAATGGCGCCTTCCTGGTAGGGACGACGGAATAGCCTATCTCCCTCATCATCTCGAATATGTCCTTGTTGTGCCCTTCGAAATCCTCGAGAACCTTCAGGTTCTCGGCGACCTCCGCGATGTACGTGAACGGATCGAGTGGAACCAGCAATGGCGCGTCAAGGAACTCTTCGATCCTTGATGCTATGTCCATCATCGCACCCATGCCTGATTCGTACATCTGGATGGCTTTCCTGGAAACGCCCGCAGCCTCGGCCAGAGTCCCTAATGATATGGCCCTCTCCTGTCTGAGCTGCTTGAGCATCTCGCCATCGAGCCGGACATACAGCCCCCCAGGGGCTGCGTATACCAGTGGCGGTACGCCTTCGAGCATGAATTCCGCGAAGGTGCCCTCGGACACGATGGGCACTCCGAACCTGGTGTAGAGGATGCCATCCTCCAGCTCCGCGGAGCTGGAGTGCAACCCTATCACCGCAGGGCTCGCATTGAGCAGTCTGCCCAATACTTTGAGTTCCTCGGCGTCCTCTGATGATAGTGAATCTATGTTGCACAGAGCCTTGACTATCAGCAATTGTCTATCCCTGCGCGCGACCAGGTCGAAGCTTATGCTCCTCAGATTGTGCGGGTTCGACACGTAGAATCCGCACTTCGCGAGAGTCTCCCTGATCCTCCTGATCAATTGCTCCCTGTCACTGGCGACGGATCTCCCGTGCCTGACAGGTTTGGCCATTTGTTCCTGCAAGTCCATCCCAAGCCTCTGTTTCATCTGTACATCGAATTCGGCGACAGTTTCTCGTATCTCCGGATCTCGTTCTCGGTCATTGGCACCACGTTCTCCATGGCCGCCTCGAAGTACTTCATGCCGACCTTGCGCCCCTTCATCTTCTCCTCGTCGAGGCCGCTGCCTTCAAGGACGTAGTCCCTTATCGCCAGCATCACAGCTTCGTTGCACACGGCCGATATCTCAGCACCCGTGTAGTTCTCCATCTTTGAGGCCAGTTTGTCAAGGTCCACATCGTCGTCCAAAGGTTTACCCTTTGTGTGTATCCTCATTATCTCCTTCCTGGCAGCAAGATCCGGAGGCCCTATGTAGACCATCCTGTCGAACCTGCCCGGTCTCAGGAGCGCTGGATCGATTATGTCCGGTCGATTTGTCGCCGCGATCACCACCACGTTATGGAGTGACTCAAGCCCGTCCATCTCCGTCAGCAACTGGCTTATGACCCTCTCGGTCACACCGGAGTCGCTCGAAGTCCCTCTCACTGGCGCTATCGCGTCTATCTCATCCAGGAATATCACGCACGGTGCCGCCTGTCTGGCCTTCCTGAAGGTCTCGCGGACGGCCTTCTCGCTCTCACCGACCCACTTAGATAGGAATTCTGGTCCCTTCACGCTTATGAAATTAGCCTCGCTCTCGCTCGCGACGGCTTTCGCAAGAAGTGTCTTGCCCGTGCCAGGAGGACCGTAGAGCAACAACCCCTTCGGCGGCGTCGCATTCATATGTCTGTACAATGCAGAATACTTCAGAGGCCATTCGACGGACTCCATCAATTCCTGCTTCGGTTTCTCAAGGCCGCCGATCTCCTCCCATTTGACATTGGGCGATTCAACCAGGACCTCCCTGAGTGTGGAAGGCTGCATCTCTCGGTATGCATCCATGAAATCCTCCATTCGGGTGCTCAAACCGTTCAACACTTCGGTCGGTATAGACTCCGCCTCCAGGTCCATGGTCGGAAGGACCTTTCTCAGCGATCGCATCGCAGCTTCTCTGGTCAAAGCTGCGAGATCTGCACCGACATAGCCATGGGTCATGGACGCTAGCTTGTCCAGGTCGACATCATCATCGAGAGGCATTCCACGGGTGTGTATCTGCAGTATCTGCAGCCTACCTTCCTTGTTCGGTATGCCCATCTCTATCTCGCGGTCGAACCTTCCTGGTCTCCTAAGAGCGGGGTCGAGCGCGTTCGGCCTGTTCGTAGCCCCTATGACCACGACCTTCCCCCTGCCTTCGAGCCCATCCATGAGTGCGAGGAGTTGTGCGACCACCCTGCGCTCCGTCTCTGCAGTCACCTCGTCCCTCTTGGGCGCGATGCTGTCGATCTCATCTATGA
>JACZKW010000111.1:0-4865 GCA_014859835.1 Thermoplasmata archaeon | reverse complement strand
GGCATGGCAGGGCTGGGCCAGGTCAGCAGGCATAGGCTTTGTCGCCTCCATCGAATCTGAGGTTACCATGATCAATACCGCCTGGTACAAGGCAGATTACGACATATGGGTCTGGCACTGGATGTGGGGTCCTGAGCCGCTTGGCGGCGCTCTGAGTGTCTGGTTAACGTCTGAACTAGTAGTCGGTGGCGATAACTGCCAGATGCCGATGGGGCCGTGGTGGTATGATAAGACCAACTATACACTTGCCCCCTCGGAATGGGGATTGATTGGACCGTATTCCGCATACGATCAGAACTATACACTTGCGATGGAGACGCTCAACAACGCCGATAGAAAGGTGACCGTCGACAAATTGCAGCAGTGGATATATGACTCTCACACGGAGAACCCGCCATACTACGACCTCGGTCTGTATGGATACACTGACGCGAGGTTCGACAATTGGGGAGATGTGAGCGGGCACTCTGGCCTGAACGTAGCATCCGACCTGCTCTGGATATGGTTCAATGTGAAGCCGGTCGTAAACAGCGCGCCTGTCTTTGTCCATGGATTGGAGGATAGCTATCTCACTCAGGTGAGTGACAGCATCACAATCTGGGTCAATGTGTCAGACGCCGATGGTGACGAACTCGATGTCGTATTTGACTTCGGGGATGGGAGTACAGCAGAGTACACCCTGACAGGCGACACCACTATGCCGACGGGGGTCATCACTGACCATGCGTATGGTATGCTCGGGGTTTATCCCCTATCCGTCTCGCTGACGGATAACTTCGTGGACCCGGTTTACGGACCCAGGGACCCTCTTGTGATAACATCGGCCGTCGAAGTGGTTGACGAACTGAACATGGTACCATTGATTAGGACATTCGGCATAGACGACCCGCCACCGGCGAATGTCGGATACGATACGATCTGGACCATCGGCGCCTCGGACGCCGAATCGGATGAATACGGCTTGAGGATAACATGGGATTGGGATGACGGAACCTATGACGTATATGACATAGCTCCGTTTCCAGCGAACGAAATCGTGCTCTGGGATGCGATCCATGCATGGGACCAGCCCGGGACATATCTGGTCGAGGTCAGCGTATGGGATAACTACGGTCTCGAATCTGGAATGCACAATGTCTCTATAATGACGAGCTATTGGATTCAGATCAACCAGCCGCCGGATGGTCCGTACATATCCAACATATTGGCAACACCGGGCGTCCCAGAGACTTGCTACGCGGCCGCATATGATACAGGCTATGAATTATTGAAGTTCACTTGGGAATGGGACGATGGGACGTATACGATAGACGAGGTCTACTCGATTCCGTACCAGCCGACCTATTCCTCCGTCGTGCACACCTGGTGGGATGAGGGAGCGTACCCTGTGACCGTCTATGTCGATGACGGGGAGTTCAATGTCTCCGTCATCACTACCGCGTTTGTGAGCATTTCGATGAACCCACCGAACGTCTGGTTCGATGTGTATCCAGGTGTAGGGACCACTGCGACATACTTCGCCTTGGATCCATCGTACACATGGGATATTGAGGATCCGTACAGTGCTCTGGTAGGCAGATGGGACTTCGAAGCGGACGGCGTCTGGGACACCCAATACGAGAGCCTAGAGGTCAAGTATGTGCAGTACGACACCATCGGGTTCAAGGACATCCTGTTGGAGGTCGTGGACACATCTGGCCTGACATCAGTCGGGAACAACACCCTAATCGTCGACGATCAGGCGCCCATAGCCGATGCCGGACCTGACGCTTCGATAGCCGTTGGAGATATCTACACCTTCGATGGCACTGGCTCGAGCGACGACCTCGGGATATCGTACTATCGTTGGACATTCGTCTACGACGGATATACCCGATACATGTTCGGGTCGACACCGTCATTCGTGTTCGACATCGAGGGAGTGTACGCGGTCACCCTGACAGTGTGGGACCGAGCTGGCAGGACAGATACGGACACGATGGTGCTGACCGTATCCGACGCGATCGTCGTGACGAAGAACCCGGGAAGCTCCAAGGACAGCGCGATGAGCTGGGCATACACTCCGGATGAGAGCGGTGCCTGGATCGCGTGGATAGAGAACCATGGACTCAGATCTCTGACCATAGAGATCTACGATACATCAGGAGGCCAGCAGACATTGGTCGCTGAGATGAAGATACGGTTCAGCGCATATGATGCGTATCCGACGGGGATAGTATGGACCAGCGCCGTGCTGATGGATGCAGGAAAGTCGTATCAAATAGTCGTATCTCCGCAGGGAGACGAGGGGTCATATGCGATCCTGAACCAGGAGTTCGTCGCATACTAGGTCTGTGAGCACTTTCGCAAACCCCTTACATCACTCTTTTATCTTTTCTAGACATACAGCGTCAGCCATTGATGCAATGCAGGTGATGATCGTGCGAAGGTCCGATGTGAAGACGGATAAGGACATCGTCGAGTATCTGAAGGATTGGCCTGAATTCGAGAGGAAGGTCTATGTCGCGGCCTTCAGGATACCGAAGGGGAAGGTGAGCACGTATCAAAGGGTTGCCAAGATGGCTGGCAACCCTAGGGCCTGCCGAGCGACGGCAAATGCATTGCACAAGAATCCCCTCTATCCGATCGTTCCCTGCCACAGGGTGGTAAGGGCGGATGGGAGCTTCGGAGGGGACGAGAAGAGGGCCGCCGGAAGGAGGAAGCATGTCAAAGAGGAGGGTGTGCCCATCAAGAATGGAAAAGTCGTCATGAGCGACGATATCGTTTTCGGATGAAACCATCAGAAAGAGTCTTACACCCCCTTACGCATTAAGCAATGGTCGCAATCCATGAAGTGCCCTTATTGTGGAACTGAGAACCTGAGTACTAGCAAGTCTTGCGCAAGATGCGGTCGACCACTAGGCAGGATTATCTCAGAGACGAGGGACCCCGCCAAGGCAAGGCTAGCGTTCCAGAGCGGGCCGACTCGAATCATGAACGATCGATCTCGGGATCTCAACGAGAAGCTCACGGCGGAAGATGTCGCCTCCAAGATGAAGATGGACTACAAGAGGTGCGCGATGGATCAGTCGATGAAGGTCCTGGATGGGTTTCAGACCCTCCTTGCATCCCTTCGAAAGAAGGACATCGACCTCAAAGGGCTCATGGAGAAGGCCGCGAAGACGATTCAGCAGCAGTTCAGGATACGATGGGTCGCGATCGGTCTCAAGAGCCATGCGGATGACAAGTTCAGATACGAGGTCCTGGCGGGATTCAAGAACGATGCCGCTGAGGCAAGGAAGAAGCAGGTATTCGAACTATCAGACTTCTTCGAGGACAAGAAGTACAAGGGAAGGATGATAAGCGAGTACACCAAACTGTTCCTGGAAGAGGATCGCCCATTCACCGAGGGTGCGGAGATCACGTTCAACAGACCGATGCTCATGAACTCGAAGAGGCGGGAGATGGATGACGCACTCGAGGCAGACTATCTGGACGTCAACATCTATGGGATCAATAACGAGCTCAATGGATGGATAGAGATGTCCGGGACCATCATGGGCAAGCTGCCCGACGCGCCCACCATGAGGGCAATAGAAGTGATCGCCGAGATAATCGGTGAGGCGGTAATGCGCGTCCAGAACAATCGTTATGGAAAATGAATGGAGATAAGGGGTTTCATCGGAGCAGAGCGGTGCTCAGGTTCAAGCGACTCCCCAATACGCCTCGAGGAAGTCCCACCAGCCATTGTTAGGGAATTCGAACTTCATGTACAGATCGTACGAAGCGGCGCTCGCGACAGTGTACATCGAGTACGATGGTGGGAACAGGATCCCCACGCCCTGATATCCTAGCTTCTCGCTAATCGGGGTGACCCCCATGCCCTTCATCACATCGGATAGCTCATCGAGCACGAGCTGGCAACCCGCATACACGGGGGACTTCGCAGATACATGCTTCTGGATGCTCTCGAGGAATGTCGGCAGGTCGATCCTTCCAGCAGACCGCGAACCCCATGGGGTTCTCGAATCGGCTTCAGCGATATTGATTGCGCTCTTGTACTGGTCTATATCAGCCGCTAGCATCGATGCGAGCACGTTCATCGCATTTGCGGCGTCTGTGATCTCGCTGAGCTTGAATACCGTCTGCGTCGTGAGTATCTCAGACATGAACGGCGAGACGCTGAACAACTTCGTGAACTCGTCCACAATCACCAGCGACAGTTCTTCCGAATCCATGTCTGGATTTGCGGTAAGCCTTTCGAGTATCTTGTCATAGGAGAATCCGCGCCAGCCGATATAGCTCTCACTCGCCACGATATAGTCGGTATTGACTCCCTTCGCGGCGTATTCATAGATGGTCTCGATCTGGCCGATGGAGCACTCGTCCATGGCCATGATATCGACCTTCAATCCGTCGAGCGCCCCAATGAGTTCCTGATGGGTCAGCCAATCCCCACCTGCGCTGCCATCCTCCATAGTCTCGTCGAAACCGACGCCGCTCACTCCAGAACCGTGGTCCCAGAAGAACAGACACATGTGTTCGGCAGGATAGTGCTCGTTGCTGTACTCGATGAAAGACCGGAGAACCTTTGGATCACCCATGTTGAGCTCCCCATACTCCTCGAGAGTCACCATCTTGCCGAAGTCCACTCTATAAAGAGTGGCGGGAGTGTACAGCCCATCGACTATGGTCAGCACATTGACGTCCTCCCCGGTCCCCACGGCCATGAGCTCGTCGAGGTCGGTCTGGATGTACGCATCCAGATTGTTATCCGCAACGAGATAGACAAGGACCGACCATTTTGCAGTCTTCTGTTCACTCTCTTTCTCGGCTATCGCAAACCCAGCGAATGCCGAGGCCACGAATACGATCGCAAGCAGTAC
>JACZKW010000110.1:0-2343 GCA_014859835.1 Thermoplasmata archaeon | reverse complement strand
CCCCGCAGTTGTGCGCACCCCTGATGCTGCCTCCGCCGACTGGATCGCACACGACCTTCACGCCGAGGTCCTTGCTCTCCCTCACGACCTGAAGAACACTCCACAGCCATGGCGGTCTGTAAGCCCAGTTCCTCCATAGCTTGTCGACGACCGTCCCTTTCTGGACGTTTACCGCGTTTATCGAGATCGTCACACTGGTCTTCGCAGCATGCTTGACTGTCGCGACCGCATCCGCAATGGCCTCCGCCTCTGTCAGGAACGGGGGCTTTATCAGTACATATGATCGCAGGTCCACCTTCCGCCCCTTCAGGATACTCGCTGCGGTATCATAATCCGCGACAGTGAACCCTTTGTTGATCGAGTATTTCAGAACCCTGTCGTTCGCGCTCTCGAAGCCTATGGCAATCTCCATATCCTCATGCACATGCAGGATCTCATCGACGCGCTCACCGGTGACATATTCCGGTCTGGACTCCACGAGGAGCCTCATACCTCTGGACGAGCATTCTTCCAGTACCCTCCTCGCAGCCTCTTCCGGTACCTCGGCCTTGTCCAGGAACGACCCTGAGGTATAGATCTTCAGGACCTGCACATCGCCTATGCCTGGGAGGGCGCGCTCGAACTGCTTCACGATGTGCTCGGCGGAGATGCCTATCTTCGACACTGTGTTATACCCGCACATGGAACATCCGCCGGTGTGGAAATGACTGCAACCACCCGTTCGGAGGATTATGACGCCTGCATCGAGCAACTTGCCCTTCAGGAACTCCTTCTCCTTCCAGACGGCTACGGCGCTTCCATCGTCCTTCCTTCGAGGACGCCTGTAACTGTCACTCTCAAATCCAGTCATTCGATCGCGCCGTGGTATGATTTCGAGAATATGCTCAGAGGTCGTATGGCTTCAGGGTCTTGCGCCCGTTCTTCTTGGCCCTTCTCACGGCGCGCTCAATCATCTCGTGGACCTCACGGTCCAGCTCGCAATAGAATTCTTCCGAGATCCTGAGTCGGTCGCCCACAGCATCCTTCACGTCTGAGACTTTGATTATCATCTTTCCATTCCGAAGACTAGAAACAGGCATATTCTCCCCTCTACATGGCCCCGTCAGGGAGATATTGCTAATGCGTGCTCAGTTCTTAACTCTTTTCGGTCGGACCTCCGCAAAGCTTTTCCATGGGTCCGATTCTTCACTGTCGAGGCACTAGGATGGACGTCGACTCGAAAGTTGAGCTCGCAACCAGGAACGCACTCGAAGTGGTCACAGAGGATGAGCTCAAGACACTTTTCGAGACGAAGCAGACGCCGACCGCGTATATTGGCTACGAGCCGAGCGGTTTCGTGCATGTCGGACAGGTGATAACTGCGACCAAGATCGCGGAGCTCCAGAAGGCAGGCGTCGACGTGACCATGTTCCTAGCCGACTGGCACGCCATGATAAACGACAAGCTGGGTGCAGACATCGGGAACATCCGCATATGCGGAGAGTACATGCGCGAGAGTTTCATCGCGCTCGGCATCCGAGAAGATACGAAGTTCGTATGGGCGAACGACCTCGTCAACAGGGCCGAGTACTGGGAGAAATTCATACGCGTATGCAAGGCGAGCTCGTTGATGAGGATCAAGAGGGCGATGACCATAATGGGCAGGACCGAGGACGAGGCCGAGATTGACGCATCCAAGGTGATGTACCCACCAATGCAGGTTGCGGACATATTCGAGTTGGATGTCGATATCGCACTTGCTGGCATGGATCAGAGAAGGGCGCATATGCTGGCCAGGGATGTCGCCGAGAAGCTCGGTTGGAGGAAACCCGTCGCGTTGCACACACCGCTCTTGATGAGCCTAGTGGGCGGAGGCCGTATGGACCCTGTCGAGGCGAAGATGTCGAAGAGCGATCCGAACAGTGCGATATTCCTCCATGACACGCCGGAGGACATACACCGCAAGATGAAGAACGCGTTCTGCCCGCCCGAGGCGGAGAACAACCCCGTGCTGGAAGTCATGAGGTTGATTGTCTTCCCGAAGCTGGGTGGTGTCACCATCGAGAGGCCCGCGAAGTTCGGAGGGCCGGTCACATTCGACAGCTACCAGGAGATCCATTCGACCTACGAGTCGAAGAGCCTGCACCCGATGGACCTCAAGAAGGGGGCCGCGGATTCTCTCGCAACGGTCCTAGCTCCGGTCAGGGAGTATTTCTCGAAGAACCCGAAGAACCTCGACAGGCTGAAGAACATCTCAATCACGAGATGAGTCCAGGTTCCTCAGCAGCTTCATGGCGTTGTCGACCGATATGTTCAGGATGGCCTCCACGTCGCCCATGCCTGTTATGCCTGCCGCCCCTGGAT
>JACZKW010000109.1:0-14600 GCA_014859835.1 Thermoplasmata archaeon | reverse complement strand
ATGTTTCTGCGATGATGGACATTCCTATATCAAGATGGGTGAAGAACAGCGCAATTCTCAAGGATGCGCTCTATCAGCGGAGGATCGATGATTCCTGGGGGTGAACTCCTGACCGTCAAACTGGTCAAGTGCAAGAACGCGGTCTCACCATCCAAGCTACCTGGGCTAGATTGGGCCGTCAATCCCTACCGAGGTTGCGAACACGGTTGCGCCTACTGTTACGTCCAGGACGTGACCCGGTTCTCCCTAGGCTCTCCCTGGGGCGAAACCGTCGAAGTCAAGGCGAACTTCGCTAAACAGTTGAAAAAGGAGCTCGGAAAGCGTGTGTCCGGAGTGTACGGAATCGGGACTGTCACGGACCCCTATCAGCCAGCAGAGGCGAGATACGAGCTCACAAGGAACTGCCTTCAGATCCTCAAGCGCTTCGGCGCCTCCATAAGCATACTGACGAAATCCGACCTCGTCCTGCGAGACCTGGATATACTGTCTTCTTGGACCGACGCGGAGGTCGGAATGAGCCTCGCATGCGTGGATGAGGGTCTATCATCTATACTTGAACCGCGGGCACCCGCCCCGATAAGACGGCTGGGTGCATTGTCGAGGCTCGTGGATGCGGGTATAGACACCTACCTCATGGCTGCCCCCATCGTCCCAGGGTTATCTGACTCCGAGAAAATGATTCACCAGCTGGTAGATCAGGTAGCTTCGGTCGGAGTCAAGAAGATCATGTGGGACAGGTATAACCCGCGACCTGTCGCTGATGCGAGGATGGTATCCAGATTCCCACATATCGAGATATCCGACCTGCATAGTCCTCGCGATCCGTTTGGATTCAAGATGAGATGCACGATGGAATACGCATGTTCAGAACGAGGAATCGTACTCTTGGATGCATTCTAAGCCTCCGTTTATGGGTGGCAAGCCTTATATAGAAGCACTATCATAATCGGACCTGGAGGTAACATCACATGATGGGAAACCAACCTATAATTGTGCTCAGAGAAGGAACGGAATCGACGAAGGGCAAGACCGCCCAGAGTAACAACATCATGGCGGCCAGAGCAGTCGCCGATGCCGTACGGAGCACCCTAGGTCCCAAGGGCATGGACAAGATGCTTGTGGACAGCATGGGAGATATCGTCATCACAAACGATGGCGCTACGATCCTTAAGGAATTGGATATTGAACACCCCGCGGCCAAGATGGTCGTAGAGATTTCGAAGACACAGGACAATGAGTGCGGAGATGGAACAACTTCCGCTGTCGTGATCGCTGGAGAGCTTCTTAAGAAGTCCGAGGCGCTCATAGAGCAGAATGTGCACCCGACCGTTATTGCCAACGGATTCAGGCTCGCATCCCTGGAGGCGATCAAGATCCTCAAGGGCATCGGTATAAAAGTTTCGCCTACCGACAAGAAGACACTCAAGCTCGTGGCTATGACTGCTATGACTGGCAAGAGCGTCGGCGGAGAGCGCGACAAGCTCGCGGACATATCCGTCGAGGCTGTCTCATCCGTCTCTGAGAAGTCGAATGGCAAGTACGAGGCAGATATTGACAACATCCAGGTCGAGAAGAAGCACGGCGGCGCCGTCTCCGATACGAAGCTCATCAAGGGCATCGTGCTGGACAAGGAGCGCGTGCACCCGAGGATGCCAAAGAGCGTCAAGAACGTCAAGATCGCACTCATCGACTCCGCCCTCGAGATCAAGAAGACTGAGGTCGAAGCAAAGATTCAGATTCGCGACCCGATGCAGATGCAGAAGTTCCTGGACGAGGAAGAGAACACCATCAAGGAAATGGTCCAGAAGGTCAAGAAGTCTGGAGCGACTGTGATCATCTGCGAGAAGGGAATCGATGACATGGCTCAGCACTACCTCGCCAAGGATGGAATTTACGCGGTACGTAGGGTCAAGAGATCTGACATGGAGAAGCTCGCCAAGGCGACCGGCGGAAAGATCGTCACGAACCTTGATGATTTGACCTCCGCAGAGCTCGGAGCCGCTGAAACTGTCGAAGAGGTCAAGATCGCTGATTCTGACATGACCTTCGTGACTGGCTGCAAGAATCCGAAGGCGGTTTCAATCCTCATCCGGGGCGGAACCGAACACGTCATTGACGAGGTCGAGCGGGCATTGCACGACGCACTCAAGGTCGTCGCGGTCGCGCTCGAGGATGGAATCGTCGTTCCTGGAGGAGGCGCTCCGGAGATCGAGATCGCGATCAAGCTCAGGGACTATGGACAGTCTGTCGGTGGCAGGGAGCAGCTTGCAATCGAAGCTTTTGCGGATGCAATGGAAGTGATTCCATGGACACTCGCCGAGAACGCAGGAATGGACTCGATAAATGTGCTCATAGAGCTCAAGAACGCCCACACGAAGAAGGCTGGACGGGCTTTCGGAGTCAATGTCGATGAAAACAAGGTCTCTGACATGATTCGCGCGAACGTCATCGAGCCTCTGAGGGTAAAGACGCAGGCAGTTCAGTCCGCAACCGAGGTGGCATCTATGGTCCTCAGGATCGACGATGTGATCGCTGCAAGGAAGCTCAGCCCTTCGGAGAGGGGTCCCCCAGGCGGCGGAATGGGTGGCATGGGCGGAATGCCCGGAATGATGTAAACTCTCACAAAACACTCGGAGGGGCAACCCTCCGCAACTTCATTTTTTCGATCCACGCGATTCAATCGATATGGAAAGAATATGATGGGAAAGGTGTGCCTCTCTCCGAAATTGGTTCATCGAGTCCATCGATACCAGTGTGCTGAATGCTTCTCCAGCCACCAATCGAGGTTCTCCAAGAGTTTGTCGAGCGATTTCTGAAGCTGGGGTTGCTCGTCAACCCCTATCCTCATGGTCTTCGATTGCGCGCAATGGTTCTTTCTATCATTAATCATCAATGTGTCAAGGGAGCTGGGACATCCTATCTGCAACCATTGCGATGAATGCAACATTATGGATAAGGCTGGGTAGCCAAGCGTTCTCGTTCGGAGCATGCCCATTCGTATGTTGGAGATCTGAGTAGCTATATGCCATGCACATCGGGGCATAAGGTGTGAAAAAATGGGCCGGACCAGAGCCTCCCACCATAGGCACGATATTAGATGGTGCCGGGGCAACGACCTCTTTCGATAATTCATGGACCATCCGTATGAATGGGTCGTTGATTCTGCTCCTACTGGGCAAATATCCTGGTGACATCTTGACCTCGATGTCGTCATATCCTTTTTTGGCCAGATGTGCCTTCAGAAGCTCATGGACTTTCTCGGGAGTTAGATTCGGCACCAGTCTGACATCCAATTTCGCGCTTGCTGATGACGGGACTATGGTCATGTCCTCCGCTCCCTGATATCCGCTGGTCAATCCGCTGATTGTTAGCGTGGGCATGAAGTATAGGTGTTTCAGGAGCTCGATACCTTTCCTGTCCAACAGGGTCTTTCCAAGGTCATAATCATCCATTATCCTCTTCGCATAATCTCCCTCATATTCCGCAAGAACCGCGATGTCTTCATCGGATGGTTGAACGACCTCATCTTGAAAGCCATCGACGAGAATATTTTCGTCCTTGTCCTTCAGAGTATTCAGTGCCCAGATTAGCCTCCACGCGGCATTTGGCACGCAAGGTGCCTCTCCCGAATGAACGTCTGTACGAGGGAAATTTGGCGGGCCACTCGCCCTGAGCTCAAAGTATGCATCTCCTTTTACTCCACAGATTATTTCTGCAGGGCTGTTTGGCATGGAGGAAATCCCTTCCCAGACCAATCCCTCCGCTCTGAGAAAATCTCTGTTGGTTTCCGTGAATTCGTGAAGACTTATCGAGCCTGCTTCTTCTTCTCCTTCTATCACAAATCTAACATTTACTGGCAATTGCTCGAGCATCTCTTCTGCCAGCATTATTCCCATTAGGCTTGCTGCTATCGGTCCTTTGTCATCCACAGCTCCACGACCGTAGACCCTGTCGCCTCTGACTTCCATTTTCCAAGGCGACGAATCCCAGAGTTCCAGTGATCCCTCTGGCTGGACATCGTAATGATGGTAGAATAACAGATTCTTCTTTGCACCGACATTCTTTTCGGCCATGACGACAGGATCTCCTGTTGTATCAAATATCGATGCTTCAAATCCCGATTTTTCAAACTGTTTCACGAGCTCTTCCGCGCATGCTCTTAGTCCGTCTTTATCGCGAGGGGAAACGGTCGGGAATTGTATAATTTTGCCCAGAAATTCAAGCGATTTTGCCTGGTACCTAGAGGCCTTCTCAACGACTTGGGAGTACACTAGATCTGACATTCAATCCCTGGACGGGGTATCGATGCCTACTCGATAATTCTTTTGCTAAATTCATCCGCGTCTTTCCGCATGAAATACCTGCAATTGATATCACATAATTCCGTGTCTGGTTATTCACATATCGCATTGCATGGGCAACAATTATTTTGGTGTTTCTTGTATCAAATTCTCATAATCTCTTATGTTGGATTATGCTCAAAATTCGTTCAGTATCGGGTGCAGTCATTTCGCGCACGATTTGTACTCTTTTCTTACGGTGTGTCAGGCAATTTAGTGACGACCGATACTATTCATTGCGGGAGATGTGCGAGCCCGCTTTTATTGTGGTGACGCATATTCCAATGTATTAGGTGATTATGTTAATGTGGGGAGGATTGACTAGATCAAACCTGTTGGTGACGGAGCAGTGCTTTCCAACATTTCACTGCATCTGGCTAATGTGATCTGACGTGTATGGACTGTAATGAAACGCACATTATCTTAGATGTGCAAGGACAGACATTCCACTGCAATAATTGTTTTTCCATTCCTTTTGCACAGCAGGTCTTCTTCTCATGGCATGCGGCTTGTTAACAGTAAACATTCTCGATGATGCGTCGTATGTCATGACTTGGCATAGCACGCTGTCTGTCGATGTCTGACGGAAGAATATGTCACATCTCGAATATCATAGGACGGAGATGCTACGCAATGAATAGTTAAGGCAAGGGCTAATTTTGACAATATTGATTGTCCCCAACGGGGGCATGAAAACGATTTTATGCACGGATCAGTGAAATTCATCTATTTCCCCCACCCTAAAACACTACTTTTCGGGATTCCTTGACACTATGTATCACGCTACCCTCTAGGATCTATGTCTGGGTAGTGTGCTAAAGAAGGGCTTGGTGCGGAAAACGGCAATTAATCGGCTATTTGTTGACGCTTTTAGGGGGGTCCACGAGCGCGACAAGCGACTGAGGGCATTTTTGAACTAAAATGCGACATTTTTATATAGGCTCAAACCCATGCTTCGTCGGACAATCGTCCAACGAACAAGGGATGGGAACTAGCATGCGAAAGTATCTCAAGCAGGATGAACTGAAAGCACTGCTCGAGGCTCCTAAGCGGATGAGGGACCGATTGATCATCAAATTGCTATACGAAACTGGGATGAGGGTCGGCGAGCTCGTGGCCTTGGCAATCGGTGACGTGGACCTCGAATCAAGCGAGATCACGATTCAACAGGCCAAGCGACATGTGGAAGGCCGCAAGGTCCCTATCATCAACAGCTGGACAAAGGCAATGCTTCGGGACTATATCGGAACCCGCAAGAATAGGAGAGACCCGCTATTCGTGTCAAACAAGCGCGGTCAACTATCTCGTAGACAGGTCGAACGTCTGGTTTCGAATTATGCAGCTGAAGTGGGAATTGACAAAGACAAGAGCCATCCACACGTTTTGAGGCACACGCACGCGGTCCATTCATTGAAATCTGGCATAGATCTGAGGACCCTCCAGCAGAACCTCGGCCACTCAAGCATAGAGGTGACGGCAATCTATCTTACGATGGATATTGACGATAGGAAAGAGCAGTATTCGAAGCACCCTCTGCCTGGCATGAATGTCTCTGATGATGGCTCCGAAGAACATCATGTGTCTGGGACAGAATCAGAGGCGGTGACATCGAATCATTCGAATTCTTTCGTCCTTTCTCCGGATGTATAGGTGAAACATTAAATCTATTATCTCAAACATCTTCCGACGAATCCTTTTGATGTCGGGGCTAAATACCTTTTATTGGGCCCATTTATTGGAGCACTTTTGCGCAGCTTGCAGATAATCTATATCGGAAAAGCAACTTGTCTCAATACGAGATGCGGGAAGATTGGACTGAGAAATATCGGCCCAGATCCCTTTCGCAGGTCGTTGGAAACGAGTCTGCTATTAGGGCAATCCGTCGATGGGCGGAATCCTGGGCTCATGGAGTTCCTAAGGTCAAGGCCTTGATTCTCAAAGGGGAGCCTGGTATTGGAAAAACCAGCTCCGCCCTAGCACTGGCATATGATCTGAAATGGGACGTCGTCGAGATGAATGCTTCAGATCATAGGAACGCCGAATCCATCAAAAAGGTGGCTGGAATCGGCTCGATGACACAGACATTCACTCTGGATGGAGAGTTTCTTTCTTCTCATTCTGGGCGTCGGAAGCTCATAATCTTGGATGAGGCGGACAATCTCTTTGGCCGAGAGGATTATGGTGGCGCAAAGGCAATCGTGGACACGATTCGTGAATCCAGCCAGCCGATATTGCTGATAGTGAACGACTATTACGAATTGACTCGTAGAGCGTCTGCCCTCAAGAGGCTCGCAACGAGCGTTACATTCAGACGATTGGATCAGAGTGCAATCGTCGTAGTTCTGCGTTCAATTGCGGGGAATGAGAATGTCACTGTCTCACTGGACACCCTCGGGAAGATTGCATCGAATGCGGGTGGGGATCTCCGGGCGGCAATAAACGATCTCCAGATGATTGTCGAAGGACGGTCTCACCTAGATGCTGAGGATACGGATGTCATCGGTGAGAGAAATCAGGAGAAGGAGCTGAGCAGGGCCCTAAGTGCCATGTTCGGTGCGAAGACCGTTCGCGAAGCTCAGGATGCGACATTGAATCTGGACAAGATGCCTGATGAGCTAGAGAAATGGATTGAGGAGAGTATACCGTCTGAGATGAAGGACCCCGAAGATCTGGCTCGCGCATTCGACGCGCTATCGAGATCCAATATTTATCTCCGGAGGGCCAAGGCGTTGCAACATTATGGGATGTGGTCTTACGCGAGAACAATGATGACCGCTGGCGTTGCGCTGTCGAGGAAATCTGGCCGACGACCGCATGTGAGTGAGTATCGTTTCCCCAGTTTCTTGATAGTCATGTCACGTGCGAAGGGTACTCGTGCGTCAAGGAAGTCTATATCCTCCAAATTGGCACCGTATTTTCATACTTCATCGAGGATGTTCGGTGAATCGATCTTGCCTTATCTATCAAAATTATTGACAAAGGATCGAGAGCTGATGGTGAAGTTGGCATGCGAGACAGAACTCGATGATGGCGATATCTCGAATCTATTACATGTGGATTCTGATTCGAGTATTGTCAAAGCTATCCGGGCAGAGATCATAGCAATCAAAGGCGAAGATGAAGTAATGCGAAAGAAGACTCCTCGACGAAAGTCCGGCCGGAGTCTCACGGAGTTCTGAGAGGTGGGTTGTGGGTTGAACGGGACTATCCAGCATCTTGAGAAACAGCAATATCGCATCGTCGAAGAGACGGGCGCGGTCAAGCTGTGTCATTGGATGCGTCAGCGGTTGATATATGGGCGGTCCTGCTACAAGGAGGAGTTCTACGGTATCAATACCCATAGGTGCCTGCAGATGACTCCTGCGGTCAATATATGCAACTTCAGATGCTTGTTCTGCTGGCGGTTCCATGGGATGACGGGGTTCGAGGATACCAAGTACCCCGAACCTGAGGAACTGCTCGAGAGATGTCTGCAAGAACAGCGCTCTCTTGTATCCGGTTTCAAGGGTGATGAGCGGTGCGATCCTAAGCTATGGGAGGAATCCCGTCATCCGAACCAGGTTGCAATATCTCTCTCTGGGGAACCGACTCTATATCCACACCTTGGAGAATTCATCGCTCTCTGCAAGAGGAAGGGCATGACCACATTCCTGGTGACCAATGGCTCGATCCCAAAAGCACTTGCCAATCTCTCCTCTCTTCCCTCGCAATTGTATGTTACAGTCGCGGCCCCGAACAAAGAATTGTTCAAGCGAGTCTGTGTGCCACAGTTCGATGGTGCATGGGAGAATCTCATGGAAACCCTCGAATTGCTCCCATCTCTTTCGACCCGTACGGTGATAAGGCACACTCTGGTGCGCGATTGGAACCTAGGCTGGGAGGATGAATATGCTCGCCTGGATGAGATCGCATCCCCCACATTCATAGAGTCAAAAGGGTACGTGTTCGTGGGCGACTCTAGAACCAGGATGACGATTGAAAACATGCCATCTCATTCCTCTGTGGTTGAATTTTCCCGGAGAATCGCCGACCGGCTGTCCCTTGATATACTAGCAGAGAGAGAAGATAGCCGGGTGACGCTGATCGGCAAGAAGGGTTCTAAGTTGAAGATCGCCGAATGAGAATCACTTCAGTCTGATAGTCTCTAGATTCATCGGGGCACGGGTCTCGATTCCGAATTTCTTGTAGAGCGTGCTAGCCAGTTCAGCACACTTGTATTCCTCACCGTGGCCGATGATGATTCTCTCCGGACGCGGCTCGATCGTGCTGACATAGTTCACCAGTTGTCTCCTGTCGGAGTGACCAGAGAAACCATCGACTGTCTCGGTATCCATCTTCATATGGAGAGTCAACTGCTTTCCCCTATCGTTGAGATTGATGTCTGTCCAACCCTTCTGGATCTTGCGACCCATGGTCCCCTCTCCCTGGAAACCGACGAAGACGAGTGTGTTCAGCGGGTTGTCGCACCATGCCTTGAAGTATTCCATGACCGGTCCGCCGTTCATCATCCCGCTCGTGGCAAGTACGATGCAAGTCTCCGTATCATGGCATATGCGCTCTCTCATGTCTGGGCTGTCAACCCTCTTGAAGACATCGGACAAGAACGGGTTCTCACCCATCTGGAATATCTGCGTCCTCAACTGGCTGTTGAGATACTCTGGATATGCAGTGTGTATCGCCGTCGCCTCGAATATCATGCCATCGAGGTAGATTGGCACCTTGGGCACCTGGTGGTTCCTCATGAGGTCTTCGAGGACGAGCATGACCTCCTGAGACCTGCCTACAGCAAACACGGGGGTCAGGATCTTTCCGCCTCTTGAGAGGGCTCTGCGGATGATTTCCTTGAGCTGCGCAGAAGCATCCTGACGGCTAGGCTGCATGTCGTGATAGCCACCATATGTTGATTCCATCACGAGCGTCTCTAGCCTTGGGAACTTGTTCACAGCCGCGTTAAACAACCAGGATTTCTCGAATTTGATGTCGCCAGTGAACGCTATGTTGTACAGTCCGTCCCCTACGTGGAAGTGCGCGATGGACGAACCAAGGATGTGTCCCGCGTTCTGAAGGGTGAGTCTGACATCGGGCGATATGTCCGTTGTCTCTCCATACTTCAAAGGTATCGTGTGCCTGACGACATCTCGTATGTGAGACGAATCGTACGGTGCTTTCTTGCCCTCGCCTACTGCGACTTTGATGAAGTCAAGCTGCAAGAGTGACATGAGGTCCCTTGTCGGAGGAGTGCAATATACCGGTCCATCATAGCCATACTTGAATAGCACTGGCAGAAGCCCCGAGTGGTCCAGGTGCGCATGCGTGATGATGACCCCGTCAATGGATTCGAGGGGCATTAGCTCCGGGGCGCTCAGATATGGCGTCGAACCGTTTTCGTCGGCTGATACCGCGACACCGCAGTCGATCAATACCTTGCTCTCGCGGGTCATTAGCAGGCTCGCGCTCCGGCCGACCTCGCGGAACCCTCCTAATGCGGTCAGCCTCAACCAGGTCTCGTCGTTCATCCGTTGCCTCATCAGCTTCCGGCCGACTTTCCTTAGAAATTCCTTTCGCTCCTCCTGGACCTTCCTAAGGTAGTTCCTGATGTCGCTGACCGTCTTGGACGGGATCGGAGGCGCTCTGACGACCTTAGCCGCCCATCCGATCTCCTTTTTGATCTCGTTCAAGATGGCTCCGTGCTTGCCTATGACCAGGCCGGGTGAGATGGCTTCGATGGTGACCTCTCCCGTGTCATCTTCGAAGTATATGTTCGTGATCTTGGCTTCTTCAGGTATGATCTTACGGATCTTCTCCTCGGCACTCTCTATGTCTGCGAGCGTGCTGGGATCCGGCCGTATTGCCACGCGTCTCCGCAATGTCTGGGCCAGCTGTCGAACTAGGTCATTGTTGTTGGAGAACTCGTCGAGGTTCTTAGTATAGATCACTATGACTGGTCCTTCGAAATCTATGTCCGTCACTTCAATGTGTGAGGGGATGGTCTTCTTGACCGCATCTCTCGCATCTTCCAGAATCTTCTCTATGCCCATCTGATTCACTCAACTTAATCGAACACACGTTGTTCGTATTGTGGACGGCAACATTGTCACTCGAACGTACTTAATCAGAGTCTTAGGAGACCAGTTTCATCTTGGCTTGTCTCTTCTGAATCTCCTTCTCGTCGAGGGGTGTGAACGCCTCTTTGGTTATGATCGCGACCGTCATTCCATCGCCTGATGCTGAATCACGTTTCATTGCAGCGTGCAACGCCCTGATCGCGAGGTCAGCGCCTTCATTGACCGTCAGTCCTTTCTCGTAATGATCTTCCAGCACACCATAGACATATGGCGAACCAGAGCCCGTGGTGACATAAGTGTCGGGGATGGCTCCACCGACCATGTCCAGTGCGTAGACATGGTTGCCTTCCCTGTCGACCCCTCCCAGGATCAGTCCGACCCAGTAGGGATAGAACCGACTGCCTGCCAAAATGTTCGACATGAGCGTGGCCCCGGATTTGACACTCATCTGTTGCCCTCTCTTGAGTTTGTAAAGCTCAACCTCGGCGGTTATGTATCTAGCAAGGGTCTGAGCATCTCCGACGACACCCGCGACTGCAAGTCCCATATTGTCATCGATCTTGAATAGCTTCTGGGTGGTCTTGTGAGCGATGAGTGTGCCCATTGTGGCCCTCATCTCGGTAGCCATCACTACACCATCCTTGCAGACCAGGCCTATCGTGGTCGTGCCCTTCTTGATATCTTCGCTGCTCGTCATGAAATAACACCCACGGCGAAAATCTGTGACTAGAAAAGCCGTTTGAGAATAATTGCCAACCCAGTATTTAAGGTTTTGTCCAACGCCGATTATGGGCGCATGCGCGAGTGACTCCTTGCAATGAGAATGTTTAAGTTGGTTGCCAGAGAATATTGTCCTGAGATGGGTAGCCTGTAAGTCCCTTCCAAGCAAGCACGCATCCTTCAAGGACTCCGTGCTCCAAAATTAAAATCCGGAAGGGCCTGGCGTCAGGAATATATTGCCTGCCCATCTCCCTTTTTCCACCAAACAACGATAAATACTCTCTAGTGTATCCGATGGCTGAGGAGGTGTGGCTCCATATGAAGATACTGATTGTTGATGATTCGGAAGTCTTCCGGAAAGTGGTCATCGAAATCCTCATCAGATCTGGCTTCAACGATGTGACGGAAGCTAGCAGCTATGACGAGGCGGTGGATCTATACAGGTCGACCACGCCGGACATCGTCTTCGCGGATATGATTCTCCCCGGCAAGTCCGGTGTCGAGTTGACGAAAGAGATACTTAGAATCAACCCAACTGCGAAGATCATCGCCATGAGTTCCATAGTGAACAAGTCCATGATAAAACAGAGCTTGGATGCAGGGGCAAGGGATTTCCTCCTCAAGCCAACGAACGAGATCGCGCTCTCATCCGTGCTTGCAATGTGGAGTGATTAGATTATGGGCCTGTTCCTTTTTAAAAAGGGCAAGGGGAAGAGGGGCACCAAAGAGGCTCAACTTGGGATTACCAGGAAGTATTCACTTGCCGCCGGAAAGTGCTATGTGATAGAGGAGGCGCCTCCTAGCATCAGCTTTGATGCCTTCACAAACATGGTATCCACTAGTGACGAGCAAGGCGGAAAGATCGTCGGACTCGCCGTGACCAGGCAGCATCCAGAGATGCTGAGGAAGAAGTACGGCCTCGAGAACACCCCGATCTACTGGCTGGCGACCCGCGCTGGTGAGAATGTGATGTCCCCGACGAACCTCGGCATACTCACGCACAATCTGATCAAATTCATCGAAGATACCAAGAACGGGGTAATCCTATTGGACGGAATCGAATATCTCGTGTCCAACAACGATTTCAACAAAGTGCTCAGGGTCATCGACCAGGTGAACGACAATATCTCTCAGAGCACTTGCAGGCTAATATTGCCAGTCGACCCTCGTGCCTTCGAGGCCAAGGAGCTGGCCCTACTGGAGCGAAACATGGAGAAGATCGTGGCCAGCTCCACCGCGTAGTTTACGCTGGTCAAGTTAGGTGGCTGTTACCACTGTCGCTGCGAATATGAGCTGCGACACGAGGATGCAAACTCCGATTGATTTCTGCAAAGCCCTTCTATCAACCCCTCCTTCTATTCCCCATACGAAGAAGCATACGACGGCGTTGATCTCCGCCAGGAAGATTCCTAGAACCAGGACGAGTTGTTCTGGAGTCACTGCCCCGCTGCCTCCTCCGAGAGATTCCAGAGACATGTATATCGAGTATGTTATGCCCAGCACGATCGGGCCCATGACATGTGCGGTCATCCTCATCATCGATATGATTGGCCTGAGCCTGCTCTTCAACATCGATTCGATCTGCGACAGGTCCCGAATATATGTGGCCAGATCCATAGCCAAGAGGCCAGCAGATTGCTCGTCCTTCTCGGCCGCCCTCTTAACGACCTTCATGGCCTCGTTCGCGCTGGACGCTCTAGTCCTGTTGTCCTCGTCATCCATGGCATCGTTGAAGTCTTGTCCCAAGACTATGGCCCTCACCGCGACACGATACGGGACGCGGCTCCTGTCCTTCCCCGAGTCGATCGCAGCGTTTTTCAGCGCCGACTCGAAGTTCTCCCCCTCGAGCATCCTCGCTCCCATTCTGAACAGCATATCTCCCATCACTGCCTCTTTTTCATCCGACCTTTCGAAAGCCGGGCTAGATGAGGTGATTAAGGATATGACCGATGCTGGGCATGTGAATGCGAGCAGAACGATTACGGGCTCGACATGGTTCGAGGCGAACAGCCAGAATGACAGGCCTGACGCGCATCCTATTGCGATTGCGATGATGCATCCCTGTCTCTGGAGGTTGGATGACTTCATTCTCCTGATGCTTCTCTCGAGCGGGTGCCTCGAAACGGCCTCCATCGCGACGAGCAGAGCCACCGCTGGGAACAGAAGATTCATCAAGAATGCGGTCTGGATGATCAGCCCGTTCCCGTTATCCTGTGAAGTCCCGTCGAGCGCTGGTGTGGACCATATGTCCCATGAGAGCATTGGGAGGAACGCACCGACCATGATTGGAAGGAGTATCCCAAGACCGAACAGGAGCATGCTCGGAGTGGATAGAGATAGAGCATACTCCTCGATCCGCCTCTTTGCACCCATGACCATGGCGTGATTCGCCCTATCGAGCGCTCGCCTCTTACCCTCCTCCGTCTTCTCTGATGCTGCTGTCAGTAGTGAGGAGACCGCCATCTTCAGCTCCTCCCCGAACGCGGACCACCTGCATCCAATGTCGTAAAGCGCGGCCTCGAAGCTATTGAACCGGCCCATTATCACATCCCATACGCACATCCTGAGTTCAGCGGAGAACTCAGACCCGCTTTCGGATGCGAATCTGATGGCATTGGGAACAGAGGGTTCGTGCCGTATGCTCATCGTCATAAGGCTCATCGACTCCGTCGATCCCCTTAGGATATTCGCAGCCCTTTTTCGTGCCATGGATGTAGGATGGCCTATGATCGCGTGGTGAACTAGGGCCGGGGCTACCACCGAGATCACCATCAACGGAAGTGCGAGTCTGCCGTGAATCAACAACATGTACGAGACCGTCAATGCGCCCATGGCTATGATGACCATCAGGTCAGCGCATTTAGCTGCCCTCCTGATCGATTCCACGGTGACTGGGATGCGGGAAAGATCGAGCTGTCGTCTGAGATATTCGTCAGTCGTTCTTGACATCGCCAGCCTCGGCGCGACCGATTTGGGTGATGAACCCAGCCCAATCGCGCACCCGATGCGCACGAGCGACTCGCACACGCGCACGTATGTGGCCGATTCGTCAGATGGTACCGGTTTCGCCATACAATTCTCTCCATCTGTCCAATCCGGATGTAGGCCCGTCTGGATGGAACAGGGCACTAGCAAGCAACTCGTTGGATTGCAGCCTCACGGAGTCATGGGCACCGATGTATGAGTTGCTCATGCTGTCGGATCTCTCTGAAAGCAATTGATCGCAGATCGCTCGCGTCTTGATTATGCCAATCAGCGCGTCCGCAGTGATCCCCATCGCCGCGGCCGCACCCTTGACCGTCCGTGACTCAGTCGAGAACGCCTTAGTGGGCTCGGCGCTTGTACTGCCCTTGCCCATCTCGAAGAGGTTCACCAGCTCCACGCCATCATCCTTAGGTTTGACTTCCGCAACCTCCACAACCTTTCTATGGAATCTTGATCCATCTGGCGTCCGAACGAGCCCTATCACAATTAC
>JACZKW010000108.1:0-7445 GCA_014859835.1 Thermoplasmata archaeon | reverse complement strand
GGCCAGATATTGGCATTTGCCCCTGCGAATGTATTGGGGAACAGTAGGACAGCAAGGGGACTGTTTGTATGAGGATTGGTTTAAAATCTATGCGTGTACTGGCGATCATGACAGTGATGGTACTGACCGTATCAGCTATGTCGGTATTCATCACCGGATCGCCTGTGACCGGAACGGTAAGCGCGGCAGAAGAAGGGTATGTTAGTGTAGGATGGTTGAGCGAAATCGTCAACTGGAATCCGCTCGCCATCGAGATGGTAGAAGATTACGTCGCCTGCTATCTGGTGTATAGTGCGCTCTTCACTTACGACCAGAACTGGAACGGACCTGTATATGACTTGGCGACCGGATACTACCAGCGCATCGATCAAGCGACTGGTGTAATGACGACCACCATCAACATCACGGATACCGCATACTTCAGGAACGCGGCTAACATCGATGATACTTCCCATCCACTTACTGCAGAGGATGTGGTATTCTCATTCGAGACAATGAAGGAGAACACTGGAGCGACTTTCGACTGGTATCTGGAAGAAGTAAGCAACATAACCTTTATCAATAACACCGCTTTCAGCATGGATACGCCGTACCCGAAGGCGACCTTGATCGATGATATCTCATCCATACCAATCATACCGAAATACCTTTGGGAAACCTACTCGAACGCGTTGGCCTCGATGACCCCAGGCGAGTTGGTCGGTAGCGGACCATTCGTCTTCGAATCATATCTGAAAGGTTCGTGGTACAAGTACAAGACGGCACCCAACTACCATGGCACCACAGACTACGGTGCAGAGAGGACCGTCAAGATCGAGGGTATACTCTACACAGTCTACACCTCGACACAAGGATTGACCCAGGACATAAACTCTGGTGTGCAAGACTTCGTTGTCCTCACCGGGGACATGAGATCGTTCTTGGAAGCACTGAGTGCAGGGGCGAGTGTCAACGTCTATAAGGCCGCGGTCCAGGAACCCGGCATCTGCGATATCGCAATCAACGCGATTCCAGATAGCTTCGTTAAAAAGCCCTATGGCACCCACCATAAAGCGTTGAACGATCCGAATGTGAGAAAAGCGATTATGATGACGCTGAATAAGGATTACATCGTCAACGTGACCCTTGAAGGATACGCTATGATAGGTTCATCCGTGGTGCAACCAGGGTTCTGGCAGGCGGATATCCAAGACCAGGTACCATACGACCCCGTGGGGGCCGAGGAGTGGCTCAACGACCATGGATGGGGTGCTGATGAAGACGGTGATGGCTACTGGGAGGCGGAAGCAGGCAACGCTTACGGAGTGCCTGCGGGCACTGAGCTCACGGGCATAAGATGCCAGGCACCAGACACCGACCCGACCTACGCAACCGTTGGTGAGGCATGGCAGGGTTGGGCAGCTGATGCCGGCATAGGTCTGGTATACACCACAGAGTCAGAGATAACCATGATCAACGTCGCCTGGTACAAGGCGGACTATGACATATGGGTCTGGCACTGGGGCTGGGGCCCTGAGCCGATCGGCGGCGCTCTCAGCTGCTGGCTCACCTCGGAGATAGAGACCGGCGGTGACAACTGCCAGGGGCCGATGGGGCCATGGTGGTATGGTAACGACAACTACACGGACGCTCCAGAGGAATGGGGACTGACAAGAGGCTATTCGGCCTTCGACCAGAACATTAGCCTTGCTATGAACACTCTGGATGTTGGAGCGAGAAAAGTGATCCTTGACAAACTGCAGCAGTGGGTCTATGACTCGTATTCTGAGAACCCACCATTCTACGACCTCGGATTGTATGGATACACTGACGCGAATTTCGACAACTGGGGAGAAGTTGCTGAGCATTCCGGCCTCAATGTCGCATCCGACCTACTATGGATATGGTTCAATGTGAAGCAAGTGACGAACAGGGCACCTGTCTTCAACACGGTTCCAGAGGAGTCGTACGTTGCATACGCAGGCGATGAAACGCCCTTCGTGACCATCGAAGTTTCCGATTCTGAAGGCGACGACATCATTGTCGCATTCGAATGGGGTGATGGTGAATCGGATTCCTATACAGTCAGCGGTGCCACTACACCAACTGAGGTTAATGTTGGCCATGCGTATGCTATCGAGGGTGTCTATGACCTAAATGTATCAATCACCGACGAATATGTTGATCCGATGACTGGACTCAGAGAGCCCATCGTCAGGACAGCCATTGTCGAAGTCCAGGGAGAGGTCAACCAAGCTCCGAATATCATAAGCCTTGTCAGCAACCCAGCGAGCCAGGCATATATCTACGCTGTGACGACCTGGACCATTGTGGCGACTGATTTGGAATCCTGGATGGATGGCGCGAAGATAACCTGGGACTGGGATGACGGCTCCTACAATGTCACTGCGCCAACGCCTGTTGGACAACAGGTCACGAGCACAGTGACTCACGCATGGACCACCCCGGATGAATACGATGTGGAAATCTCGGTCTTTGATTATGGCGGGATAGAAGGCGGCGACTCGAATGTTTCGACCACTAGGACCTACGATATCGTCGTCAACCAGCCGCCGACGGATCCAGACATTCAGGCGATGAACGGAATACCTGGTCAGCCGTTGCCGTGCAAGGCAAGTTCGTCCGATGCTGACCCAGATACCCTGACTTTCACCTGGGACTGGGACGACGGCACCTACAATGTCACGGTCAACACACCGAGCACGGTTGGGGCCACTGTGACATCAACGGTATCGCACACATGGGACACCGAGGAGAATTACACCGTCACCGTCTATGTCGATGATGGGAAAGGGCATAATGTGTCCGCCACGCGCATTGCAGTGATTGCAGAGGGCGTAAATGTAGCCCCGGGTTCGTTCGAACTCGATGTGACGCCATATCCGGTAAACATCGAAGTAGTTACAACCTTTAACGTGAGTGCGTCGGATGCGAATGGTGACGTGTTGGTACTGACCATCGACTTCGGAGACGAGAGCAACAACCTCTCTGCGACGACAGTTGGCGGCACCTATGAGGCACAGTATGCGGAGTTTGAACACACCTATGCCGAGGCTGGGACCTACATGGTCACAGTCTTTGCATACGACGGTGAATTCAACGAGACTGCAGAGTTCACGGTAGTGGTCATTGAGAATGCCGCTCCGATCCTCGAGGTGCAGTCGTCATTCACCGCAGTGTACAACGTGCCGCAGCAATACCAACCGGTCGACATCACGGATGCGGATGGAGACGCGATCACGGTTTGGTACAACTGGGGCGATAATACCACGATGACCAAGGGTGCCGCGGACCGACCATGGGCAGCAAACCACACATATACCGCTACAGGCTCGTTCCAACTGACCGTATATGCGGATGATGGGATGGGGCACAATGTCAGCGCAGAGCGGACTGTGACTGTGGTTGAAGCGAACAAGAGAGCGACGGCCACAATGACCGCGGACAATAATGAGATTACCGCGGGAGATACCGTCATGTTCACCGTGAGCGTCGGTGACTTTGAAGGAGATTCTTCCACCGTGGAAATAGAATTCGGTGACGGCGCGACGGACAGTAAGGAGGATGTCGAACTCGATCCACAGGTGAGGGTGTTGGTGTACTTCAACCACACTTTTGACTCGGACGGCGTGTTCAAAGTCAATGTGACAGCCGATGATGGCCAGGACCATTACAATAAGACATTGTATGGCGACACCGAGACCATCACGGTTGCGAAGAAGAGCACCAACTTGCTGCTGATAGCAGGAATCGGAATTGCTGTGGTCGTGGCCATCTTGGCCGCTGTGATGCTAATGAAGCGCAAGAAGAAGGGCGGTGAAGGAATGGTCATGGAAGGCGGCAGCGGAATGGAAGGCATGGCGCCGCCAGAAGAACCACCTCCGCCCCAAGCGTAGGTTCGTCACAGAGCAGAAACCAGACAAAACCCTTTCCACCATTTCATTTAGCGGTGGTGGAGTCACAGAAAACGCACAATAGAGTGAACTAGAACGTGTAACATGGCCGAAGAGATGAAATGACTACCAAGGACGGTGTGATATTTGGCCTCTTTCAGAAAGATACTGACCAAACGCGTATTCAACGCACTCATAACGATAGCTCTGATCATGCTAGTCAACTTCCTGCTGTTCAGAGTCATGCCAGGAGATCCGGCACTCCTGATGACTCCGAGACAACCGGGAGTCAATATGGACGCGATATACTGGAGAAATGTCGAGACGATGGGGCTGAATGAGACTCTAGATGTTCAGCTAGTCAAATACTTTGTTTCGACATTCCAGGGAGACTGGGGAATATCGTATACTTGGGAACGACCAGTCATTGAAGTCCTAGGAAATGCTATATGTTGGACAGTATTGCTACTGGGAGTAGCATCAGCAATTACATTCGTGGGTGGAATCATTCTCGGAAAGATTGCCGCCTTCAGACGAGGAAAGACGACGGATGTGGCAATCACAGGTTTCGGTCTGTTCTTCTATGGCATGCCGATATTCTGGTTCGGCATCGTCTTGATGGTCATATTCGTGAGCACGCTCCATTTGTTACCAGGCTCAGGATATATGGAATCAGGCACGACCCCGTTCCCGCTCACATTTGATAAGGTCGTCGACATATTCAAACACATGATACTGCCAGTGACCACGCTGGTAGTCGGGTCTTTAGCAGGCATTATCCTGATTCAGCGTAACTCACTTGTTGATGTCCTGACAGAGGAGTACATCGTCACCGCTTATGCCAAGGGATTGTCAGAGAAGCAGGTGATGAAGAGACATGCGACACCGAATGCTAGGCTTCCGGTCGTAACGACGATTGCGATGGACACGGCGTTCATATTGGGTGGCGCATTCCAGGTGGAGGTTGTGTTCAGCTACAAGGGCTTGGGACTCACAACCGTTGAAGCGATCTGGAAGTACGACTTCCCGATGCTGCAGTTCATATTCTTCATAGGAGGAGTCGCTGTGGTCATCGCGAATCTGATTGCAGACATAGTCATCTTGAAACTCGATCCACGGGTGACCATAACGTAGGGGTGATCATGATGACGAACAAGAAGAAATTCAGATTCGAGGCTATGTTCGAGAGATGGGGAAGAGGCCTCTTCAAATTCAATCCGCTCCTATCAGACAAGGTCGGCCTCCAAGCCAGGAACTTCGGCAGGACCACGGACCTGTTCATGGCGACATGGATGGGGAAGATTGGATTGGCAATAATCGTCTTCTTCCTCGCTATAGTCGTTTATGCGGATTTATTCGTGCCATATAATCGATACGCCTCCACAGACTACACTTTCGAGGATAGTTCGTGGGAGCACCCGTTCGGTACGGATCAGAGGGGGAGGGACATCCTCACAAGAACCCTTCATGGGACAAAGGCTTCCCTGACCGTAGGCCTAGCGGCCATGGCCATCTCGATGGGCATAGGGACTGGTGTCGGACTGTTGTCTGGATATTGGGGCGGCTGGAAGGACGAGGTGATCATGAGGGTCAACGATGTATTCCTGTCCATCCCATGGTTGGTGCTGATGCTGGTCATATCATCCGTGCTTGATGCCAGGAGCCTTGTGACGGTCATCATAGTCATAGGAGTTACGGGATGGTCTACGACGGCAAGGATCGTTAGATCTCAGGTGCTGTCCATCAAGACCAGACAATTCATCGAGAGGGCGAGGGCGATCGGAGCAGGAGATATGCACATAATCAAGAAGCACATCTTCCCGAATGTCGTTCCGCTCATATTCGCAAACGCCATCCTGACGATTGCGATATCGATCCTCTCCGAGAGCACCCTGAGTTTCCTGAAGATGGGGCCTCAGGATGTTGAGACATGGGGCAGGCTGCTCGATGAGGCATATACCTGGAGCGCTGCAACTACGGGACCGTATGCATACATAATCATGCCCGGTCTCTGCATAGTGACGGTCGTGCTAGGATTCACATTCATCGGCTATGCGATGGATGAGGTCCTGAACCCCAAGCTCAGGAAGAGATGAAAACCACCTAAACCCCCTTCAAATCATTTCATTTTCCACAGCAAGCTTTTAATATAGAAATCTGTTATCGAGCATCCTAATCAGTCAACCAGAGGTATTAGATGGCTCAGAAGGCGAGGGCTGCTGCCAAAAAGATCAAGGACAGGTGGCGTGCAAAGGAATGGTACAAGATCTACGCGCCTGATATGTTCAGCCGCATGCAGCTCGGAGAGACACCATCCAACGGACCCGAAAGTGTGATGGGAAGGATCACCGAGGCAACTGTGCAGGATATGACCGGTGATTTCTCCAAGATGCATATCAAGCTCAGATTCAAGGTTCATGACGTCAGAGGTTTCGATGCATTCACCCTCTACGAGGGGCACAACCTGACAAGTGACTATGTCAGGAGGCTCACCAGGAGGAAGAGGACGAAGACCGATACCGTCGTGGATGTCATCACAAAGGATGGTTGGGAAGTCCGCGTCAAGCCAATGGCTGTGTCCGAGCAGAGGATCCAAGCATCGCAGGAGACCGCCATCAGGAACATCATGAAGGATTCCGTCGCGAAGATGGCGGCCGAATCCACTATCAGCGACCTTGTCCGCAAGATGATCATGGGGGACATGTCGAAGGCGATCTCCGACGCATCGAAGATCATTGTGCCCGTCAAGAGGATAGAGATCGGCAAGAGCGAGGTGCTGAGATCCGGCAAGATGCCAGAACCGGACGAGCAACCGATTATCGCTCCTGCCGAGGAACCCGCCCAGGATGAGAAGATCGAAGAGATAGAGGAGCAGAAGCCAGCAGATGTCTCGACCGAAGAGACGCCTGTGGAGCAACCCGCCGAGTCCGAGGACGGATCCAAGGAAGAGAAAGAGGAATAGGGCACACATACCCCGCGTATATCGCGACGGGGACCATGTCGGGGTGGCTCAGCCTGGTGGAGCGTCGGACTCATAGGGAGTTCTTCTGACCAGATGCTCCTAGGATATCCGGAGGTCACGGGTTCGAATCCCGTCCCCGACACCATTATCCAGCGAGAGTGTATTCTAGCAACGCTTTCGAGGGGATGGACATGAGAGTGATAATCTACACGGGCAAGGGCGGCGTCGGGAAGACATCCGTTGCCGCTGCTACAGCCCTCCGATCGGCCTCGTTAGGGCACAGGACGATCGTGGTCAGCACCGATTCTGCGCATAGCCTGTCCGATTCTCTAGAGGTGCCGTTGTCCGGGAAGATAGAGCGGATACGGAAGAACCTCGACGGTCTAGAGGTGGACATACAGCTCGAGCTCGAGACGCGTTGGAAGGAGATCCAGGCATACCTATCAGACTTCCTGGCATCGCAGGGCATGGACGGCGTCACGGCGAAGGAGATGGCCGTCTTCCCAGGCATGGAACTCATGTCGGCACTGTTCTATGTCGAAGAGTTTCATAAATCGAACAGCTACGACGTGGTCATAATTGACACCGCA
>JACZKW010000107.1:0-28545 GCA_014859835.1 Thermoplasmata archaeon | reverse complement strand
AAAGGAGGCTGTGGCGCGGTATGTCCGTCTCACAACATACCATGCGTTGGCTGTTGGGGACCGACCGACGATCTGAATGTGACTTCGGAATACAACCTGCTCAAGGAGAAGGGGTACGATCCGGATGAGATCATCACGAAGATCAGGAAGTTCGGAGGGTCTGGTGTCGTCGAGCTCGTCAAGGACCTCGAGAAGAAGAAGGGGGCTAAGAAATGAGGGAGCTTAACGTTCCAGCACTCGCAAGGGTCGAGGGAGACGGTGGCATAACCGTCACACTCGAAGGCAAGAAGGTAAAGAGCGTCACATTGGATGTCCACGAGGGCCCGAGGCTCATAGAGCAGCTGGTACGTGGCATGACACCGGCTGACGATCTGAACGTGGTGCCGAGGATATGCGCCATATGCACCCTATCTCACAAGTTCGCCGCGATCCGCGGCCTTGAGAAAGCGCTCGGCATAACGCCGCCAGAGAAGGCGCAGCTCACGAGGGAGCTGATGATGCTCGGAGAGAACGTCGAGAGCAACTCGCTCCACACGTTCCTGCTGGCACTGCCCGACTTCCTCGGATATCCGTCCGCTATAGCCATGTTGAACGACTTCGGTGACGATGTCAAGCGTGCGCTGCGTCTGAAGAAGTTCGGTAATCATGTCATGGAGGTCACCAGCGGAAGGATCGTGCACGGTGAGAACCCGATCATCGGAGGATTCGGCAAGTACCCGAGCAAGAAGTCGCTCGAAGAGATCAAGCTGAGGTCCCGCGAACTCGTGCCCGACGCGGCAAGGGCTGTCGAGCTATTCGCAACCGTAGTCGAGTACCCCGAGTACCCGGAATCCGAGAAGATGGTCTTCATGTCCGTGAACGCCCCGAAGAAGAAGTACGGATACCACGGAGACACCATCCTCATATCGAACGGCAAGGAAACGAGCGCAGAGGATTACAAGAAGCTCACGAACGAGCGCGTTGTCCCGCACTCGTTCGCTAAGAGGTCGCTGTTCAACGAGAAGCCCTTCACGGTCGGAGCTAACGCCAGGATGGTCAACATGGGCAAGAGGCTCGACGGGCAAGCTGCGGATCTCTTCAAGGAACACTTCAACGACAAGTGGCTCGTGAACCCGCTGTACAACAACCTCGCCCAGGCCATCGAGATGCTATGGTCGATGGAGCACTTACCCGAGGCATGCGACCAGGTCGCAGCTCTGGGCGACCCGGCGATAGAGCAGCCTACGAGGCAGACTGGATCTGGTACAGGGGCGGTCGAAGCTCCCCGCGGTACGCTATACCACCACTACGAGATCAAGGACGGTCTGATCGATGTCGCGGACATCATCACACCCACCGCGCAGAACCTCGATGACATAGAGCTGCACATGAAGATCACGGCCGAGAGGATGCTCGCGGACGACAAGAGCGATGCCGAGGTCCGACTTGGCCTAGAGATGGTAGCGAGGGCGTACGATCCATGCATAAGCTGCGCGACACACCTTGTGAATCTGAAGAGGATCTGAGGCGCTGTCTCGAAGAGATCGCGGGCAGGGGACATGTCTATGTCCTTGGCCTGGGATACCTAGACAAGGCCGATGACGGTGCGGGCGTGCTCGTGGCCGAGGCCTTGAAGAAACTCTTTCCAACCTATTCATTTTCAGAGCACGACGGAGTAGAGGGCACTGTCCTGGACATCTCCGAGAAGGACGAGGACGCGACTGTCTTCTTCGTCGATGCGGCTGCACTCAAATCTGAACCCGGTACCATCCGCGTGATCATGAGGGAAGAGATACAGGAAAGGGAGATCACCACGCACAGGGTCGCTGTCGCGCTCCTGTCCTCAGTGCTGGCCAAGGCGGGCAAGAGGGTCGCAGTCATAGGCATTCAACCTGGCACGATCGAGTTCCGAGGAGAGGTATCGCAGCCGGTCGCGGAAGCGATCGCTGTGGTAACTGGTGCACTCGGCAGCCTCATGAAGCTGATGAACCGATTCATATCCATCGATCAATGAAGATGCACCTGATAGATACCACGTGTACGTACAGTCCGCATCCCAAGGGACAGATATGCCTGGTGACCCCATCGGAAGTCGTAGCAAATCTTTAAGTTGGTCCGAACTGTTCTCCGTATCCCGTGAGTTAAGATGAAGTGTATTATTGTCACGGGCGGAGTTTTGTCTGGCCTCGGAAAGGGCATCACATCGTCGTCCATCGGATGCGTTCTGAGAGCACGGGGAGTCAACGTCACTGCAATGAAGATCGACCCGTATCTCAACTCCGATGCGGGGACACTCAACCCGTTCGAACATGGAGAAGTCTTCGTCCTTGATGATGGGGGAGAAGCGGACCTCGACCTCGGCAATTATGAACGTTTCATGGATGCCAGCCTCACCAGCGACCACGTCATGACCACGGGGAAGGTCTATGGCAATGTGATCGAGAAGGAGAGGGATGGGCACTTTCTAGGAAAGACCGTGCAGATAATCCCGCACATAACGAACGAGATCAAATCGATGATATCCAATGTCGGTATCAAGTCCGGTGCGGAAGTGGTCATAGTCGAGCTTGGAGGCACTGTCGGTGACATCGAGTCCATGCCGTTCCTGGAGGCTATGAGGCAGATGCACTCCGAGATGGGACACGAGAACATTCTGTTCGTACACACCACCCTCGTCCCGACGTTGGGCTCGTTGAAGGAGCAGAAGACGAAGCCGACCCAGCACTCAGTCAGAGAGCTCAGAGGACTCGGGATACAGCCCGATGTGATCGTCGCGAGGTGCGAACGGCCGCTTGAGGATAGTGCGAGGAAGAAGATAGCCCTGTTCTGCGATGTTCCTTTGGAAGCTGTCGTTAGCGCCCCCGATGCGAAATCGATCTACCAGGTCCCGATATTCCTGGATGAACAGGGGCTTCCGGATTATCTGATGAAGCGGATGAACATCAATGTGCCCAAGGACGGGCTCAAGGAATGGAAGAAGTTCCTGAACAAGGTGATGAACCCCAAGCACGAGGTCAAGATCGCGCTCGTGGGGAAGTACATGGACCAATACGATTCGTACATGAGCCATTACGAGGCATTGGCACATGCAGGGGCTGAACTCGATACGAAAGTCACCTTCATCAGACTCGAAGCAGAGGATATCGAGAAGGATAACCCCAAGAAGCTTCTGGAAGATGCAGATGGCGTTCTCATACCCGGAGGGTTCGGCTCGAGGGGTGCCGAGGGCAAGATTGAGGCGATCAAGCACGCCAGGATGAACAAGGTTCCGTTCCTGGGGGTATGCCTCGGGTTCCAGCTCGCCACGGTCGAGTTCTCGAGGAACGTCCTTCAGATGCACGACGCGAACAGCACGGAGTTCGACTCACACACATCACATCCAGTAATAGACATCCTTCCCGAGCAGAAGAATGTGACAAGGATGGGCGCGACCATGAGATTGGGAGCGCAGGCGATCGTGATCGAGAAGGGATCGAAAGCAGAGAAAATGTATGGGTCGAACGAGGTCTCGGAGAGACACAGGCATAGGTACGAGGTCAACCCGCACTACATAGACAGGATACAGGAGAGCGGGCTCAAGTACACTGGAAGGTCCCCCGATGGTAATAGGATGGAGATATTCGAGCTCGATGGACATCCGTTCTTCATGGGATCCCAGTTCCACCCAGAGTTCAAGTCGAGGCCTCAGAAACCGGCGCCCATGCATTTCGGCCTGGTCAAAGCCGCCCTGGAGTTCTCGAAGAAGAGGAAGATGTAGATCGGGATCCAGCAGCGCTGATTCACTTCTCCGGAGGTCGAGCCTTTGGAAGCATGATATTGAAGACCGTGCCATTCGAGAAATCGCCAGGGACCCTGTCCTCGACCCATATCCTACCCTGGAACTTCTCTACGATGGTGCTAACGATCGATAGGCCGAGTCCGAACCCTTTCACACCGGTACTGCCCGTGGCGAACCTTTCGAACACGGTCTTCTTGCGTTCATCCGAGATACCGCGACCTCTGTCGATGACCGATATCACCCAGAAGGCCCCCTTCGCATCGGTCGCATCCGATACCATGATATCAACGTGGACCGACTTCGCACTGTCGAACTTGACAGCATTCGATATGATGTTTTGGAACAGATCAGTAATAAATTGATTCGCCATCACATAATGCTCGCCCTTCGGAACCGATGACGCCACCGTCACCGTCCGGTCGGAGAATGACTTATTCAAGACATCTATCGCGTTGGCGATGGGATCGTATAGATCCCACTGCACGAAGTCCTTATCGGACATCGCCCGGACCTTGGACAACTTGCGTATGTTGTCTATGATACGTGCGTTGTTCCTCACCTGCACCAACGCCTTATCAGCATATCTGCGTGGGCCATCCTCCAGGCGCCTGTCCTGAAGCAACAACTCGATATAGCCCATTATGCCTTGATTGAAGTTGTTGATGTCATGGGTCATCAGATCGTTCAGCAACGCGATCTCGTTGACAGCAAAGACTTGCTTCTCGAACAGTCTGGAGTTCTCGACAGCGATCGATGCGATCCCTGACAATATTTCGAGGAACTCGATCTGTTCCTTCTTGGGAACCCTCAGATCGACCGGCTCGTCCACAAGCATATAGCCCGTGAGTCGACCGCTTCGATCCTTCAGCGCGAGCATCAGGATATCTCTCTCGTGCCAGGCGTCTTCTGATTCGCGAGGTATCGATGCAAGTTCGGGGTGCGCGATGAAGTCGAACTTCTCTATGCCATACTCCTGCTTCTCGTATGGGACGTAATAACTGGTCTCACCCACCCGGAACTCATCCTTCATGTCCTCGAGGACCTCCTCCGCAGGCATGTGCTCGCCCACCGACACCCATTCAGGGTATCCGGCCAACGCACAGTTCACGAACACATTCTTGTCCGGCTCGAGCAGGGATACGGACACTCGCCGGAATCCGAACGACCGGACGGTCGCATTCGCCAGTCTTCGCAGAAGGGTGTCGAGGCTGTCCATGTACATCACGGATGTCGTAAGCTCGAGTACGCTGGACATCTGTTCGATCTTCTTCTTGCTCTCATTCAGGAGACTCTCTTCCGTCTTGTACAGTTCGGCGTTCTCGACCGCGACCGTAGCTTGGTTGGCGAATAACTGAGCGATCTCGAATTCGGATGATGTGAAAACCTTGCCTCCCTGTCGATACACCGTCAGCACGCCAATCACGCGCTCGCGGCCCTTCAGCGGGATGGCCATGATGGCCTCCTCATCCAGGGGTGTGCCCTCGACCTGGACTGCGCGGGGATCGGAGATCGCGTCATTGATTACCTCAGCCTTGCCAGTCTGGGCGACTTGACCGGTAACGCCGGTTCCGATCGGGAATATGTCGGACATCACCTCGTCCGTATACGGCCCTATCGTGAGAACGGGCACGACCAGCCCATTCTCGACATCCAATCGATAGAATGTAAGGGCATCGTACCAGATGACTTCACGAAGCTTCTCCGCGACGTATTCGTATATTCCGCTCGAATCGATCTGTCTCTGCATGAGGAAGGCGGTCTCGAGGAGCGCTAGTTGAGACCGTACCCTCTGGTTCAGGGATGTCAACAGGTTGGAGTTCTCAAGGGCGATCGCCGCATGATCCGCGAGCGCGGACAGGAAAAGCGCATCGCTCTTCGTGAATTTGGCACCATCCTGCTTGTTGTATACATTTATCACGCCGATGCCACGTCCCTCGATGATCAAAGGCGCCGATACGATAGACTTGATATTGAAAAGCTTAGCATCCCTCGGACGCGCGTCCGAGTCGAGCAGATAATTGTTCACCACTTCTGTCTTCAGCCGGGACATGGCACGCCCAGTCACTCCCCGGTCCGAGTTGAACTCGAGCTTGTCGAGCAATGACTTCTCGACATTGCATGATGCCAACCATCGCAGGCGCTCCGTTCCCTCCTCTTTCAGACCTACTAGAGCCTTCTCGCCCTTCAGCAGGGATGCGGCGTCCCTGGCGACCTGGTCGAGGATCACTGCGGGCTCCCTCCTGAAGGAGATCTGTCTGCTGATCCTGTCCAGGATGGTAAGCGCCTGCTCTCGCTCCTTGGATTCCGTGAATGTCCTAGCGTTGATTATGGATGTGGCGAGGATATCGGCGAGCATCTCGAGCAACGTGACATCGTTTCTGGTGAACGCATCCTTGGCATCGCTCTGGATATCCAATATACCTATGAGGTCGCCTCTGAATACGATGGGGATAGCCAGCTCTGATTTTGTGGTGCTGATGTCCTTGCTCAAATAGCGTGGGTCGGAATCGACGTCCCCAGTCACCAGCGTCTCTCCGAAGAAAGCGGCATGACCTATTATGCCCTCCTTCAGCTTGATCGTGATATCCCTGTGGACCTGGCGTATCTTGGAACCCTCGCCTGCATTGAAGTGCAGTTCGCCCAGATCCTTGTCCATCATCATGATCACGACATGCTGATATCCGAACCCGCTGGCGATGGACTTTGCGAACTCCTTTATCAGGTCGTCTGGGTCCAGGATCGATGTCACTACTCTGCTGATCTTGTTGATGGTCGTGAGCTGGTTGACACGTCTTGCGAGC
The DNA here is from genome assembly GCA_014859835.1 of Thermoplasmata archaeon. Classification (GTDB taxonomy): domain Archaea; phylum Thermoplasmatota; class Thermoplasmata; order UBA10834; family UBA10834; genus UBA9653. The sequence goes on along the minus strand of JACZKW010000107.1, from coordinate 21,987 downwards.
TCGGCGGTCCTGGCCTCCATCTTCTTCTCTAGCTGCGATTTGTACTTCTCGAGCTCGACCTTCTCGCACCGTTCCCTCGTGATATCCCTGAATAAACCTACTATGCCGATCGCGGTTCCTTCGGGCGTCTTGACGGGTTTGGTTTCGACATGGATGATGGACGGCCCATTGCCGCCTCGGTCGATGGTCATCTCTCCGGACCAACCGTGGCCCAGCGAGTCCTTGAGTATCTGACGTACCAGGCCCTCAGGTTCGATGTGCTCCTCCATCGTAATTAGGTTGAGTTTAGAGAGCCTATCTCTGCTGTACCCCGTCACAGTCTCGAAGAATTTGTTGGAATAGACGATGCGTCCGTCTGCATCTGCGACGGCGACCGCTTCTGCCATCTGATCGAGCGATGCGGCGAGGCTTCTCAGATACCGCTCCTGCTCGACCTGCACGGTTATGTCTCGCTCGAATGAGAAGTAGTAAACCTCGCCGGTCTCATCGTCTTCGTATCTTGTCGTGGTCAGTTCGTACACTGTTCCGTCCAGCTCCTTCGCTGTGCGGGAGTGTGGGAAATTGGACGGATCCCAGTTCTGGGCAACAGGGCATCCTTTGCACACGTCCTCGGATCCGAGCGCGGTCTCGTAACATTTCTTGCCCACAAGATCGCCATACGAATCCCGCAGAGCTTTGCTCATGAAAACAACTGTGCGGTCCTCACGAACCACGGATACGCGCCCCGGGTAGGCTTCCAGCAACGAAAGCCGATGCTCGAACGAACCGGCTGGCTTCTCATGCTTAAGGGTGTCTATAGAACTCCTCATCGTCGTCAATTTCACCCTACTTCGAGGCTGGCAATCCGACTCATAGTTCCCGGTCATCAATAAACGTTTCGCAGCGGGTCGCCTCTGTGGAGAAGTAGGTGATCCGCACACTCATTCTGGCCTGCGATTGCCCGAGTTGTCTGCTATGGAATCCAATAGCTTTAACTAGCAAATCCACTATGGAACCACGATGGCGGCCGATGAGAGTGTCGATTACGAAGCCCTCCTCGAACGGGCAAAGAAGAAGTTGCCCCTGATAGTAGAGTCACATGAGAGGTTCAAGATACCTGAGCCAGATGTGATGATCGAGGGCAAGACTACTGCCATCAGGAACTTCGCTGATATCGTCGATACCCTGAGACGGGAACCCGACCACCTCCTAGGATATCTGCTTAGAGAACTCGGGACGGCAGGGACGATGGAGGGAACGAGGGTGGTCTTCAAGGGTAAGGTCGCCACATCGCAGATCGTCGACAGGATCGACAATTACGTTTCAGAATACGTACTATGCTCGGAGTGCGAGAGCCCTGATACGAACATGGTCAAAGACGGGAGAGTGCTCATACTCACCTGTGAGACCTGCGGCGCTCATAGACCGGTGCATGTGAGAAAGCACATGAAGGCCGAAGAAGTGAAGGAGATAGAGGCCGGAAAGGTGTACGACCTCCTCATAAAAGATGTCGGTAAGAAGGGTGATGGGGTCGCTCGCAAGGGAGAGTTCATCATCTATGTACCTGGCACTGCAAAGGGCGTTCAGGTCAAGGTCAAGATCGAGAAGGTATCCGGAACGGTGGCTTTTGGCACACTCGTGAGGTAGAACGCAGCATCACGGGATCGTTATCTTCCCTCTCACGGTCGGCCTCACGGATCCGCCCACATCCACTTTCTTGATGGTCGATCCACGCTTCTCAATCCTGACATGAATCCTGGATGGCCGTCCCATGAAATGCCCTTGCTCGATTATCACTTCACCCAGTCTATCCCTGGGTATGAAATCATTGTCTGCGATGTATGATGCAAGCGCACCTGCGGGCATGCCTGATGCCGGGTCCTCATGAAACGACGGCGCCGGGAGGAAGCATCTAGCATGGACGGTCGTGGAAGAATCGAAGCCACCCCATACATAGACCGCGACCGCGCCTACCTCGAGGTCCTTGCATAGGCTGACAAGTTCATTCTGTCGTGGGTTGAGCCTCTCGATCACTTCGAGGGATCGCACTGAGACCAGCAGACAGGGCAGCCCGGTCGATGCTCTGCTCATTGGGAACTCTTTGTGGAATATCGATTCCGCACCGATGCCCAGCGCGCTGGCCACCTCAGTCACTTCCTCGACCTTGGAGAACAGTGGCCGCTTCTGAGTCATCCATACCCTCTTGGTCCCCTCAGGACTGAGCTCCACATAGAACGGGAGTATGCCCACTGAGGTCTCGGCTCGGTGCCTGCTCCCGAAGGAGGTTCCAAAAGCGTCCTGGTCGGCCATGGCCCAGAGCGCGCCTATCGTCGAGTGTCCGCTTATCGGCTCCTCAGAATCAGCATTGAAAAATCTCAGTCTGACATCCGCCTTCTTCGATCTCATGATGAAGACAGTCTCGGGTGATCCGAGCTCGTATGCGATTCGCTGCATCACGACCTCATCGAGCGTGTCCGCATCGAACACCACCCATGTGGGATTGCCGCTAAACAGGCTCTCCGCGAACACGTCCAGCTTGAGCACTTCCAGCTCAGTCACGGATATTGCTAGGGCTTTTGGCTATATTGATGTTTTTCCCATCGGACGCAAAAGTATTTCTAAAGCGCGTCGGAATAGCGGGACGATGGACGACACCAACAGGGCAGTTCTGATCATGGCTGCGATATTCGTGTTCTCACAGCTGGGCGCACTAGCACTCGTCGCGTCCGCGCTTGGAGAGGAGAACCAGGCGTTCGAGGATCCGAACGACCCTATGATACCCGTGTATTATGTGATAGCTATCGTGCTGTTTACATTCCTAATATTATACATAATAAGGAAGAAGCGAGACGATGTCGTGAGGATCATATTCATCGGCGCGGTTTCGTTCACGATATTCTATGTGATCCTGACAGTCGCGACACTGTTCGACGAGGGATTGCTGGCGCTGATGGTCTCGATCATACTCACAGCCATCCTGGTATATCTGCTCGCGAAGAAACCAGAATGGTACGTCGTCGATGCGACAGGGATACTAGTAGCGATAGGCGTCATCGGGATACTAGGCGTATCGCTCAACATCCTGCCAGTTCTGATATTACTCATAATCCTCGCCGTATACGATGCGATATCGGTCTATGGCACGAAGCACATGATCGACCTGGCGGATGGCGTGACCAAGATGCATCTCCCCATCCTGCTGGTCATACCGAAGAGAAGAGGGTTCTCATATCTCCGACAGAAGTCTCTGAAGGCTCAGCTCGACGATGGAGCGGAGAGGGAGGCCATGTACATGGGCTTGGGAGATATCATAATCCCGGGTGTGCTCGTGGCTTCGGCGTTCTATTTCCTGCCATCCGATATCGTGGGAGGAATAGGGGGCAACCTACTGATCGCGCTGGGCACCATAGTCGGCGCAACGATTGGATTCTTGGTGCTCATGAGGTACGTGATCAAAGGGAACCCTCAGGCAGGGCTACCATTGTTGAACGGTGGCGCTGTCGCCGGATACGTGATATCCTATCTGATCGTATTCCAGGAATTCTCTCTGGGAATCGTAACGCCATGGTGATCGGATGAAAGAATTGAGATTGCTGATATGCGCCGACCTCCACGCGTCGGAGGATGCGATCAAGCTGCTGGGTAAGGTGGCGAGCGAAGACACTTTCGATGCGGTAGTGGTGTGCGGCGACCTCACGACATATGGTTCAGAGAAGTATGTGAAGAAGGTCATGGACACCTTCGGGCCGAAGCTGCTAACAGTTCCTGGCAACTGCGACACTGCGGACACGCTCAAGTTGCTGGAACAATCGGGATGCAGCCTGCACGGCGCATCGTTCGAGATAGATGGTAGAGTGTTCTATGGCTGCGGTGGGGGGCTCCCCTCGACCGCATCAATGCCATTCGAGCTGGATGAGCAGGAGATGGTCAGGATATTGAACGATGTCGCGGTCAAAGGAGGCGTCATGGTGACCCATACGCCACCCCAAGGCATGAACGATGTCGACAGGTCTGGAAGGAACGCGGGATCGCGGGGGATCATGGGAGTGATAGAGAAACACAGACCAAGAATGGTACTCTCAGGACACATCCATGAGTCCAGAGGATGCAAGGAGAAGGACGGCACAGTCTTCGTGAACCCAGGACCTGCTAGGGGAGGGCACTATGCCATCGCCAGGATAGGGGATGGCATCCAGGTCGATCTCTTCTGAGGCGCCGGTGAGTCACAAAAGCTTTTAATACCCTTCCCACTTTCACATCTCGCGAGAGGTTTCAGATGGCCATTTGGCAAGGAAGACCAAAGAGGAAGTCTTCGGGCGGAAGGATCACACCGGCCAGGAAGAAGAGGAAGTTCGAGATCGGCCGAGAGAAGCAGTTCACCCGCCTGGGCCCCAGGAAGGTCAAGATGTACAGGACGAAAGGGGCAAACTCGAAGGCGAGACTCCTGATGGCCGATTCAGTGAATGTCGTGGATCCGACAACGAAGACCATCAAGAAGGTCGAGATCCAGACGGTCAAGAGTAACCCCTCGAATCCGAACTATGTCCAGCGTAACATCATGACGAAGGGCGCTACGATCATGACTGAGCTGGGCGAGGCTGTCATCACATCCAGATGCGGTCAGGACGGCGTCGTGAACGCCACCTTGATCAAACCGGAATGATTGGCGACCAGGTTCAGAGGATTATTTTCCCGATTCTTTTGCATGATTACGCTGAGCGCGTGATATTCGCCTTTCTCATGCGTAGCCAGGGCAAGGTGGACGGTGGAGAAGCTTCGTCCCACCAGAAGACCTCCTGGGCAGCCTTTGTTATACCATCCACGTTCTTCCAGAGATTCAGCATGTTGTCGCTCACCCGGATATTCTTGACAGAGCCAACTATCTCTCCATCCCGTATCTGCAGAATGGCGTCACGAGGTATCGTCGAGAAATCTCCTTTCGAATAGCTCTGGAACCTAGTGTACCAGGCGTTGTTCAAGTAAAGGCCGGATTTGGTATCCTCTATCAGCTCATCCGTCTTCCAGCTGCCCGACTCTATGATCGGGTGGAAGGCGCACGGTTGACCGGGGAAATTGAAAGAGGTCGGGATGAGAGATCCCATGTTGCTGGTGGACTTCGTCTTGAATTTCTTGGCAGTCGATGTGTTGTGGAGATATGCCTTGAGGATACCGTCCTTGATCAAGACGTTGCGTCTTGTAGGCATACCTTCATGATCGAAAGACCTTCTGGAAGTGGATACGATAGTAGGATCATCCACGAACGTGACCTCATCCGACATAACCTTCTTTCCGAGCCTCTTCGCGAACATGGACATGCCGATATCCACCGCGAACGCTGACATCATATCGGATGTCGAATGCGTCAAGCTTCCAAGGAACAGCGGCTCGACGATGATGTCGGTCTTTCCCACATCGCCTTGCATAGGATTCTTGGCACTCTTCGCCAGAGTTCCTGCGCGAACGCCGGTACCACGCGCATCCATCTTGGCGCGTCGGGGAACGCAACAGATCGCGTGACCAGATGCTTCCGGTTCCGAGAAAGCCCGGACGGAGAGCTCGACGGATGCGGATTCATCATCTGCATACGCGCCCCCGGAACTCGCAATCCCGACCTTGTTATGTCGTGCAAAGAAAGTGCCGCCAACTTCGATCGCTCCCTCGGACTCCGCACCCGAGATCGCATCGTAGACGAACTTCGCAGGAGACCTTAGGTCGGTGATCTTCTTGTCGACAGGAGATCGTTTGTACTCGAATCGGCCGCCAGGGATGCCGCTATAGTTCCTGTTCTCAGGCGCGATCCTCGCGGCCTGGACCACATCTGCAACCGCATCCAGCGCGCGGTTGATGTCCCTCAGATCCGTGACGAAGTTCCTCTTGCCTATCGCAACGAAAAGAACCGCGTGATGCTCACGCCACATGTTGGAGGCGTCGATGCGGTTGGATGAATACCTGATCTGATTGGTCCTGGACTCGATCACTTCGCATATGACGTCGTCCGCGCCAAGGCTGCGGGCTTTCTGCACGATCTCCTCGGCCGTGTCCTTGAAGCTCCTCAAGATAACGTCACCCCCCTCAAACGCATCATCGGCCCGCCAGTGAACACCGCCATGCTCTGGATCGGGTCGCCCTTTCCACATTCCGCAGCCTGATATTCGACATTCTTGGACACTGCATCCAGGGAGCCCCAAAATTCAGGGGTCGTTATCTCAAGAACGCACTTTCTCGCGGGTCCGGCCAACTCACCATCTTTTATGAAGTATGCCTCGCGAGAGACATATTTCTGATTGAATCTCTTGTCATCGATGTTCCATTCGGTGAACGAATGCATCAATACGCCCGATTTCACCGACCCGAATATCTCATCATCCTCAAAATCTCCTGGCGCCACATACGTGTTCGCCATACGGACGATCGGCTCCTGAAGGTATGTCTCTGATCTTGATGAGCCATTGCTGGCCGTGTCAAGCCTACCCGCGGTCTCTCTGTTAGTGTAGAACTCATTGATGATGCCTTTTTTGTACAAGTGTCGCGGACGGGCCTTCACCCCTTCCTGATCATACGCATAGTAACCGTAGGAGTTCCGGACCGTCGGATCATCTATGACCGTCGCATATTCCGAGCCGATCCTCGACCCGATCATGCCAGGGGAAACGAATGATTTGCCCGCCTGTGACATCTCCCGCCCCAGTATGCGGTCGGCCTCCATCGGGTGGCCGCACGATTCATGAGCAGCTATGCCAGCAACCTCTGGTCCGCAGATCAAGTCATATTTCTCCGGCTTCACCAGCTTGCCATGCTCGATCATCTTCTTGAGCATGTGCACTTCCTTGTCGAGCGCGCTCGGCAGATCCCATCCCTCTGCGACTTCCCAGCCGCCGGTTCCGCCCCATTCCCTGATCGATTGTTCGCTCTGACCCTTCGATGTTACCACCAGGTACGAATCGAACCTCAACCTTGGCAGATGGGATGATATCCTCGATCCTTCAGAATTTGCAAAATAGCTCTCGATTTTGGCATCGCGAAGCTGGAGGAATCTTCCTTGGACTTTCACCTTCGAACCAATGATGGACTTGTCGATTCCCTTGAGGAACTCGACCCTGTCATCTATCGTCATGTCTACGATGGGTTTGGACTCACCGACCGACCAGTTTGTAGTGACTGCAGGTTCATCCGAGAAAGAGATCGGCACCTTAAGGTTGACATTCCTTGCTAGCTTGAACGCCTTGTCCACCATCGCCTTGCCGATTTCTTTCGAGACGCCATTCGTGCTTGCGAAGCCTATCCCGGTCGGAAGGACTACGCGAACATTCATTCCGATATCTCTATTGGAGCCCAGACTGCCAACCACTCCGGACTGAACAGTGACATCCGTCTTCTCAGAGACTTCCATACGGACCTCCACCAGTTTCGCGTTTGCGAACGAGCGTGCATAATCAAGGACCGTTTCGGCAATATCTTCGTCAATCACAACCTCGCCTCGGCCAGGTAATCGCATAGTCCGGTAGATAAGAGTACTTCCGAACGTGCGAACCGACAGGATTAGATATGGGTGGGACGTTTGGACAGATGAGCCATATGACCGTAGATCCTGAGAAAGCCATCGTCCTCTGGCCGACCTATTTCGATGTGAAGATAAGTAGGGAGGATGGACGGCGAGTGCCTAGGAAGGACGCTATCGATGCGCCCACGGCACACATGCTTTATCAGGCGGTGAGGGCCCTCAACCTGGATTGTATACTCGAACTCGATAAGGCGTATCCGAGATTCTGGTACAGGAAAGAGGGAAGAGTGCTTGTGGAGCCCAAACTGGACAAGAAGAAGTTGGTTGCCGAGGTGGCAGCCAAACTGAAGACGACACCCCGCGAAAAGTAGATCGGAACTCAACGGTCCTGGGGGGTCTCCACTTCTTCGACGAGCATCTTGCCCGCGGACACGCTGTCGACCGAGTGGATCACGGCTCCGCAATCGGAGATGGTCTCTTCGAGGCTCTCGAAATCGATTGCATTGCCAACGACCGTGATCTTCACGCTCTCGGTCTCGCGATCCACTTCCTCAAGGCTGCAGTTCACACCAGAGACACCATTCAGAACCGATATCCTACGCGACAGTTCGATGATGGTCGGATGGTGTGGTTTCAACACGTCCAATACGAGACGTTTTATATCACTCAATTATACGATCCCTGCCAGTATTTCGGGACTACGAAGTCTGTGTATTTAGTTCTTTTTAAAAACCGCGCGCTTCATCGCCTTTGGGTTCATAAAGGCAACTAGTCACGTTTATTACGTTTCCGACCAATCAGCGCTCGTGGTCAAGGCAGCTATTCCCCCGGAAGAGGTCAAGGTTCTAGACATCAACGCCGCCTATCACGGTGTCAGGACTATCACGCTGATGGAACGCGCAGGCGAAGCTGTGGCCAGATACATAATCGAGAACTATCCGACAAACTCGCGCATAGCGATCATCTGCGGGAAGGGCAACAACGGCGGGGACGGCTTCGTCGCTGCCAGGCATCTTCTCAAGAGCATGAGGCCAGATGTGTTCCTAGTAGAATCTGAGCAGGAGATCACGACAGACCTCGCACGATCCAACCTGCACCTGGTCAGAGGTGTGGCCAGACCGATCAAGTTCATGGACATCCGGCAGTACGACATCATCATAGATTCGATGCTCGGCGTGGGCATCAAGGGCCGACCGAGGGAGCCGTATGCCAGCATCATTAGAAGTCTGAACAGGACTAAGAAGCCCAGGATAGCGGTGGATGTGCCATCGGGATGGCCTTCGAACTTCGCGGTCCGCGCAGATACCACGATCACTTTCCACGCTCCGAAGACTGGGATGACCAAGCGGAACTGTGGCAAGATAGTCGTCGCAGACATCGGGATACCACCCGAAGCGGAGATGTACTGCGGACCCGGGGAGTATGCACTCCTGCCACCGAGGAGGAGGGACAGCCACAAGGGTGACTCTGGGCGAGTCCTGGTCATAGGCGGGGGACCTTACAGCGGCGCACCCGCATTTGCGGGTATGGCCGCCATGAGGTCGGGCATCGATCTGATATTCGTTGCGACACCGGAGCCCGCCGCGATCCCAGTATCGATCTATTCACCCAACCTGATCGTTCGTCCGCTCAAAGGGATGGTGCTCGGGTCCGAGCACGTGGAGGAGCTGCTGAAAATGTCCACGGAGTTCGATGTAGTGGTCATAGGACCTGGGCTGGGGGACTCCAAGCCGACCATGATAGCCATTCAGAGATTCATAAGCAAATGTAGGAAACCCATGGTAATAGATGCGGATGCCATCGCTGCGTGCGGAGCGAAGCCGCATATACTGAAAGGAAAATCCGGAGTCATCACCCCCCATGCGGGCGAATTCAAGAAGCTCACGAGGAAGACCGTGCCCCAGGACGATTACGAGAGACGTGCCCAGATGGTCCGTGAGGCCGCCGCCAAGCTGAGGATGACGGTCGTCCTCAAAGGACCGAGGGACGTCGTGAGCGATGGCAGGTATGTGAAGCTCAACAGGACCGGCAACGATGGGATGACCGTCGGGGGGACCGGGGACGTGCTGACCGGTCTGATCGCGGGGATCATGGCGCAGAAGGCGACCCCATATGCGGCTGGTCGGATAGGGGTGTTCACGGCCGGCCTCGCAGGGGACCTCGCATTCGAGGAGAAGAGCTACGGCCTTTTGGCCACTGATGTGATTGATAAGATACCCATCGTTCTGAGGAGGTATCTCATGGTCATCGGAAGCTGAGTGAGGGCATGAGGCTGGGCGTGATCGCGGACGTGCATTCGAACATCCATGCCCTGAGGAGCGCGGTCGAGGTCATGGATGCCGAGAGGATTGAGACGATCTTCTTCGCAGGCGATGCCGTCGGTTACGGTGCGAACCCGAACGAATGTTGTGATACCCTCCGGAGGATATGCCATCGCTCGATCCGAGGGAACCATGATGAAGCCGTCGTGACGAAGATATTCGCAGGGATGAATCCATACGCCCATGCAGCGGCGAACTGGACCATTGGAGTGCTGAATGAGCGTGCGCGCATGTTCCTCGAATCACTCCGACCGTCCGCGAACGAAGTCATCGACAACCGAACGATTGCCATGTACCATGGCTCACCTAGGACGATGAATGAGTATGTGTACGCGGAAAGTGCGCAAGAAGATATCCTGGACATCGCGAAGGCAGATCTGGTCATCCTCGGCCATACTCATATGCCCTATGTCAAGGAGTTCACGAGAGGCATCATCCTGAACCCTGGCTCTGTCGGGCAGCCGAGGGACAGCGATCCGCATGGCAGCCTCGCGGTGGTTGAAACGGACCCGCTGAGATGCCGCATAATCCGCTTCGGCTACCCGATAGATGATGCCGCGAAAGCGATAAGAGACCAGGGGCTGCCCCATGTCCTGGCCGAGCGGCTCAGGATAGGCCGATAGGGGAAGGATATTTATCACAGCCCAGGCGGTACAAGAGACCGTGGACCTGGAACCAGTGCCCGACATGCCAGCGCTCATAATGAAGGGGAGGGACAGCTGGGCAGCCGTAGCGGACCTTCACATAGGCATAGAGGTCCAAATGAGGAGGGCTGGGTTCAACATCCCCACCCAGATGCCCAGGATGATGAGGGATCTGGAATCCCTGTCAAAGATCGCGCGTAACCTGGTCTTGCTGGGGGATCTCAAGCACAAGATACCTACCGTGGGCCGAAAGGAGGATGCGGAGATCAGACAACTGCTCGGGCGCATGCTAGAGGTGTTCGACAGGGTCGTCCTGATCTCCGGCAATCACGATGGCGGCATCGCATCCGTTCTTCCCGAAGGGTGCGAGGGCATGGGAAGCAAGGGATGGACCGTGCAGGATACAGGTCTGTTCCACGGGCACGTGTGGCCATCCGATGAGGTCATGAGATGCGAGAAGATAGTCATGGGACACATACACCCGTCCGTACTACTGAAGGATTCGCTCGGCGCGAGGAACATCGAGAAATGTTGGCTCAGAACATCCTTGCACGAGGAGGCGACGTTGGAGAGATACGATTCGTGCCCCATGGAACTGGTCGTGATGCCAGCATTCAACCCACTGCTGACAGGCACGGCGGTGAACAGCGATCCCAGAGCGTTCCTCGGACCCATATTCAGAAACTCCATCGCGGACGAGGGATCTTTCAGAGCATACCTTCTCGATGGTACATTCGTCGGGAACCCGATGAAACTCCGGAATCCATCGGAACGATGAACCATCACTTCTTTGCACGATCGAAGAAGATGCTCTTGCCGGTGGCTGACAGCGGTATACCGTGGACGATGTTCGACTGAGAGAGACCGAGACGTCCTGCAGAGACGCCCACGCGGTACATGATCCTGTTGTCCACATTGTGATCGGATGCGGTCTTCGCTGCCGAACCGAGGGCGATGCCCAGATCGAGCGATCGGACCGCGCAGTTGGGTCCTAGGAAGTCGCCCTTGTGGGTAGCCTCGTTGAACTCTGCACAGCCAGCGTATCCGCAGGCGCCGCAGTCCAGGCCTACCCCTTTGTGTGCCAGTAGACCGATGAGAAGCACTGCATCCGAATCGAGGACGTTCTGTCCGTCCCTCTCGAATCCTGGAGAGTTCCTTTCCTTCGCTATCTGGATCATATCGTTGCCGACCGCTATCCGTTCGGAGTCTGTGAGCAGCCTGATCTCGATGAAATCCTGGCCCACAGCCTTCGGAGCGGTCCTGGCGGATAGGGCCATCAGCTCGCCCACGAACCGTACGGTTTCCTTAAGGGACATGATGTAGGAATCGGGTGCCTGGAATTTATATTCGTTGCAGACGTTGCACTAATCGCTGGAGAGAAGAGTTTGTCTATCAGAGCATGGAAATCATCCAGAATGACTGCTCCTCGTGGAAAGTCCAAGACTGGCCCGCGTCTGATCAAGGTGCCGAAGGGACAGAAGATCCGGGCGGCCACCAGGAGGATGCAGGTCCGAACAAGACCACAGGTCAAGGCGGTCAGAGTGAAGGGGCAGACCAAGTGCGACATATGCCTCGGGGTCATCAAGCAAGGGCTGCCAAGCGTCCTGTGCGGGTGCGGGAAGCAGTTCCACAACTCATGTGCCATGCGCGTCGAGAATTGCCCTGTGTGCGACAGGGAGCTCGGATACTCGAGGCAGAAACCTCATGTCGTTGACTCAGAGATGCCTACGGTGAGGTCGATATCTCTATCGAAAGAGGATAAATTGCTGCTCATCGAGGAGAGGTTCCTGCTGGGAGAGATGACCGAGCACACTTATCTCGCCTTCAAGGAGCAGGTGCGGAGTTCGCCGGACAACGCGATGTTCTGCAACATATGCGGGCGCAGGTTCATCGATGGCGAAAGCTGCGATTGCTCGCTGTACGAACGGGCCCTTCAATGCCCCGAGTGCGCGAACACATTATCGGAGGACGACCAGTTCTGCAACAGCTGCGGCGTCGTTTTCTCGACGGATTTCTCGAGAGACCTGTACCAGTGCCCGGAATGTGGGCGGATAGTCTCCGATGAGGAGGGTCTATGCAAGTGCGGAGCGAGACTGGTCGGAGAAGGCAACATGATATGTACGGGGTGCGGCGAGGAGATACCAGAGTCGTCGTCGGAGTGCCATTTCTGTGGACGGTCTTTCATTGAATACATTACCGAATGTCCATCGTGCGGACGACGGGTGGACAAGGACGCCTTCGCCTGTCTGTGCGGTGTCGTGTTCTCCGACAGAGTGGGCGGGGCGGAGTGCTCCCTATGCGGGTCCAAGGTGAGTCTGGAGGACAAGTTCTGCCCGAAGTGCGGTGCAAGGTTCGCGGACGAGCCAAAACTGGAAGGCAAGAGGGAGAGAAAAATCAAGGTTTAGGCGAGGACGACCGTTCGGTCGCCGCGCCTTTTGTGTTTTGTTGACTATCCGATCGGTCTCTATCGAACGAAGTCTATCCCTGAGTCATCATCGGAGCCGTACGAACGCGACGGAGCGGATGAAGACCTGCCGTTCGACTGATCGGAAGCCACGCTGTTATGGTTCTTGCCGATCAATGTGGTCGACTTCGCACCGGTCACGATCAGCAGCACGCGAACCTGTCCCTCGTATGCTGGGTCCACGCTGCATCCCCAGATGAGCCTCGCATGCTTGTTGATCCTCTCACCGACGACCTCCGCAGCCCTCTGAGCTTCGGTGACGGTCATGTCCGGTCCACCGACTACCCTGATGAGCGCGCCCCTCGCGTCTCCGAGGTCGATCTCGCCCAGCAACGGAGAGTTAAGAGCCTCATCCACTGCGGACTGGATCCTCTCCTCGGCGTCTGTGTCATCTGACTCGCCCATGCCTACGAAGGCCACTCCGCCCTCGTTCATGACGGTCATTATGTCGCTGTAGTCGAGGTTGACCAGTCCGGGCTTCGTTATGATCTCAGTAAGGCCTCTTATGGTCTGCATCAGTATCTCATCAGCAACCTTGAACGCAGCATCGACTGGCAGCTTCGGGACCAGTTCCAGGAGCTTGTCGTTCGGTATCACGATGGTTGTGTCGCAGAGTCTCCTCAGCCTCTCCAGCCCGTCAAGGGCGTTATCCATTCTGAGTTCTCCCTCAGCCTTGAATGGGAGGGTGACGACTCCGATGGTCAGTGCCTTCATCTCCTTCGCGAGCCTTGCAGCGAAGTGTGCCGAGCCAGTACCTGTTCCGCCACCCATGCCTGCGGTGACGAACACTATGTTGGCACCGTTCAGGAAGTCGCGTATATCGCGCTCGTTCTCCTTCGCGGCGGCCTCTCCGACCTGCGGTATCGCGCCGGCACCCAGGCCTCGCGTGATATTCTTTCCGATCAATATCTTCTTGGGCGCGTGTATTACCAGCAGATGCTTGGCATCCGTGTTTATGGCACACAACTGCGCTCCTGAGATCCCTCCCTCAACACACCTGTTTATGGTGTTCGATCCGCCACCACCGCAGCCAATGATCTTGATGCTAACATCCAGTTGCTCCGCGATCTTGGCAATCTCTTCATCGTCCGCGGACATAGGTGCAGGTTGTGAAGCCTGCGCTTGCTGTTCGGGCTGTTGAGAAGATTTCTCGATAATTTCTTGCACGTCTTTTCCCAATGCGTCTCTGACAAGTGATTTCGGCATCAATGCACCCCATAAAGCTGTATAAGATATCCAGTAACTCGAATATAAACATTCCTAAGTACTGGGTCTAGCCAGTATTTTGTTCTCAAACACGATAGAGCCCCGTTCCGTTCACCGTGCACGGGGGTGCGCGCGCTCGGTAATTCATCGTAATCTCTCGAACGTACGCATGCACATGCGGGCAGCCGAACGATGGGTCCGGAAGATCAAAGGAACGGTCTCGGGTTGTTACCACGAGACACGGTGCGCGTGCGCGCCCACACACCTTCGGAGAAATGCATACTGGCGGGTGTGGATTCGTTTATATAGTTAGCTGATTATTTCATACCTGCAAACAATTTAGGATGGGATGAAATGAAATCACTCATAGATGATGCTCTCGAGCTGCACGCGATGGAAAAGAGCACGAAGGACAAGATGGGCATTCCCGAGGATGAGGAGCTTGCCAAGATAGTCGAGAAGCTGAAGGTGAACATAACTATCGTAGGATGTGGAGGCGGAGGTTCCAACACGGTCAACCGTCTACAGCAATCGGGCATATTCGGTGCCGACATTGTCGCCGCGAACACCGATGCCAAGCACCTGTTGCATATCCATTCGCCGCACAAGATTCTCCTTGGCAAGACCTTGACGAAGGGGTTGGGCGCAGGGGCACTCCCCGAGGTGGGCGAGAGAGCCGCGATGGAATCCGAAGAGGACTTGAAACAGTACGTGAAGGGGTCCAGCATCGTCTTCGTCACTGCTGGTATGGGCGGCGGCACGGGCACTGGGTCCGCACCAGTCGTCGCGAGGATGGCCAGAGAATCCGGCGCTCTCACGATCGGAATAGTCACTATGCCGTTCAAAGCCGAGGGCAGGATCCGCATGGAGAACGCGATCAGGGGTCTAGACCGGCTCAAGATGAATTGCGATACCACCGCGGTCATATCGAACGACAAGCTTCTGGAGCTGGTCCCCAAACTACCACTGGACGCTGCTTTCAGAGTGGCCGATGAAGTCCTGATGGAATCCATCAAGGGGCTCACTGAGATAATCACCAAGCCCGGGCTCGTCAACCTGGATTTCAACGATGTCATGACTATCATGAAGAACGGCGGCGTCGCGCTCATAGGAATGGGCGAGGCGGACAACAAGACCTCCTCGAGAGGAGACCGCGTGGACAGCGCAGTTAGACAGGCGCTCGAATCGCCGCTCCTGGGAGATATCGACCTATCCAGTGCGAGGGGCGCTCTGATCAGGGTGACGGGCGGACCGGATATGACCGTCACTGAGGCGGAGAAGGCGGCCGAACTCGTCAACGCGAAGATCAATCCGAACGCGAGGATAATCTGGGGTTGCAGCGTGGACCCAGCAATGGACGGACTCATGAGGGTCATGGTCGTCCTCACGGGAGTCAAGAGCCCGCAGCTGCTGTCCCCCGATTCCCAGAACACTGCCAAACATGGCATGGACTTCGTGCGCTGAGACCCATGCCGAAGAAGGCCCCTGGCGAGAGGTGGAGATACATCGCTTTCAGGATCGAGGGCGTGAGACCTTTCGCCAGAAACGATTTTCTCTCATCACTTCTGGCAAAGGCAAAAGGCACGCTCATCCAGAACGACTTCAGGATAACCGTGTTCGAGCCCGAGGTCGGGATACTCAAGGTACCTCACAGACTCAAGGACGAGGCGATAGAGGTGCTGACGAAGGTGGATTCCGTCAGGAATGTCCCGTGCAAGGTAGTCACGCTCAGGACTTCGGGCACCATCAAGAACCTCAAGCGGCAATATCTGAAGGCGGCCTCGCCCAAGCAGAAGACTTGGGGGTAGGTCGGGGGTCCTTGTGACCACCACGCCATAATTGATAGAACCCCATTCGCCAAAAACCTTTATACCGGCAACCGCGTTAGGCACTTTCCGGACATAGCGGGCGATATGCTAGCTAGGCTTATATCACAGTCAAGAAAAGAGGTGTAATGAAGATGCAGCCAGGACAGATGGCGTATGACCGGGCAATCACGGTGTTCTCACCCGATGGCAGACTATTCCAGGTCGAATACGCAAGAGAAGCAGTTAAGAGAGGCACTACGACAGTCGGTTTGAAGTTCAAGGACGGTGTCGCACTCATAGTCGACAAGAGGATAGCGAGCAGGCTCATCGAATCACGCTCGATAGAGAAGATATTCCAGATCGACGAGCACATAGGCTGCGCGACCTCCGGACTGGTCGCGGATGCGAGGGTGCTCGTGGACCACGCAAGGGTGATCGCGCAGATCAACAAGATCACCTATGCGGAGAAGGTCGATATCGAGACCCTCGTGAAGAGGCTCTGCGACTTCAAGCAGAACTATACACAATACGGCGGCGTCAGGCCGTTCGGAACAGCCCTCCTGGTCGCGGGTGTTGACGATCAAGGCTGCCACCTGTACGAGACGGACCCCAGCGGCGCGCTTGTCTCATACAAGGCAGGATCAATCGGTGCCGGCAAGAACGCCATCATAGACGTCTTCGAGGAGGAGTACAAAGAGGGCCTCACAGTGGACGAGGCCATTCTGCTCGGACTCAAGGCGCTATCAAAGGCAACCGAGGAGACCCTGAACACGAAGGCCGTGGAGATCGGCGTCGTCAGGGTCGGAGCGAATTTCCGAAGATTGACCGACCCCGAAGTAGAGGGATACGTTAAGAAATTAACGACGTGAGCTGAGGACCATGGTCGACCTCGATGAGGCGATAGTCGCCAGGATGGAATCTCATGGCGAGAGCTTCGAGATACTGATAGACCCAGACGTCGTCCAGAAGATGAAGGACGGCAAAGAGGTAGACCTTCTGGACCACATGGCGATAGACACCATTTTCAAGAACGCTAAGAAGGGCACCAGGGCGTCCGAGGACAAGATCAAGGAGATCTTCGGGACCACGGACCCGATGGAGGTCGCGAAAATCATCATCCTCAAGGGCGAGGTCCAGCTCACCACGGAACAGCGTAAGGTGATGCAGGAGAACAAGCGCAAGAGGGTCGTGGAGTACATCGCGAGGAACGCGATGAACCCTCAGACGGGCGGACCGCACCCCCCGACCAGGATCGAGACCGCCATGGAAGAGGCGAGGATACACATAGACCCGTTCAAGTCTGTCGAGGCGCAGGTCCCCGCTATCATGGACGCGCTCAGACCGCTCATACCAATCAAGTTCGACAAGGTGAGGATCGCGGTCAAGGTGTCCGGAGAGGACTACGGCCGCTGCTACGAGGAATTCCGCCATTTCGGGAAGATCGTCAAGGAGGAATGGCAGACCGACGGTTCCTGGATAGGGGTCGTGGAGATGCCTGCGGGGTTGCAAACGGAGTTCTTCGAGAAGATAAACAACAAGACCCATGGAGAGGCCGACGTCAAGGTCCTGAAGGCGGGCAAGTGAGCACGCCCACTCCATCACAATGCCAGACAGTTCCCTGAAAGGACCCTATTACGACCAAAAGATTAAAACAGGAGATGTTCTTCAGCCATTCGAAAAGAGATAGAGGTAAATGCGCTGCAGGTCTCGGGACGAATCTTTGTCCAGGGCCGTGCTGGCATATTTATCTGACGGTGAATGCGAGTGAGTCAGATGCAGACAAGTGATTCTAAAGATGTTGAGAGAGAGATAGTTGTACCGGGGGACCTCCTGGACAGCTCCGGATTGACTCCGGGTCCCGGGACTTTCAACGAGGGCAAGAACATATACGCCGCACAGCTAGGGATTAAGAGCGTGAGGCAGAACGTGGTCGGCGTTGTCCCGTTGTCAGGGCAATATGTGCCCGATAGAGGAGACATGGTCGTTGGCAAGATTGTGGATGTGAGTTCATCCAACTGGTTGGTCGACATCAATTCCCCGTACCCAGCACCGTTGCATGTCAACGAGGTGCCTTGGAGGGTGGAGTTCGGAGAGACCAAGAGGTTCATGACAGTCGGAGACGTCGTGCTACTCAAGGTCATCGATGTGGACGAGACTAGGAAGATCCATATCTCCATGAAGGAGGACGGATTGAGGAAACTCACAGGGGGCATGATCCTGGACATATCGCCCTCGAAAGTACCACGATTGATTGGCAAGAGCGGTTCCATGATCCAGATGTTGAAGAACTCGACTGGATGCAGGATATACGTCGGGCAGAACGGCAGGATATGGATCGACGGGGACCTCGATAATATTGTCAGGGCCATCAAGGCCGTCAAGCTGATAGAGGAAGAGGCGCACAGCGTAGGCCTCACCGAGAAAGTGAAGAAACTCCTGGGAGATGTCCCGGAGATGGAGAGTGAGACTGATGGGCGGAACACCTATACCCAATGATATCAAGTTGCTAGATGAGAACGGCAAGAGGGTCGATGGCCGGAGACCCGACGAGATGAGGCCGATAAAGATCGAGGCGGGCGTGCTGAATAAGGCAGACGGCTCCGCATATGTCGAATGGGGACTGAACAAGGTACTAGCGGCGGTCTACGGACCGAGGGAATGTCACCCGAGGCATCTGCAGAACACGACTAGGGCCCTGGTGCAGTGCCACTACAACATGGCGGCGTTCTCGGTGGACGACAGGAAGAGACCGGGACCGGACAGGAGGTCCCACGAGATCTCCAAGATCACCAGTGAGGCACTCACGCATGTGGTGTTCACCGAGTACTTCCCGAGGACATCCATCGATGTGTACATCGAGGTCCTGCAGGCGAACGCCGGCACGAGATGTGCAGGGTTGACAGCTGCATCCGTCGCGCTGGCAGACGCTGGCGTGCCGATGAGGGACCTGGTCGCGTCATGCGCTGCTGGAAAGGCGGCAGACACCGTCATGGTGGACCTCGGAAAGGAGGAGGACAACTTCGGGCAGGCAGACGTGCCCGTCGGCTATGTCCCGAGGACCGAAGAGATCGTCCTGCTCCAGATGGACGGCGAACTCACACACGATGAGTATACTCAGAGTCTGAAGATGGCGATCGAAGGTTGCAAGAAGGTGTACGAGGAGCAGAGGAACGCACTCAAAAGGAGATACCAGGTGCGGTCCGTGGATGCTGTGGAAGAACCGAAGGAGGTGGCCTAGATGAGCAAGGATGTAATGGCCGACCTGAAGAGGGACCACATAGTACAACTCCTATCCAAGGGCACAAGGGTCGACGGGAGAGCCTTCGACGAGATGCGCCCGCTCACGGTGGAGATAAACTACGTCCTATCCGCAGAAGGATCCGCAAGGGTCCGACTGGGCAAAACGGACGTGCTGGTCGGCATCAAGATGATGGTGGGGACGCCGTTCCCGGATACGCCCAACTCCGGCGTGATGACCACGAACGCAGAGCTCATCCCATTGGCAAGCGAGACATTCGAATCCGGTCCGCCGGACCAGGAATCGATCGAGGTGTCCCGCGTGATCGACAGGGGCATAAGGGAAGGGCACGCGGTCGACATGAAGAAGCTCTGCATCGAGGCTGGAAAGGAGGTCTGGATAATGTTCCTGGACATCCATGCACTCGACTTCGATGGCAACCTGTTCGACGCGGGCAACATTGGAGCCTTGGCCGCACTGAAGTCTGCGATCGTGCCGGCGGCAAGGGCGGGCAAGGGCGAGGATTATCCGATGCCGATCTCCCATGATCCGATCTCAATAACCGCGGTCAAGATAGGCGAGCACCTGCTCATAGACCCGACCCACGACGAGGAGAGGGTCGCAGATGCGAGGCTCACGGTCGCGACTTTGGAGAACGGCAGCATATGCGCCATGCAGAAGGGCGGCAGTGGATCGCTCAAGCTGGACGAGGTCTTCAAGATAATCGAGATGTCGAGGAAGCGGGGCGCAGAGGTGCGCGCCAAGCTCTCCGGGTGATGACCATGGCCAAAAGAA
Organism: Thermoplasmata archaeon; assembly: GCA_014859835.1. Lineage (GTDB taxonomy): Archaea > Thermoplasmatota > Thermoplasmata > UBA10834 > UBA10834 > UBA9653. The sequence continues at coordinate 2,031 of JACZKW010000107.1, read as the reverse complement.
CCAAGAAGGTGGGCTCGGCCGGTCGGCTGGGCCCGAGATACGGCGTCAGGATCAGGAAACGCATAGCGGATATAGAGAAGCTGAGCAAGAAGTGGCATGACTGCCCCAAGTGCATGGCGAAATCCGTCAAGAGAGAGGCGAACGGCATCTGGAAATGCAGACACTGTGGCGTATATATTGCGAGCAGCTCGTACGTGCTGACGAAGCCCGTCGCGGTCAAACGCGAAGTGACCGACGTGCTCGCGGCGGCAAGGGCGCTGGCCAAAGCTGCTGCTGCCGCAGACGAGGAGAACGAAGTGCTCAGCGAAGAAGAGAGGCTGGAAGAGGTCTCTGAGAAGGAGTAGATGAACGAATGTACAAATGCTCGAGATGCAAAGAGCCCGTCAGGTCTGGAATGAACACCGTGGGACTTCAGTGTGAGAAGTGCGGGTCCAAGGTGTTCTACAAGGAGAGACCTAACGTGCGCAAGTCGGTCAAGGGCAGATGAACTTGACGAACAGGGCGGAGTTGACCTTCAGGACGGTACATGCCGATGTGGTCGTGCGCGCGCTGTCCCCTGAGATGTCAGAGAGCATCCCACGGACGAAGGTCGATGTGCTCGGCGGAGAGGGAGAGGTGACGATTCGCGTACAGGCGGACGACCTCACATCGCTGAGAGCGGCCCTCAACTCATATATCAGATGGGCCAATGTGGCAGAGGAAACGGCAAAGGAGGCAAACAGATGATGGACAACATCCCACCGAAGGTTCAGAACCAGATCGCGCAGTTCCAACAGCTCACGCAGCAGATACAGATGGTCACCACGCAGAAGATCCAGCTTGAGGCGCAGGCCAAGGAGCTGGACCGGACGGTCCAGGAGCTCGAGAGGGCCTCCGAGGATGCGGCGGTGTTCAAGAACGTCGGGACGCTTCTGGTCCAGAACAAGGACAGGAACGGGCTCGTGACCGAGCTGAAGGATCAGAAGGAGACGGTAGAGGTGCGCGTGAAGACCCTCGAGAGGCAGGACAAGCACCTGAGGGAGAGGCACCAGACGCTCCAGCAGCAGATCACCCAGGCGCTCCAGGGCGGCCCCGCGCAGAAGTCCGATGAATCAGAAGACAACTGATCGGACCGGATGAACCGACAAACCCTTTATCTCCATTCTAACCAGGATGCACGGTCTTTTCGACATCTATTTTATCATAGGGCATCATTCAGCCTTGAGACACGTGCTTTCCAGTATAGTTGAGGAATTGTCGAAGGGGCCGACGAAGGCTGTCCTGCACGGAAACGCCGACCCGGATGCGATCGCTAGCGCGTTCGTGGTGCAATCCGCTTTCCCCGATGTCGTCATCTGGACCCCAGGAGGGATAGATCGTATGGGGAAGGTGATGACGAAGACCCTCGGGATCGAGACCGTCGAGGGTCCCGACGAGCCGCCCGGCAGGCTCCTGGTCCTGGACACTTCGGGGCCCGAACAGCTCCCCGAAGGGATCGACCTCAAGGATGCTATTGTGATAGACCATCATGCCAGGAACGACAGGTGGTCCGAAGCGATGTACTATTATTGTGATGACGGCAAGAGCTCCTGCTCTGAGATAGTGTACGAGCTCGTGAAACTGGCAGGCATGAAGATGACGCGGGAGGCCGCGTTGGCGCTCATGGCGGGGATAATAACCGACACGGGCATGTTCAAGTTCGCCAAGCCAGCCACCCTACGTGTGTTCTCTGAGCTGATGGAACAGAACGGCACACAGATAGACGAGGCCACCGGGCTGGTCTCTATAGACGTCGACACATCCGAGAAGATATCTCAGCTCAGAGGGGCCCAGAGATTGAAGTACTGGAAGGTCGGGGACAAGATCATCGCGGCGTCCCAAGGGAGCGCTTTCGAAGCATCCGTCTGCAAGGCGCTTATTGGTCTGGGAGCGGACATAGTGTTCGTGGGCTCGCAGAGAGGGAACATGTTCAGGATAAGCGCGAGAGCCACGCAGGCCATGGTGAGGCGCGGAGTGCATCTGGGCAAGCTGCTCGGAGGCGTCGGGACGGAG
>JACZKW010000106.1:0-6158 GCA_014859835.1 Thermoplasmata archaeon | reverse complement strand
CAGATAGACTGTCTTGTCCGGGTGCTTGAACACGATGTCCCTCTTGCTGACCTTGGTCCCGATGGTGGCGATGTATTTGTCGTCAAATACATCTATCACGAATCGTCGGATCAGCGAAGTCTTGCCCACTCCAGAATCGCCGATCAGTCCTATCTTCTTGATGTATCGTTTTGATTGAATTATGCTCAAGCGACCACCGACCAGTGGAATTAAATCATCTGAAGGACGGGGACTTCCGTCTGATCCTCCCAGTGAGGACCTCTGATGTGAAGCGCGATACATAATATTTTCCCATCGCGCGATAAAAGATGAGTAGATGTCAGTGTCGAATCACCGATCCATCTGCCTATCGCAGGTTGTTCGCAGAGGAGCGAATCAATCCCGGGTATATGAAAAAGCTCATTATGGCTTACCTACCTTACGCGACACGCAGATGGACGATTTATCCGGTAAAGCCCGCCTCCCCTCAAAGAAGGCCCTTGAGAACTATTCAAGCGCCTATATCGGCGCCTACATGAACGCCGTCGAACGAGAGAAGCCAGAGCATGCGCCTTCACTCGCCCGCAACTCTCCGTACGAGATCGAGGCATGCATGATGCCGAATCATTCGTTCGTCATGCTATTCGAGCGGGCAGACAGGCAGAGCATAATCGTGCACGAGAAGGACTGGCATTATGTCGAGAGCAAAGTGATGTCTGGCGTTTCTCACCTGGTGACGGTCTATGCTCACGAGGGACCAACGGTCGCCGATGCGATTGCCAAGGGGAAGAAGGACGCGGTCCGTGACATACGTGCTCTTGAGGATTCCAACGTTGCCAAGGCGATAGTCCAGCTCGAGAAGATACTCGAGGAACTGAGCAACATTGAGAAGGGGAACAAGAGCATACTCAAGATTGCGGACATGCAGCTTTCTAAGCTGCAGCCGATCAAGAACGCCATAAGGAACGCGGGTCCTGAGATCGATATGGTCGGCATGATCGATGCTCTCAGGAACTACCCGACGACCCCGGTCGAAGTCAATATCGACCTCAAGGAGAAGGAACTGCTGGAGGCTATTTGCAGGGACCTGGGAGATATGTCTGACATCATAAGACGTGTCGAAGTCCAGGACCAGAAGGTGGAGCAGCTCGAGCAGGCAATAACGAAAGGACTCATGGAGTTCCATACTGTGGTGGACGAGAAGGTCGGGAAAGGCCTCGCGGTCGTGTTATCCTCTTCAGACAGGAAGATTGACAAGGGGTTAGATGAACTGCAGAACCAGATCAACGTGTTGAATGCCGAGGGTGCTCCTACTGACCTTGAAGACCGCCTGAAAGGACTCGAGGATGCACTCCTGATTCTGAAGGACAAGCCGGATGTCGCGAAGGAGATAGTCCTTGCTGTCGCTGACATAAGGGACAATATGAACCGGATGAATGGACGTGTCACTAAGATAGAGCAGTTCCTAGTTCACCTTACAAAACATCGTGTGGCTCCGAAGCAATGAACGGACTCGTTTGAGACATTATCTAGCCGTTGACTTCTCTAATCGTGGCTGAAGTCATCTTTGCCACTTCGAAGCTCATGTTCTCCCCGACCATCAATGAGTTGAATCCAGTCCTCTTGACCGAGTATGCCAGGAGCTCACCAGGCTCGACATGGTTGACAGGATCCTCCGATATAACTCGGATGTCTGCAAGGTAGCGTATCTCCGAGTATCCTAAATCCATCATCTCCTGTTCCATGGCTTGAGTCACGCTCAGGTTTGCGTCATGATTATTGAAGAGTGGTTCCAACGCAGGGTCTCTAATGTCCAAGCTGGCTATTGTGAAGACGACCAGGGTATAATCGATGTTGTCCTTGGTCCCGATGATCGTCTTATGATCAACAGTCCCTTCGACGGTCACGGTCGAGAACGCTATGGCATATGCTACAAGAATCAAGAATGTGATGACGGATATGACCGCCGCGATGCTCAAAATACTCTTCTTCTGCACGATGTCAACAACCGCGATTTCTCATTATACCAATTACGATTACGGTCTTAATTCTTTTCTAGAAACCACTATTGAGCCTGTCAGTGCTGCTGCAAGTCGTGTCGCTGGGACTGAATGATGTGAATTGCGCAGTCAGAAGTGTCCACACCTGGGCGCGCACGTTTTTTCTACGGGCGAAAGAACAACAGCCATGATCCCGATCATCCAAATCGAGAAAGATGAATGTGGGCCCAACCGGATTTGAACCGGTGATCTGCGCTGTGTGAGAGCGCCGTCATAACCGCTAGACCATGGGCCCTTAATGGCCTGTTCCGGGCGATGTATGTTGCATCTGTTTAATATTCTTTTGGCGCCAGGTCTAGTCATCATTTTATGGGTCCAATGGCGATACCGTTGACTGACCTAGAATGAGAATCAACACCCCTGCCGGAAGAGAGGATCTGCGCGCGCTTTGGATGGAAGGCGAAGTCGTGAAGATGATAGACCAGCGTATCATCCCAAAGAAGCTCAAGGTGATCACGATCAAGAACTATCGCGAGATGGCTGAAGCAATCTCCAACATGACCGTCAGAGGAGCTCCGGCGATTGGTGCGGCTGCAGCATACGGAATGGCCCTTGCCTGGAAGGCGGGTGAGGATCTGAACGTTGCAGCGAAGACGATGAAGGCTACGCGTCCAACTGCATTCGATCTGTTCTACGCCGTTGACCTGATGCTATCAAAGCGAGAGGGCGACTTGGTGAAGGAATCCGAGCTGTATGCCGAAGGCATAATTGCTATGTGCAGGATGATAGGTGAGCATGGCGCGCCACTGATCAAGGATGGGATGAGGCTACTCACGCACTGCAACGCGGGTGCGCTTGCGACAGTGGATTTCGGCACAGCCCTAGCGCCCATGAGGGTGGCGCACAGATATGGAAAAAAATTCTTCGTGTTCGTAGACGAGACCAGGCCGCGTCTCCAGGGTTCCAAACTGACATCGTGGGAACTCATGAATGAAGGCATAGATCATGCCATCATCGCGGATAATGCTGCGGGGCACTACATGCGGAACGGAAAGGTGGACCTGGTCATCGTGGGTGCGGACCGGATTGCTGCCAATGGCGATTTCGCTAACAAGATCGGTACCTACGAGAAGGCGGTGCTAGCCAAGGAGAATGGCATACCGTTCTATGTAGCGGCTCCAATCTCCACTTTCGACAAGTCGTTGAAGGGTGAAGGCGACATCGTGATCGAGGAGCGTTCTTCGAGAGAAGTGCTTTTCATTGACGACGTCGAGATCGCCCCTAGAGGGGCGAAGGCATTGAACCCGGCATTCGATGTGACGCCAGCTAAATATGTGACCGGATTCATAACAGAGAAAGGCATTCTCGCCCCTGGTGCATTCTGAGACGTCGATGCGCATCGCTTGATTCTCTATTCGTCGGATAGGAATCCTTTCAGTACCTGACATGCCGAGTTGATGGATTTCTTCAGATGATACGAGTCGAATCCTTCCGACCATTCGTCTCTGAACACTTCATCTGATATCACAATCAACGAAACGAACTCGGCTTTCCTGAACGTAGATATCGCCATGAGTGCCGTGCACTCCATATCGACCGCGAGGGCTCCGGCTTTCTGATACTTCTGAACCTTCATGATTGATTCCCTGAAGGGGGCGTCGGTCGACCAGATACCTCCTTCTGAGTATGCAATATCACCCAGGGCCGCTTTCAGTTTTGCAGAAGCCTCGTGCGAGGGTTCAACGAGATGCTCTGGCGGGAGGTAATGATAAGATGTCCCCTCCTCTCGGATACCCCAGGTTGGAACCACTAGGTCCCCGATCCTGCATCTTGGAGTGATTGAGCCAGCAAGTCCTATCATGATGATTCGTCCTATTCCTGAGGCGATCAGTTCCTCCAATAGCATGCCAGCTGCCGGCGCACCGATTGCAGATCTGTAAACGACGACCCCGTTCCCACTCCTTCCCTCTAATGCGCCATCCAGCGTCGGAGCAGATGGTGCATCGTTCATATCCAGAGCATTCAGAATGGGTTCGAAAAGAGTCTCGGTAAAAGACATTATTGCAGTCTGAAAGTCTAGAGGCTTCGCGAGGATATCCGGTCTTATGACTTCCCTTTCGCAAGCATGCCATGCATCCCTTCCAGGATGTTCGAACTTCCTGGTCAATTTCGAAACACCATAATATGGATGCGTTTCGAATTGATGAAGATTCCATGAATCTTCTCCTTAGCGTGGCATACGGTCAAGACACCCATTCCCAATAGGCTTTTTAGCTGAGTGCCGGATATGGGCAGAGATGATCCTCGTCACCAAGTGGTTCGGCAGTTTCATATGCGATGATGGCAAGGTGAGAAAGGTCGCACTTTTCCCCAAGGATGCTGCTGAGATAGCTTCCCGGCTTGGAAGGATAATGAAAGGGGAGGTCCTCGACGAAGAGACCGGAATAGCATCATCTGCGAAGCAGGTCGCGGACCGCAGATTGTCGGATTTCGGCAAGGTCGTGAAGCTCGATTCATCTTTCATAAAACCGGAGAGCTACGGATTCACAATCGATATCTATCGTGAGGCAACTATAATCCTGGCCAAAGACTCCGTCAGGAGCAGTATCGGACCGGACGTGCATCTCGGACAGGCGGTGCGAGCCTACGATGATCTGGTCTTCACGACGAACATTCTCTCTGAGCGATTGCGTGAATGGTACGGTCTTCACTTCCCGGAACTAGAAGTAGTGATGAGTGGGGATGCGTACCCGAAGGCCATTGCGGAGTACGGTTCACGACATGATATCATGACCGCGCTCAAGCTAGGGATGGATTCCATTGGTTCTGAGATTGCGCCTCAGGATCTGGAGTCGTTGAAGGTGCTCGCCAATGCGCTCGTGGAGTCTTATTCCGCCAGGGCGAAGGTCGAGAGATACGTCGAGGCAAGGATGCGCGAGGTGGCTCCAAACATATCTGCCTTGGTGGGCCCAGTTATCGGAGCAAGGCTGATCATGCTATCAGGAAGTCTTCTGAGGTTGGCTTCGTTCCCATCGAGCACTGTCCAACTACTCGGTGCCGAAAAAGCCATGTTCAGACATCTCAAGAAGGGCAGCGCACCTCCAAAGCACGGCGTCCTCTTCCAACATCCCCTCGTCCATAACGCTCCCATGTGGCAACGTGGTGCCATAGCGAGGGTCATTGCAGCCAAAGCCTGTCTCGCTGCCAGAGCGGACGCATATTCTAAGAGTGATATCTCATCAATCCTCAAGGAACAGCTGGATAAGCGGATTGCCGAGATAAGGAAACAGCGCGCAGCACCCCCTAAGAAGAAGCCAGTCAAAGTCAGACGGGGTCGACGCTGACACACAAGTATTTTAAATACCCGAGGTTTACGGTCAGATGAAGTGGTATCCATGGCATGGGAGCAAGCAGAAGTCAGAACCCTGAAAGAGGGGCGGTATCTCAACATCGAGGACGAACCCTGCAAGATCGTGAGCATCTCGACTTCCAAGCCAGGGAAACACGGCGAGGCCAAGGCCCGTATCGAGGCCATAGGGATTTTCGACGGTAACAAGCGTTCAGTCGTCTACCCAGTCAAGCACAAGGTTCAGGTGCCAATGATCGACAAGAGATCAGCTCAGATAGTCTCGGTGCTAGGGGGTGCAGAGGTGCAGTTGATGGACCTCGAGACCTACGAAATGTTCACGCTCCCCATACCCGACGAACTGAAGGATTCTCTGCAGCCAGGCGAAGATATCCTGTACCTTATCGCTATGGGACGAAAGAAGATAACCAAGGTGTGATGATGCCTATCCGTGGGATGCTCAGGTTCGCGGATGCGAGTGATGGATATGATGAGTCAGAATTCGTTGTTCTAGGCATACCTTTCGATCGTACGACGACCTTCAGGAGCGGCGCGCGGTTCGCGCCCACTACCATACGAGAGGCGTCCTCCAATTTTGAAAAGACGATGTTCGAGCACGATTTCACCTTCGACGATGTGAAATTCCACGATGCTGGCGACCTTTATGAGGAGGGCACGGTCGATGATATGGTTGCTTCCATCGAGGAAGAGGCCAGGAAAATGATCTCCTCCGACAAGTTCCTGATATCTGTCGGTGGGGAACATTCAGTGTCTCCTCCGATCGTGAGAGCACATGGCCGTGAGATGTCCGTTATAACGATCGATGCCCACCT
>JACZKW010000105.1:0-26097 GCA_014859835.1 Thermoplasmata archaeon | reverse complement strand
CTGCTCCTCCGCGAAGCCGAGCACTGCGTTGGCCACCTGGTGCATACGATACTCGATTCGATGGCGTTCCCTCCTCCCCTCTTTGTTGCACAACCGTCTCGATGTCCGTCGATCGTGCGCCTTCTTCTTCTGAAGGCGCTTACGTCGGTCGTGATGCCGTGCCTGGATGATTGCGACATCTGGATATGCTGCTTGGACTGGCAGGCTCTCCCCTTTGCTCAGGAACACGCCGTCAAGGCTCCTCTCATTGGTGTCGAGCGACAGGGTCGTCTCTGGAGTGTATGGCATAGGTGCACTCTTCCTGAAGGCTATTATTACCCTGTCAGGTAGGAGTGTCAGTGAACCGAGGGAGAAGGATTCGTCTTTCAGAAAGATGCGATGGTAATCGCTCAGGACGAGCCTCAACTTCACATGATATCCAGCCCGTATCGGAAGATCGACCACGCCATTCTCCCGGTCGAGCTTGTAGGCCTGGTTCTCCGCCTTCATCATCAGTCGACGCACGTATGGAATGCGATGAATCGGACCCTTCCCCCAACGCCTTCGTAGGTTCTTCAGTACCGAACCCGCGACCTCGAAGGAGGAGACCAGATGCTGAGCATACATGTTCGGATGCTCTATCCTGAAGTTCTTGTACGCCAGCTTCGTCAGGACGTTCCTGGAGGTTACCCTCGCATGGAGGCCCGCTCTGATAGCAGAGTTGACTGCCAGGCGGAAATCCTCCATGAGCATCCTGGCCTCAAATGGGAGTTCCCCATGTATGTGGAACACGACCGCTCTGTGGAGCATCAAGGGGGAGGATCTGGCTATGGGCATATCCCCCACATGACTACTTGCACATTACACATGCTGTCGATGAGATACTTGCGGCATCGGAAAAGGCACCATCAACAACACCACTCGATAACTATACAGAACCTCACGCCCGCAACAGTGATTAGCATCACATACTCATTCGAATGCAATGGTATATCCGAGGGAAGCGCTCAATCGGCTCCGATGGAAGGACGGAGAATCACTGGATGACGCAACGATCTGGTACATACACCGAGGTGCGTCCGGGGACTATCTCAAGATCTCCGGTTCTAGCATAAGGAATCTAGAGAGCTACTTCCTAGAGACGGATGACTCATCGATCCCGTATCACAGGATACTGAGGATAGATCATAGGGGCAAGACCCTATTTCTGAAGGATGAGTCGGCAAGTGACCTCAAATAAACTAGATTCCGGGCTGAAACCCGGGTCGTAGCGTTGAGCGTAGTCTGGAAGACGGTTTGGAAGAGACTGCGCAGGCTTCATGAAGATGAGGGTTTCAGGGGCGCTATCCGTGAATTCCAATCTCGTTGACCCGAAATAGGCAGAAAATCGAAAGTAGGGTAGGCCAAATCCATGAATCGGATGAAGTCGCCGCCGAAATCCGTACATTTCTGTATCCGGCGTGCCGAACAGTGTGCACCCTACGCGTGAGCTATCGTAGAGGATTGCTGACGGTTCACAGACACATTGATATGGGATGTATTCAGTGTCACATACGTATCATGGAGCACAAGACTTATCGTTATGTATCTTATGTTCCAATACCAACGAGAGAATCGAGTAGCCTGTGTTTAGTGAGGTTCTGATGGCAATCATCAAGATAGAGAACGTTGTCGCTTCAACGTCCCTGGGTGTGAAATTGGATTTGAACGCGATCGCGCTAGCGCTTGACGGCGCGGAGTATGAGCCAAAACAGTTCCCTGGCTTGATATACAGACTCAAGGAACCAAAGACCGCAGCGCTCCTGTTCGCGAGTGGAAAGGTTGTTTGTACTGGCGCGAAGAACCTCGAGCAGCTGAAGGCCGCGATAAGCAAGGTCGTGAAGCAGATCGAAGCTGCGGGCATAGTGATCAAGGATGAGCCAGTTATCGTGGTGCAGAACATCGTTGCCACAAGCGATCTCGGGGCGAAGATCAATCTCAACGCAACAGCCATCACCCTTGGTCTTGAGAGGGTCGAATACGAACCAGAGCAGTTCCCTGGACTCGTGTACCGTCTAGACGTGCCGAAGGTGGTCATGCTTCTGTTTGGCAGCGGGAAGCTGGTATGCACTGGCGCCAGGAAGTCAGAGGATGCCGAGACTGCCGTCGATAAGATCACAGAAGAGCTGAAGGCTGCTGGTCTGCTTACATAGGTTGAGATTGCAGGCCATACATGTCCCCATTCCGGACGACGAGGTTCATGTGAACCCCTGCAAGGGAGGAACATCGAGGGGTTCGTTCCTAGCAACCCCCCCGTAGCCGTCATCTTTTCCTTCCATGGGGTCTTCTCTCACGGGGAGCCTTGGTTGAACCAGAACGCCCAGCTCATTTCTTACCGTCAAAGAATCCCGTAGTGGCTTAGTCCGCTATTGGTCTCGAAGATTATAGCTGCCAGTCTTAATCTGGCGTAAATCGCGGGTCAATATCCGGGCCCGTTATTATCTGTCTGGAATCATTTATATTGCATCGCAGTTCAAATCAGCGCTCTCCAGAGATTCCGAAGGTTGCTACAGAGAATCTAGGTTCTGGTCATTCGATTCCCTCAAAGGTCGGTTGGTTGTCTGAATATCGGGCATGTCTTTCGTCCAGACCTTTTACGCTGAGCATCGCCAATTTTCTTGCGTCAGATCCCTTATCCGCCATTTCTTCTTAGGTCACTTTCGCAGTCTTGAAAGCTCGCCAGGCAAACACGAATGTGAGCCCCGTGAAGGCAAGCAACACGATGAATGAGAGGATGATGTCCCCACCAGTATACTCGTAATGAGTTCCCATTGCAGTGAAATCATCGCCAAGTGCGAAGTACCTGATCCCGTTCACGAGATAGGTCAGAGGATTCACCGTCGAAACGGCCTGGAGCCATCCTGGGAATGCGCTCGTCGAGTAAAGCGCATTGCTGGAGAACATCAGGGGCAATGTCAACAGAGTCATCATCGCTTGAATGCTCTCCATGCTCTCGACTCTCATGGCGAGACCTGCTGAGAGGAATATGAATCCTGCAGAGAAGACCGCGATGAACGCGAATATCCCAAGCACGGCCATGACGGTTTCTATGGCTGAGAACCCTGAAAAGAACGTAACGCCGAGCACCAGCCCGAATACCATTATCAATCCGACCTGTATCAATGCCTTGGTGATTCCGCCTAGCCCCACACCGATCTGGATGTGATGAGTTCTCATCGGGCTCGCAAGCATCTCCTTCATTATGCCCCAGTTCTTGTCAAATAGGAGTCCCATCCCGCCAAAGAGGCATGTGAATAGGGCGGTCATTGCCATCACGCCTGCGGCCATGAACGTCAGGTAATCGATGGAGACTACTCCTGGAAGTGGCGAGAACGCGCCTGAGGCGGCATCGAAGTTGCTTGACATTGCCACGCCAAACAGCAGCAACCAAAGGGCTGGCTGGACGAGGGCTGCGAAAAGCTGCCCCCTGAACCTTGTGAACCGTATCATCTCTCTCCAGTAGATTGTGAGAAACTCCTTCCCCATGATCAGCGCCTCCTCATCTTGGGCATGCCATTTTCGCCGGGGCCAGTTCTGATCTCTCTTCCCGTGTAGTGCACGAAGACATCATCGAGCGATGGTTTCTTCATCTTGACACTCAGAATGTCGATGCTCTCGTCTTCGATGGATCGGAGGATCGTTGGTAGAACTCTGCTTCCGTCCGCATCCAGGATGAGCTCGAGCCCTTTCGAGGTCTTCTTTACCTCAGTAACCTCAGAGACCCTCCTTGAGATTTCAGCAGATTTCTCATCATTCTCTGTTTCGAGGTAGATCATATCCTTGCCAAGGGTATTTTTCAAAGATTCGGAAGTTCCAGAAGCGATTATCTTGCCGTGATCCATGATCTCTATACGGTTACTCAGCAGATCTGCCTCATCCATGTAGTGGGTCGTAAGGAATATCGTCGTCCCCTCCTCATTGACGCGTTTTATATAGTCCCATATCCGAAGACGCGTCTGTGGGTCCAAACCTATCGTTGGCTCATCTAGGAAGAGAACTCTTGGGCGAGTCATTAGACCTCGAGCGATCTCTAGGCGCCTCTTCATGCCTCCACTGAGGTGCTTAGTCCTGACATCCACTTTTTCCTCGAGTTCCACCAATTCCAAGAGTTCCTTCTCTCTCTCGAGTCTCTGTGCTCTTGGCATCGAGTAGATTCGTCCATGGAATTCCAAGGTCTCCTTGACGGTCATGTCCCTATCGAGTACCTCATCCTGGAACACTATGCCAATTGATTCCTTCACGGAATGAGGGGCCGTTCTGACATCGAACCCACATACGCGGACGGTTCCTTTCTGGCACGGCAATTGGGTGGTCAATACGTTGATCGTGGTGCTCTTGCCCGCTCCGTTGGGTCCAAGGAAAGAGAAGATTTCTCCTTCCTGAACTGAGAAGCTCACCTTATCGACGGCCTTTAGATCCCCGAACGAATGTTCGAGATTCTCCACTTCTATGATGTTGTCTGTCATGATCACACCACGATTTCTTCTATCCCTTCTTGGTCTACGCTGACATCTGCCTTCTGTTGAAGAAGTAATATGCAAGAACCAGCGATATCACAGCATAAGCCAGCATGACCGCGATTGCCACGCCGATTTCAGGATAGTAATTAGTCATCTCGATCCCCCCCGGAGCGAAACCCTCCGTTCCCCCAGTGGCTGCGCCGCTGATTGGATACGGATCCTGAGTGATGTAGCTGATTGCCCCACCGGAATAGCTCACTATGAACCACGGCTCCATACCGCTCACTGTCAGCACTCCTGTTATGATCGTGAAGATGAACAGGAATAGGGCGAAAGTGAGTATCTGAGCACCGGTCGTCCCTTTCATTACTGAGCTAATCAGGAATCCAACTGAGATGGCCGCCGTTGCATACATCATCGCCAGGAGTAGCGATTCAACGCCAAGGATGGAGAACCCTCCAGTTATGAGGAGCCCTAGCCCAAGCGCGATACCATAGTACAGGAACAACATGAGGAACATTGCCCCAGTTGAAGCCAGAAATTTGCCTGCCAAGAGTGTACTTCTCTTGACTGGCTTTGGAAACAGCAGATATCCCGTTCGGTTCTGGAATTCGGATACGATGGCATCTCCAGCGAATAACGTCGCGCCGATTATGATGAGGATGCTTGCAAAGCTGGCATAGGTGTTTATGAATTCATCCGCATTGTCTGCATATGAATTGCCGAGCAACGGAGGGATTGCAGTTATGAGTAGAAGCACGAGCGCTTCGATAGCTACGAATCCGATTAGTCGGTTGCTTCGCAAGTATTTCAGAATATCATATTTCATGACAATACCTATCTGTGATAGGTCTGATGGTGCAACATATGAGCTCTTTCGGTCTGTCTTTGTGATGGTCTCGTTAATCTCAATCACCTCGAGTCCTTTATCAGTGACATGTACAGGTTTTCCAACGTGACTCCGTTCTCCTTGAAATGTACAAGCCGAAGCCCCATATTCTGAAGTCCAGTCAATAGATCGGCCTGCGTCTCATCGGCTCCTTCGAGCGAGAGCGAAAAGTCTCTTGAACCGAACGATTCAAAATCAGACACTCCTTTGAATTGAGATATCTTCTTGAGCTGGGATTCTGTCGTCTCAGTAAGAGTCCTTACATCCAGTCTCCTCACATTCGCGGAAGCTATCAGCTCTTCTACAGAACCGCTCTTTAGGAGTTGCCCTCGGTTTATGAGTACGACATCATCACATACCTGCTGTACCTCATTTAGCAGGTGGGATGACATCAGCATGGTGTAGTCCTCCTTCTTCAGTTCTGTCAGAATCTCACGAACCTCGTACATGCCTCTGGGGTCAAGTCCACTGGTCGGTTCGTCGAGGATTATAACGGACGGTTCATGCAATATCGCCTGGGCGATGGCAATGCGTTGTTTCATCCCTTTAGAGAATTTGCCCACACGCTTGTCCGCCCATTCCGACATCTTGACAATCTCAAGTACTTCCTTCGTTCTCCTTCGAAGGTCCTCATCGCCCATTCCATGCAATTCGCCTAGGTATGCCAGTGTCTCATTTGGTGTGAGGTAAGGATAGAATTCAGGGGTTTCAACGACTGTCCCCAGGTCAGTCAGAGCTTTTTTCGGATCTTCAGAGATATCAATTCCATTGATATATGCGGATCCACTTGATGGTGATAGCAGATCCGTTAATATCTTGATTGTTGTGGTCTTTCCAGCACCATTGGGCCCAAGAAATCCCAAGAATGAATTCTTCCTGACAGCGATGCTGAGATTATCTAGCGCTCTGAATCCGTTGAAATTCTTTGTGAGATTCTCGGTTCTAATAGGCTCGTTCATTTCGGATGCCCCCTTGATTGAGTGCTCATCTTCTATTCTTCTTAGAAGAACGTTCCTTGTCGACATCCGTCACTGTCAACCCCATGCTTATCTTGCTGATCATTTCCTGCACTGCCTCCGCTCTGATCAGGGCGACACCATCCTTCATCGGTGTTCCGATTACCAGCATAAGGTCACCAGCTTTTATGCCGAGCTCCTTTCTCGCCTCAGCAGGAATGACAACCTGTCCTCTCTCTCCGACCTTGACAGTTCCGTAAACGTTCAGGGTATGTGGCTTCATTTGAATTGTATTGTTCATACAAATCACACATTGCACACAATTCATACGCAGTATATCAAGCCTTTTCCAGGACCAGGATTTGATTGAAACGAGGGATCATAGGTTTCGCTGTTTCTTGCATGGGCTCTCTTTTCTCACGGCCTCGAAACAGTCGCTGCTGAGTTCGAAAGCTATCTTGCCGGGGATCTCTTTCAGTGGGCATCGCATGCCTCGGAGCTTGGTCTGGCAGAACATGTAGGTCGTATTCTCATCACCTTCCCTTCCCTGGTTGGTGACAATCCAGCATCTCGATCTTAATAGACGCAAGGCCATCAGATTCACTTCTGAGCGCTCAGAATCAATGTGCCTTATCTTCATGCTGTCGAGACGGAGTCAACTATGTATGCCTATAGTCCCAGTCTTGACATGGAGTTCCTACCACCGCATGACCATGCTGCCGCAACTCAGCCGACACGCGATCATGCATCATCAATATTTGAGATCCATGTCATGTAGTCTGAGCCCATCCTTCCATTCTCTATTCTTCAAATCCATAAATAGCTCGACATGGCCGACAGTCGTCATGCCATTCATGCTGAAGAATCTGAGTGCGCTCAGGTTTCTCGCAACTGGCTTGACGCTCAAGAAGGTGGCGTTCCGGTTCTTCGCCTCTTGAATTGCAATCTCCATGAACCCTCTTCCTATGCCTTTCCCACGCTGAGACTGAGCGATGACGAGTGGCTCGATCGTAATCTCCTCTTCTCCAATCTCGAGTCCCATGAGCCCCTTGACCTGACCATTCATCTCGGCGATCCATATGTTCTCAGTGCCGATCTTTTCGAGGTGTTCGTCGAAGAACTTGCCGGGGTCTGGACCACCTATGCTTGGATTGTCATAGATGGCTCGATGCGCGATTGTGAGCTGCTCCCAGAGCTTGCGACAGCTTCCAAGATCATTATCACTGAACTTCCGATAATTCACGGGTTCCGACTCATCCATATGACTCCTCCCTGGTGATAATCGATTATTCTTGATCCCTGCCCGGAACATATCCGAGGCTCAAATCAATCATAGTGGGTTGTGATCGGTTCCATGAGATAGTTGATGAATCCGACTATCGATTGATCATCCGTCCAGAACGCTGTCATATCCTCTATTTGCTTCTCGTCCTTGTACTCACTCGCCACGAGTATGGTCTTCTTATCCGAACGGACGAACAGCACCTTCGGAGGATTCATCTCAGATGTCTTCATTCTTGACTTTGGACGAAGAATCTCTCCATGTTTCTTTAGAGCCCTGATTTTGTCGGGATCCGTGGTAGCGAATCGGATCTTGGTCTTCTTTTCCTTGGCCATTTTCCATAGTCCCTCAAATGCGACGAGTAGGTCAGGGTCCCCTGCGACGAGCAATTCAGATTCCGTGGAATCTATCATGCGCTCTATCCGTTCCTTCATTCTCGTCTTCCCTTTGATGGCCCAGATTCGGACATCTGATGCTCCCTGAGGGGGTGTGCATGCGAGTTCCTCGAGTCCTTCCCTTGCGTCTTTGATCGCACTCATCACTTCAGACTCTATCTTCGATATCGCTATCTTCGGAGGTACAGCCCTGAATCGCCTCGGCCTCCCGGTTGATGTCTCGATGATTCCTCGGTGCTCCAAGCGGTCCAGAGTCTCATAAATCGCGGACCTGGGGACCTCGGCGACTGTGTGGATTTCGCTGAC
The DNA here is from genome assembly GCA_014859835.1 of Thermoplasmata archaeon. Taxonomy (GTDB): domain Archaea; phylum Thermoplasmatota; class Thermoplasmata; order UBA10834; family UBA10834; genus UBA9653. The sequence continues at coordinate 17,791 of JACZKW010000105.1, read as the reverse complement.
TCTGGCTTCTCCTAATCTTGTGAGTGCGGAGAATACCTTGGCCTCGTATGTGGTCAAGCCGAGTGAGATCAATCTATCAATAACTTTTTGATGGGTCAATGTATCCTTCTCTGTGACATCTACCAATGTAGATATGACTGCGAAATACTTATATGTTAGTTTGGATTTAACGACATTCTTGTTAGTAAGACAATGACAACATGCTTGAGGGTGCACCTATGATATTCGAAAAACTCGCTGATGGCGTAATTCGCCATCACAAGAAGATCCTCGTCGCCTGGATAATCATTCTCGCGTTCGTTGTGCCTGCAGTGCTGAAAGTGAATGAGGTGCTAGTATACCAGGAATCCGAGATGGTTGCTGGTGATAAGGAGTCCCTCATCGCTCAAGATATCATAGATGAGCAGTTTCCTACCGCTGTAGCGAACAGCACACTTATGATCGTCATCAGTGGGAACGATGTCACTAGCCCGTCTGTGAGGGATTTCTGTATTGACCTGGAGAACCAAGTTGCCGCGGAGGATGGACTCGAATACCTGGAATCCATGACCACTATCTATTCCGTGTTCACTGGCGCGATCACCGCTGCTGTAATCGAAATGGGACCGATGATGTACTCCGTCGAGTCTGAAGTCAATCAGACCGTGAACCTCTTTTATGGTGTTCCTTCTCTCTACCTGAATAACTGGATATACTACACTAATTCGACACTCAATATCTCTGATCGAGATGCCGAAGCATACACGATCACCCTGTCTGCCTTGGATGCCACTCTCGCAACCGAGGATGAAGCGGTCAAACTTGCCACATATCAGTACTTCTCTTCGTTTGCCATAGCCTGGAACGCGACCTCTGAGAACTCCACACTAGCGTCCGATCCCGTGGCTAGAGCAGATGACGCGATAACGGTCGCAGCGCCGATCTTCATCGATGAGACGCAATATCCTGAAGACCAGATGGTCATGATGACATCGGTTCTCTACTCATTCGATTTCACTACCTTCTCCAATGCTAGCGTCATCCATGGATTCTCCATCTCGATGATTTCATCACTCTCTGGAATCGATGACTTGTCATTCCTGGAAGAAGTCTATTCAATAGGTCCAGAATATGATTATTCGGAGGCCATTGCATTCGCTTCTCAAATTGTCGCTGAAGGTTCGATCTCGGATTATCCTATCAGCATTCCTCCAGAATATCTAGCCGGATTCGTGAGTCCGGATAACAGCACGATGTTGGTCGTCCTCACCTTCGACAAGAGTTCGGATTTCATGGAGGGCGGCGAGAAACCCATCGTAGACAATGTGCAAGCTCTAAGAGATATGGTATCGGATGCGAAACCCACATACCTCGGAACCGACTATGGGCTCTATGTGACTGGGGACGCAGCCATAACGGCTGATATGGAATCCTCAATGACAAATGAGCTGATGCTCATCGAGCCCATCACAATCGTCCTTATAATCGTGCTGATGGGCGTATTCTTCAGATCTGTCGTGGCACAGTTCCTTCCGCTGGGTGGCGTGATGGTCGCATTGGGCGTAAGCCAAGCGATAGTATTCGTTGTAGGTTCTTTGGTGGCCGATATCCACTACACTGTTGTAACAATGCTCTTCAGCATACTGATGGGTGTCGGCACTGACTATGCCATATTCATCGTCGCCAGATACAGGGAGGAGCGGATAAAGGGTCACGGGAGGGAGGATGCGGTCCGGACCTCCATAACATGGGCAGGCGAGAGCATATCCACCAGCGGTGCGACGGTGATGATATCCTTCTTTGCACTGTCAATCTCCGATTTCTCCATGATCAGGACAATGGGTCTGGTCCTTGGGATGGCAATCGGCATTTCGCTCATTGTGGCATTGACATTGGTCCCATCCCTGCTCCTGTTACTGGGAAACAGGATATTCTGGCCCACAAGAGGACAACGCTGGAAGAAGTTCGCTGAAAATGTGATGGCAAAGAGAGCGCAAGGCCATCGCAGCTATTTCCGCAAGGCCGCGACCTTCTCGATCAATCATGCGAAGGCTGTGATGCTCGTAGCCATTCTCATCTCAGTTCCAACGACTTATGTCTTCCTTACTGCGGAGACAAGTTTCGATTTCATCAGCGGTATGTCCTCTGGCGCGGAGAGTAGCGAGGGTATCACAGCAATGACCGATGGATTCGGTGCTGGCAGGATAATGCCGACAGAGATCGTGGTGATATTCGATTCTCCCGTGTATGTCGATGGGAATTTCAGTATGCCTTCGTTGGATGCTGTTGCACTCGTCACTGCATCCATGTCCAACGTGGAAAACGTGAAGCAGGTGACAGGCACCACGAACCCTCGGGGTTCTCCAATCGATTACAGGAACCTCAGCATGTTATCCTCGGAGACTCGCGCCAGTCAGGAGTCCCTCATGCTTGAGACCATAGGTCTGGACCAGCGCACGGTCCTGATAACTGTCATACTGGAGACTGGACCGATGACTTCAGACTCGATTGCCACCATCGACGACATTCGGGGTTTGATTGCTACCTTGAAGGCTGACGATCCTTCACTGGCATCCGCAGTGGTATATGTCGGTGGGGCAACAGCGGTGATCGCCGACCTGGCCAAGGACTTGAACGAGCAGTTCACTATCATGGAGGTGGTCGTGGTCATCGGTATTTTCATCGTGCTGCTCATCGTGCTCAGAGCCGTTCTGCTCTCACTGTTCGCGATAATATCCATCATGCTGAGCATCTCATGGGCATTTGCTGCGACGGTTCTCCTGTTCGGGTACTCTTTGAACGAGCCGATCCTGTGGATTGCCCCTCTGATATTGTTCATAATGCTGATGGGCATCGGGATGGACTACAACATCTTCATACTGACTAGGATCCGGGAGGAGATGCACAAAGGGCGGTCAGACCGTGATGCGATAGTCGAATCCCTAGACTGGACCGGTGGTATCATCACTGCCTTGGCAGTGATCATGGGGTCGGCCTTCGCCATGATGATGATTTCGAGCACGGTGATGCTGAAGGAGATCGGATTCGCCCTCGGATTTGCCATCCTGTTGGATGCGATGGTCGTCAGAACATACATAGTCCCGGCGATGATGACACTGCTAGGTAAGTGGGGTTGGTGGGCACCAGGACCGCTTCAGAGAGAGAGGCGTAAGGAGAGGGCATTCCGAGATCTCAAGGAATAATGAGGCAGCTCCGGGGCGCGTCTGTTCGATCGTTGTGCCACATCAATCAACGGGACACATCGATTGAATAATTAAAGCGCACGTATAATCTCACCAAACCTCTTCGATATTCAAATATGGGCCACTCTTCTTGCCCCAAGACATTCGCCGGGCTGGTCAAGATCCTGTTAATCTCTGCGTGACGACTCTCGACGCCCATCAAGATTCTAATCGGTCACTGACTTATGGGGCGATTCCATCCTCTGCATTCTCTCTGCGACTGTAGCTACGAATGCGATTGTGTTGGTCAGGTTCTTCAAAGGCCAGTTCTCATTGGGTGCATGTACGTTGACTCCCTTGAGATCAATGGTCTGCGTGGGTATATTAGGCGCTCATCATATTCCAGTATCCGGGATTATGGCTGACGAACCATCCATACGATTAATGGTTGACACCGACCTGGATCAAGTCTTCTCACTGATTGACCAGGAGAATTGGGGTTGGGAGTTTCATGAGATTCGCAGGATATTCGCCCTTGACACTAGGAACTCCATAGTGGCTGAGATTAATGGTGAGATTGTCGGTCTTATCACCCTGATCAATTTCGGGAAGACCGCATTCATAGTCCATGTGATTGTGAAAGAGGGTTGGAGGAAGAAGAGGCTCGGCGCAAGGATGATGCGCGACGCTCTTCAGAACCTGGATTCTCTAGATGTGGATAATGTGGAATTGCACGCGATGCCGGATGTCGCGGAATTCTACACACAATTCGGATTCAAGAGGGTCGAAGAGATCTCATTCTTCTGCAAGCATCCTGGAACAAGCGGACAGCAGAACACCGTGGACGCAACCTCGGACGCTGAGTTCAGACTGCTCGATCTTGAGGAGACCTTGTCCATGTCGGAATGTCAGTCGAGGATGATGGGCTTTCATGAGAGTGATTTCCAATACGCCATGAAGACTGATCCTCCTGAGTATCCTGTCGCGAGATTGGTCGGCAGTTCGGTGACCGCGATGCTCATAGCTAGAAAGGGCTCTGAATTGAACCCTTTGGGTCCTTGGTTCATGAATCATCCTGATAAGAAGACTGCTCGAGCGATGCTTCGATCAGCTATTGCCAGGCTGCCCGACCGGAGGACCGATGTAGGTATATCCACATCGAACGAGCTGGCAAAGGATATTTTCTTGGATGAAGGATTCTCATTGATGACCGAGGGCGTTGTCCGTGTCTCTCGATCGGCAAGGGCAGTCAGCCCATTTCCTCGTGAACTCCTGGCAATCGGTCATCTCGGAGTGATATGATCTGCGAATCGTTTGACGGATCGACCGTCGTGCACTGATGCGCTATTGGTCAGAGTACATCTTCTGATAGGGGCAAGACCGGGACGTCTGATTTCGTGAGTTCTCTCTCCATGCCGACCACGTACTGGGTTCCCATGGGAGTATCCGTCTTCTCCCAATCCTGCAGCGTCCTTGCGAGGACAACGAAATCTGGGCGAACCTTCTCAACCACCTCATCGAAGTTGAGCGTGGTCACATGAGCCCTGATGTCCACTTTGGGTATGAGCCCTTGTGCGACCGCCTCCGGGGTCTCATGTGGGTCTGCCACGATTATTTCCAGCTTCGGATTCTTCCTAAGCTGCTTTATCACACGCACGCCGAACTTCCCCGCACCAATCACCAACACTCTCATCGATTAACCACCCCGTCCTCCTAGACTAGTCCGAACTTGACGAATATGTATACCATCAAAACCACTATCAATATCGCAGGGAGCGTCACCCTCATCCCTCCAATCGCTATGTCTCTTCTGGATACTATCCCCGTGGAGAATATCAGAGTGAACGGTGGAGTTCCAATCGGGGTCATGAATGATAAGGACACGCATAACCCACATACGAGAACTAGCAGCTTCGGGTCAACGCTGAGCGCCGAGGACATTCCGATAAGCACTGGTGCCAGGATTGCCGCGGTGGCCGTGTTGCTCATGAAATTGGACAGTGTCACAGACACTCCTGCGATTATCAACATGATCACGAGTATGTGGAAGCCATGAGTCACGCTGATCAATTGCTCGGCCATCCATCCAGCAGCTCCAGATACTTGGAGTCCTTCGCCCAAGGCCAGTCCCGCGCCGATTATCAGGAAGATGTCCCATGAGATTGTGCGCGCATCCTGCCAATCGAGGGTTCTAGTGGCGAACAGGATGACCACTGCACCGAGCGCAACGATAGTTGCGCTCATAAAACTCGCAGGGAATCCGAGCATCTCACCTATGTTCGCACCCACGATCCACAGGGCGACGGTCGGCAGGAAGATGCCCAGGGTTTTCTTCTCGCCCGCGCTCAAGCGCCCCATCTCTTTCAGCTCCTTGCTGACTGAGGATATGTCCAATGATTTGATCTTGACTGGGAACACTTTCAGGAGGAGAAACCATGCGATGACCAGCAGAGCCATGCTCGTTGGTAGGCCGATCTTCATCCAATCGACAAAGGTCCACGCCATCCCGTCCTCTGCTAGCCTGGTTGCTAGTAATGATGATGCGACTGCGTTGGGGGCCGATCCCGTTACTGTGGCCATGCCTCCTATCGCGGATCCGATGCCTATGCCAAGCAGGAAGAGCACAGAGAGCCGTCCCTTCTCCTCACCTGCCTTTGACGCGAGACCGAGCACAACTGGTATGAGGAGCGCGACGGTCGCGGTGTTTGATATCCACATCGATAGGACAGCCGCGACGAGCATGAACGAGAAGAGTATCTTGTTGATCTCTCCTCCAAACTTCGACACAATCGAATATGCCAATCTTCTGTCCACACCGTGCTTTCGGAAAGCCTCGGCCAATATCAGTCCACCCATTAGCAGATAGACTACCGGATCCGCAAAAGGCACCAAAGCCTCCGTCGTGTGGAATATGCCATAGAATGTGAGCAGAACCGGAACCAGTAGTGCGGTCACCGGAAGAGGCAGAGCACCGAAGGTCCACAGCATAGATATGCAGACGAAGATCGCAAGCGCATACTGTATCTGCTGATCCACAGGAAGTGGCAGAATGGTCATCAGCAACAGCGCCACGAACGGTAGGGTGAGCTTGATCGACCTCTGAACGAGTTTCGGCAGCCTGCCGAAGAATTTGAAGAACGATGGTGATAGCTCGACGATCTCCTGTCCGAAGAGCTCGAAGGTCCCTATGACTGTCTTCAGAGGCTTCTTTTTCGGATATGGACCTTGCATTGTAATTCCGCAATAGATCTGAGGTTATTTGAAGGCGCTGGCCTGTCGGCCATTCACCTGATGCTGCCCGATTCCTTCATACCCCGTGCTGTCTCATCGTACAGAAGTACTTCAGGAGGATTTCGTCCCACCCGCTGTCGGTCACGAAATCAAGTTCCAGCGTGTCGTATACTCGATAGAGGCTGTCCCAATTCACATCGTATATGCCTATCGACGGGGGGACAAATACGGCCATCCCGGACAGTCTATCCCTCGTCCTCCAGCTCTCCCAGTTCTTCACGATCACATCGTCCGCGGCGCTCACGATGTCCTTACATAGAGATGCAACGACCGGGTGGGAATCTGCGAGGACCTCTGCGAGCTCTCCGAACATCCCACGGATATCCGAGTTGAATCCACAGCCCATGTTGTTCTCCCACATGGCGATGAAATGCTGCTGCGCTGCAGTATTGAATGGTGTGATCAATGTCCCGTCCTTCGGAAGAAGCTCTTCAGAGAGCGCAGCGAATGCGGTCCCGACGCCGTCCATCTTGCTCAGGTCCATCACAGAAAGCGTGGTGAAATCCTGCATGTACGGATATAGCGTGGGATATGTGCCAAGAGGTGCCGAGTACCACTCCTCGCAGTCGTCCACCATCTTGCACGCGAGGTCAAGGGGCAGTATGTCTGGCTCCTCCGACAACCCATCGAGGAGAGCCATATAGTTGATTCCGTCGAATGGCACTGCAATTTCTGAAGCAACAAGGTATGATGCCTTATTCCTGAGTTCGTAGGCCACTTCGACCGTTGCGAGCGTGCATGCATCGAGATCGATTATATCGAGCTTCTTCCCGGTCGTAGCCGTTGCCTTATCCAGAGCTCTTCCTAGTCCGTCGATGCTCATCCATGGTCTACCCTCCTCACCCTCATCGACACAGATGCCAAGGTAGCCGAGGCCATGGTCTTGAACAACGAGCATGTAATGCTCGGCTTCGAGATACTGCTCAGTCATGAAGAATTCGATGAAATCGGACAATGTCTCTGGATCAGATGAGTTGACATCACCCATGCATTCCCTCTCGATCCAACCTTCCTCGGTGACCGTGCTTATGTTGGCGGGAAGTTCCAGCCTGTCTATGAATATCGCCAGAGAGACGTCATCACGGTTCCAGAGATTGTCGAGCCAGATATCAAGGAAAGTATCCGTCATGCTGTCTATGTTGTTATCTGCCGCCCAATACATCCCGATGGTCCAAGATCTCTCAGGATTTCTCTCCTGTGCCGCGAGATCATCCGAAACGCTGGCCAAAGAACCGTTTTCCGAAATCGATGCGCATTGGGCAGAAAGACCACCTGCCATGAATGCTGATGAGAACAGTCCACAAAACGCAATCGCCAATGCTATCCGCCGAGCTATCATGATTTTCCCCCTATGCAAGATGGGAACCCATGCGGTCCGTCCGTCTCGCAGCACCAAGAGGGCATTTGCGCTAGTTGAATGTTGTCATGGCTCAGACGGGCCAGTGATTCCCTCTTATGCGATCTTGGTCGCGGCCTCGCCTGGGTTCATGTTCCTTGCTATCATGGTTTATCCTGCGCGTTTGTATCCCCGAACTATTAATGTACGAATGTGTACGTTAACCATCTTGATGTTTCCCAAGCGAGTCGCATCGTTGAAGATGTCAGGGATAAGGAGGCTGTTCGAATCTGCACCACCAGGTGCCATCAACCTCGGCCTCGGAGAGCCGGACGTCCAGCCACCGCCGGAGACAATCGAGGCGTTCAAGAGGGCCTTGGACGCTGGCCGGAACAAGTACGGGCCAAGCGCTGGAATCACGGAGTTGCGTGAGTCCATAGCGAAGAGTCTCAAGCGCTTCAGGCACGATATCACATTTGAGAACATAATCATCACTGCGGGAGCGACCGAGGGTATGATGATAGCATGCGATACGATCATTGACGAGGGTGACGAGGTCCTCGTACCCAATCCCGGCTTCATCATCTACGGTCCGGACGTTGCGCTTGCAGGGGGCCGTCCGGTGGAATACTCACTGACGCATGAGAACTCCTTCATGCCTGACATAGAGGAGATGAAATCCCTTGTGACCCCTAGGACCAAAGCGATAATCGTGAACAGCCCATCCAACCCGACTGGGTCGGTTTTCCCAAAGGAATGCGTGAAGGCGATCTGCGACATAGCTGCTGAACACGACCTCTATATCCTCTCGGACGAGGTGTATCACAATTTCATCTATGATGGTGATCATTGGTCATTCGCTCGTTTCCATGACGATACCATAATCATCGATTCGTTCTCGAAATCATTGGCAGCAACGGGATGGAGGATCGGATATGTCGCGACCTCCAAGGAAATAGTCCAGCAGCTCTCGAAGGTGCAGTATTACGCACTCGCGTGCCCATCGACGCCTACCCAATATGCGGTGCTCGAGGGGTTGAAGCACGGAGAACGGTTCAAGAAACAGCTCCAGGACACCTTCAGGAGGAGGAGGGATATCGCCCTGAGGAAGCTGCAGGAGATACCGACATTCTCTACAACGCCTATCGGAGGCGCGTTCTATGCGTTCCCGAAATACTCGCAGAACCTGCCATCGGATGATTTCGCCATGAGGATCCTGAAGGAAGGGGTCATATGCGCTCCAGGTAGCGCCTTCGGGTCCCTGGGCGAGGGCCACCTGAGATTCTCATATGCGAATTCTGAAGAGAACATAGAGAAAGGATTGGAGATCGTGAAGCGAGTCGCGGCCTCCATCTGAACCTAGCTCAATTCCATAGATTTATATGGGTACCCATATCTTTAGGATTCATGCCTGAGGAGGGCGCCAGCACAGCAGCCACCCCTGATAGGCTGATGAGTTCTAAGGCTGCCCTCTCGGTCTTGAATAGTGTTTTGGGCGCAGTTCTCGGAACGACGGCACTCGTGTTCATAGCGAAGAACATGGGGCCATCCGTCCTCGGCATACTCGGCTATGCGATGGCGTCCGTGGGCATCCTGAGCTTCCTTTCAGACTTCGGAATGGGCTCGGTACACAGGACCCACATCAAGCATTCGATCGACGTCGCAAAATGCATCGGGGCATATGCAGCGATACGGCTAACGCTCCTGGCGATCTTCGCGGTCATCACATTCTTCATGATTGAGTTGTGGAAGGATGGATACATGGGTGCGGGCATGCCAACCGATTCATATGTCCTGACCCAACTCGTTGATTCGATGTACGTCTTTCTGGTCTACTACATCCTTCTCGGGATCAGTCAGATCGCGACTCACACGTTCGACGCTTTGGATGCGAGTGCGAAGGTGCAGGTTCCAGCCATATTGGAACTCATCGTGCGAGTCGTGTTCGTGATCTACGTGGCCACATCCGTGATGGGCAGCAGCTACAATGGCCCCGCCCTTCTGTCCGCAGCGTACGCCGCCGGAATGATCACCTCTGTCCTGCTCGTGGCATTGCTCATGCGTCGCTATCCCATTTCGGTCCCGGACCGAATGATGATGATGAGCTACATCCGCTCGCTCGTACCGGTCTTCGTAGTTTCGGTGACGATCATACTGGACCTGTATCTCGATAAATGGATCGTCGGCTATTTCTGGGGGGAGACGGAGTTGGGACTCTATTTCGGCGTGCAGAGGATGGCTGTCTTCGTTGGTGTCTTTTCGTTATCCGTGGCGACGCTCATTCTCCCGTCCGTCACTACTTACTTCATAAAGAACGATGTCGGAGCGAGCTGGGATGTCGTCAATCAAGCCGAGAGATATGTGTCATTAGTGGTCATTCCTACCGCCGCTTTCTACTTGGTTTTCGGTTCCGATATCCTAAGGATCTTCCTGACTGAGGAATTCTCCACAGCGATCACTACTATGAACATCCTTGTCCTCGCCGGCGCAGTCCTCGCGTTAGTGCTCCCGCTCAGGTCGGTCATTGCAGGCGTGGGAAGACCCGTTACCCTGTTCATGGTCGGGACCGGTGGATTGTTGGTGCAGCTGGCACTGATGATAATACTGGTCCCGAAGACGTTTCTGGGGATACCCATGCTGGGATTGAAAGGCACTGGGGCGGGGCTCGCACTGCTGGCGACCTCAATATTCTATTTCTTCACCCTCAGATACATGGCATGGCGAATAGGCAAGATACTCCCGAACTCGCGATCGTTCAGACACCTTCTGAGCGCGATTGCCATGGTGGCGTCCATGTATGTCGTCAGATGGTTGGTGGTGCCATCGATCGACTGGATATCGCTCATATTCCTTGCGATTATCGGAACCATAAGCTACGGGTCCGCTGCATATCTCCTTGGCGAGTTGGACTCCGATGACTACAGATACTTCAGGAAGATGCTGAATCCACAGGACACATATCAATACGTCGTCAACGAGCTCCTGGGCAAGAGAGTGTGAGCCCACCCGATTCTCTTATAGGCACCGACCATGATTACTGCGCCGGTCAGGATGGGCGAAGATACAATCATTGCGCACGCATCAGAGCTTCTCACACTGAGGGGACCAAAGAGAGCTAGGATTCGTGCTGAGATGGCTGATCTATCCATAATTCCAGATGGAGCTGTAGTCGTATCCGATGGTATCGTGGTGGATGTCGGTCGCTCAGAGACAGTATTGAAGAAGCATGGCGCCACAGGGATGGAGCTGATCGATGCATCCGGCAAGGTCGTCATGCCTGGTCTTATTGATCCACACACTCACCTCGTGTTCGCAGGATCGCGGGAGTTCGAACTCGCGCTGAAGCTGAAGGGGAAATCGTATCTGGAGATTCTATCAATGGGTGGCGGCATATCGCGTACCGTCAAGGACACCAGGGCCGCGTCTGAGAATGAATTGTTCTCTCAATCTGCAAGACGGCTCGAATCGATGATCGCTCACGGATCAACGACGATCGAGGCGAAATCCGGATACGGTCTTGATAGAGATGTTGAGCTCCGTATCCTGGAGACAACGCACAAGCTCGGCCAGACCTATCCCATCGATATCGTTCCAACGTTCCTGGGTGCCCATTCCGTACCACCAGAATTCGAAGGACGGTCCGATGATTACATCTCATTCGTGATCGACGATGTGATGCCCGAGGTCGCAAAGCGTTCTCTGGCCAAGTACTGCGATGTCTTCTGCGAGCGCGGAGTGTTCGATGTGGAACAGTCGCGCAGGGTCCTCCTCGCAGCCAAGGCTCTTGGACTCGGACTGAAGGTCCATGCGGACGAGTTCGTGACAACTGGAGGTGCCGAACTCGCAGCGGAATGCGGCGCGATTTCCGCTGAGCATCTCGCGAAGCCATCGGACGATGGGATCATGGCAATGGCCAGGAAGGAAGTTATCGGAGTGATGCTTCCTGGCACACCTTTCACATCGATGACCGGTATTTACGCGGATGCACGGAGACTGATCGACCTGGGACTGCCAATAGCACTCGGTACTGATATGAACCCAAACTGCTGGAACGAATCTATGCAGTTCACCATGGCCCTCGCATGTTATCAGATGCGAATGACTCCTGAGGAGTCCATCACCGCCGCGACCTTCAATGCAGCAGCTGCGATAGGGCTTGAGAAAAGGATCGGGTCGCTGGAGCACGGGAAGAGGGCGGATATCGTGATGATGAATGTGCCATCATACGCTCATATGCCATACAGATTCGGCACCAACCTGTGCTCACTCGTGATGAAGAATGGAGAGGTCATCTGGCGGAAGGATGCTGGGCTGCAGTCCTAGAACCTCAGGATTACTATCCCGAGCACGACGGTTCCGATGCCGATCCATTCCTTTACGCTCAGCTGTTCCCTGAGGAAGATCAATGCGAGCATGGTCGTGAAGACCGCATTCGACGTGGCTATGGCTGCGGTCGCCCCCGTGCCCATGTCTGAGTGTGACATCGCATAGACGAACGATAGGAGGCCGATGCCCAGGCATATACCTGCAGCGAGGGGGAATACGATCTTGGTGTCGATCGATTCGTACTTTCCCGTGAACCAGATGTATGCGAAGAGGGCGATCCCCAATGCGCCCATCGCCATCCACATTATCGCCGTGAACAGGTTGGGGTCGATCTTCTGGTTCTTCTCACCGTAGCCTATCAGGAAGTTGGTTGTACCCCACAGTATGAACGTTCCTATTGCGAACATCAATGCATAGGTCGCCATCGTCTTCCTCTCCACGGAGCCATCGAGCATCGGTTATCTATAAATACGTTTCTTGGAAGGAACTGGCCATCCTCGTTTCTCCGGTACGATTACGTTCAACCAGCTGGGTTATTTATTTATCCACGCAGACAGATGCTCGCGGTGTTGGGGTGCGCGACTAACTGCCCCTGATTACTCTCAGGTTGGACTTCAAATGGTATCGGTATGCATGCTCACTGAGCTCGAATCTTACAAGGGCATCATACCCTACAAGAACCCTGGCGGCATGGGAACGAACGCTCCGATGGTCGTGAGGGAGCTGGAGAAGCTCGGATGCAGGGTTATTATGAACAAGCCGGAGGAGGACTATGACGTCCTTCATATACACAGCCCTCTGCCCAACTCATTTCTATGGGCGATCAAGAGGAAGATCTCCGGAAAACCACTGGTCGTACATGGCCGGCATCTGCCCGAGCTTATAAAAGGCGGGTTCGTTGGTGGTTCCCTATTCTATCCCTTCGTCCGCATGTATTCGGTCCTCTTCTACAATATGGGTGATATTGTCCTGGGTGCAACGCCATATGTGGCCAAGTCCCTATCCAGAGACGGAGTGAGGAGGCCATTCAGGATCATTCCGAACGGAATCAATAGGGAAGTATTCGTGAGAGACCCTGAACGGGGTGCATCATTCAGGGAGCGTTGGGGCGTCAAGCCCGATGAGAGACTGGTGGTCAGTGTTGGCCTGCGCATCCCCAGAAAAGGAGTCGACACTTTCGTATCTATGTCCTCTCGGATGGCTCACAGACCTGATGTGAAGTTCGTATGGGTGGGCGCGTCCGAGGTGCTCTTGAAGGATGCTCTCGACGAGACATCCACTGGCCGAGTATCCTTCGTTGGACACATTCCTTTCGAGGACATAGTAGGGGTCTACTCCGCTGCGGATGTGTTCGTGTTCCCCACCAAAGCCGAGAGCTATGGCAATGTCATGCTAGAGGCGGCCAGTTGTGGATGTCCGTTGCTGATCAGGGACATTCCCGTCTACGAGGAATGGGTCAAGGACGGCATTCACTGCCTGAAGGCCAGGACTGACGAGGAGTTCGTGTCGAAGCTAGAGCAGATGCTCGATGACCCGGCGCTGAGAGCGAGCATGGTGACTGGCGCGAGGTCTCTTGCCGAGGAGCACGACATAAAGAAGTGCGCCAAGATGCTCAAAGCGATGTACGAGGAAATGGCTGAAGGGGGTATCCGGGCTGATAGGTGAGGATATCATCAACACCTTCTCGTCGCTGGGCGATCCTGGGATGCTCCTCGCCCTCGCATCGATCATATTGATTGATGGTACCGGTTTCCCGACGCTCCCAGAGATATGGACCGTCTTCATATTCGGCGCACATTCGAATTCCTTCGCATGGGGTGCTCTGATCGTCATCGTGTCGAGCTTCTCCAGCCTGTGCGGGAACTTCCTGCTATATTCACTTGTCAAATTCGCGAAATTGCCACATTGGATTGAGAAGAGGATGAAGCAATACACCGATTTCCTCATCGTAAAGGACGAGAGGTTGCTGTTATTGAACAGGTTAGCGCCGGTCGTCCCGTATACTGGTGCGTTCATGGCCGTGTGTGGTTGGGACATAAGGAAATGCGCAGTCTACATATTCGTCGGAGCGGTGGTCAAGTCATCGGTCGTTGTCGTTCTATCATGGCTCAGCTATGACAACCTGAGGGGGGACCTCGCCACTTGGGTGGCCATCGCAGCAGTCCTGATCGTCATCTCAGTGAGCGTGGTAGCATCATTAATCTACAAGAGACGGCTTCGGCTCAAGGGGGAACCAATACGATCTCCGTGATAGTCCCGACATACAATGAGCGGGACAATGTTGAGGAACTGGTCAGGAGGGTTAACGTTGCGTGCTCCGCCTCGGGCATCGATGTCGAGATGGTCATTGTCGATGACAACAGCCCGGACGGTACTGGCCAGTTGGCAGATGACCTGGGAAAGAAGTACGATATCCAGGTGATTCACCGAGCAGGCAAGCTTGGCCTTTCTACAGCTGTGTTGGAGGGATTCGATGCTGCAAAGGGGGAGATTATCGTGGTCATGGACGCAGACCTCAGCCATCCCCCAGAGAAGATACCCGCGATGGTCGCAAAACTTGTCGATGAGAACGCGGACATGGTCATTGGAAGCAGATACATAAAGGGCGGAATGGTCGAGAACTGGCCTTTCCACAGGCGCATGATATCCAAATGTGCGACCCTCCTGGCCAAGGGCCTGACCAAGGTGAAGGATCCGATGTCAGGCTTCTTCGCCATCAGACGCGAAGTGATTGACGGGGTCGAGCTGAATCCCATTGGCTACAAGATCGCCCTCGAGATACTCGTCAAGGGGAGGATCAAGAAGGTAGACGAGGTCCCGATCACTTTCGCAGACAGGAAGGCCGGCAAGAGCAAATTGGGGACTTCGGTCACCCTGAAGTATATTGATCATTGCATCAAGCTCTACGAGCACAAGAAACCCTGGCTCGCGAGATACATAAAGTTCGCCTTCGTGGGCGGGATCGGCACGGTGATCAACCTTGCGATCCTGTGGGCAGGCGTCGAGCTGTTCATGCTCTACTATCTTACGGCTGAGGCCGTCGCGTTCGTCGTTGCAGATACGAACAATTTCATCTGGAATCGGTGGTGGACCTTCCGGTCGAAGGGCAAGATACGCATACAGTATCCTCAGTTCCTGCTGGTCAGTTTGGATGGCCTCATGCTGAACCTGATACTATTGTATCTGCTCGTGGAGAGCGTATTCCCGGCGGTCGGGGTCGGCCAGGACAAGGCCAGCGTGTATCTCCTGCTCGCCCAAGTGATAGTGATCTTCCTGGTCAGCACATTCAACTTCTTCGCGAACTCCCTGTGGACCTTCTCTAAGGAGATGACATTCAAGCCTAAGGCTTGATCCTCATCAGGATCGGGATGTCGAGGGCGAATGCGAGGTCGTTCTTGATGTAGAAGTAGACTGGATCGATGCTGTCCTCGAACAGGTCCAGCACGGTGTCGTTCCCGCTTCCGATGTACCTGGGCAATATCATCGAGTAGTTGTTCTCGCGGAGGTATGCGGTCAGTCCTCCTATGTCCTTGAGGCGGAAGCATACGACCACCACGGATACATTGTATTCGTCTATCGCGTTCGTCACATCGTCCAGTGTCAGTTGCGGATATCGTCTATACGCGACATTGGCGACCTGTGGTGGTGTGAGCACACCGGCCTGGGTCGCGATCAGCGGGTCGCCACAGATCACCCAAGTGTCGTTCCCTGTGAGGTTCTCGATGCCATCCGCTATGTCTCGCAGCATCTCCGCATACGCTATTTCAGACGGTTCACCCTGGGCGGCGATACCGTAGAACGCTAGACCGGCGGATGCGACCACGTCCATGAGGATGACAGCCGCCGCGAAGCGTCTCATCGCGGTGTTCTTTTTTAGCATCTTCCCGAGGTTGGTCCTCCTTTTGATGCTCTTTTTGGTCCTGACGGTCTCAGCCGTCACCACACCTGCAAGTATGGCGAGGGAAGGACTCATCAGGACCAGGTGATGGAAGAATACCAGGGGTTGGAATAACATCAGGAGCAACAGAACCGCGGAGACGACCATGAGGAGACGTATCTCTCGTCCCGCGGACCACAAGCTGCGCGCATAGATGAATGGAAGTATGTATGACAAGTTCAGTCCGAGATATGCCAGGATCGCCAACTTCAGAAACGGTTCGAATTCTCTATGCGCCTGGTCGAATATCATTCCCTGGAGCATCGCCGATGTGTCCAGGACAGCCAGGAAGAGAACCAGCGGCAATATGGATGTTGAGAAGAACAGCGCCATATCCACGGCTCTCTTCGAACCGAGGGATCTCTCCCTGACCACTTCGATGATGAAGAATAGGAGCACGCCCACGACCCCGAAAGCTCCCAATAGCTTCACTGATGCAGATACCCCCATCAGCAGCCCTCCTACGACAAGGGCCACCCTGCTATCCTTTTGAATGTAATATACAAGGGCCAAGAACGAGAACGCCAGAAAGTAACTGGCCATTCCATCCAGCGAGTACAGCCGCGACTCCCTCAGGAACGCGAAGTCGACCGCAAGGAAGAGTCCGGTTGCGAGCATGGCGATATCCCCGCTGATCCGCCTGGCTGCGGCCATACATGCGAGGATTGCGAATATCGATAGCGCCACTTCCAACGAGCGAAGCGTGACGACATCTCCGCTGAATATCGCGCCAATGTAGAATGCGAACGGCGCTTGGTCGCACGGGAGTTCCGTGTAGAGTTCGAAGCCGTAATCGATGAGCAGCGACCGCTGAAGCATCACACCCTCATCGACGCCGTTGTTGGAGAAGCTCCAGCCGATATGATAGAATCTGATCGAAGCCGCGAGCAGTATTATCAGACCCGCTACTATGACCACGTTCCGCCTATTCTCGGTCAGGCGTTCGAGCAATCTCATCCGGTCACTCCTTCGCCCGTATCCGAACCGTCATGAGTGCGTATGCGATGTTTGGCCTTCTCAGAGGAATTCCTGGAATTCCTTGACGAGTTCTGGATACTTATCCCCTATCGCTTTCAGTATCGCGAGCGTGGACATTTTCTCCACGCCCACTTCATTCAATGTCGCGATCACCTTGTCGAAAGTCTCGTCAGGGAGAGTCACGAGCTTCTCCTTGGCGAGCCAGTTCCTGTAGAGCTGGTTCTCGATCAGGTTGCGCCAGCCGTTCTCATATCGCATGAGCGACTTCTCGCTGAAGTCGTTCTCCCGGGTGGCTTTCGCAAGGACCTCTCCCGCGACCTTTCCCGATCTGCATGAGTTCGATATCCCTCCTCCGGTGATCGGGTCGATCTGTCTCGCGGCGTCACCGACGAGGATGACTCCATCGCCTATCGTCTTTTCGATAGGCGCACATATCGAAACCGCACCGCTCACCAATTCCAGTGGCTTCCCCTTCCTCAGTCTGGGGTCGCCCTGGATGAACTTGTCCAGGTGTTTCTTGGCGTCAGCTATCTCGTGCAACTTCGTGAATTGCATGCCGATTCCGACATTTGCGGTATCTTCGTTCTTCGGGAATATCCAGATGTATCCTCCCGGCGCTTTGCTCCCGAGCACGAATTCGCAGTATTCATGTTCGATATCGATGTTTGTGAGCCTGTACTGGAAGCAGGTGGTGATGTCCCTGGGCGCGAGAGCGGTGTCGATGCCTGCCCATCTGCCTACCTGGGATTCGAAACCATCTGC